>JAJZOL010000064.1 GCA_021811565.1 bacterium | reverse complement strand
GTTGCCCCCCCGCCGCGACGTAACGCAAACCCTCGGTTACAATGGCTTGCGCCAATACGGTTGCGGTCGTGGTTCCGTCTCCCGCCACGTCATTCGTTTTGGATGCCACCTCACGCACGAGTTGAGCTCCCATATTTTGGAAGGACCCTTCCAACTCGATCTCTTTCGCCACGGAAACACCATCCTTGGTGATCGTTGGGGATCCCCATGACTTACTCAGCACGACATTCCGTCCCCTTGGCCCGAGCGTCACTTTAACGGCATTTGCCACGGTATTGACGCCTTGCTCCAGGGCGCGGCGCGCCTCTTCTTCGTACAAAAGTTCCTTAGCTGCCATATTTACCTCCTTGGCGCATCCGGGCGTCTGTCATCGACCCGTACCGCGCATGCACTATGCTTGAATTGCGTAAATCTGATCTTCGTCCAAAATGACGTAGTCCTTGCCCTCTAGATTCACCTCGGTACCGCCATAGCGGCTGTAAATGATTGTGTCTCCAGGCTTTACGGCGATTGGCGCTACCGAGCCATCGTCCAGCACCCTGCCGTTACCAACGGCGATGACTTTTCCCTGTTGGGGTTTTTTCTTCGCTGAATCCGGAAGAACGATCCCGCCTGCGGTCTTCTCCTCCTCCGCAGCTGGTTCAACAACCACCTTGGTTCCCAATGGTCGTAATGGCATATTTCCGCACCTCCATTGTTTAATAGAACAGCGACAGTCATCAGACTGCCAGCATGTATGAATTGATGGGAATTAGCACTCATCATTTGAGAGCGCTAACTATAAGGATACAAAGAAAACGATGGAAATGTCAAGTGAGAAGAGTAGGAAAATCGATATTAGCGGACGCGAAAAAAATCATTCTGTTCGCAACTTTGTCACCGGGAGACATCCTGAATACCGAAAAAAATTCAAGAAAAATATCGAAATTCCCCTCGTGGGTATTGACTCCCCCGGAAAAAGTATGCTACAGTCCCATCGCCTGCCGTGGCGGATTCTAAAAGGTCACACGCTACACTTCCATACGGGAAGTGAATCAGGGAGTTCGTTGGCAAATCCAAAAGGGCTCTCGTTCCATGGACTTATGGAGCGAGAAAGGAGGGATGACTGTGTCAAATCCTGCATCCGTCCAAGCGAGCTATCCGAAGAGACATATTTTTATGGCGACGTTATTGACTTTCGCCATTTTGGCTCTTGGGACACCATCATTCGCAAAGGGCGACAGATCTCAGTCCTCCGAACAGGTTACTGTGAAGAGAGTTGAGCTGCGCATGCCGATCCCCTATCCCACCCTCAGGAGAAGCAACTCCGAACTGTGCGATGGTTTGAGCAAAACCATTCGCACCGGGATAAACGGCGAAAAACTATGCATCTACAGGGTATGCATCAAGGATGGCAAGGAGATCAAGCACGAGCTAGTCTCCTCCAAAATCTTGAAAAAACCCGTACCGGAAGTAATAGCCATCGGAAACAGAGGGGACCTGCCCTCCCGCGGATATTTTTCCGGACGCAATACACTTATCATGATCGCGACCGCTTACAGCCCCGCCGCGTCCGATAACGGAGGGTACTCCGGCGGAACGGCTACCGGCATTAAAGTTGGTCACGGCGTGGTTGCAGTAGATCCGAAATACATTCCGCTCGGCACAAGGCTCTATATCGAAGGCTACGGTTATGCAATCGCAGCAGACACGGGACGTGCGATCAAAGGGGACCGCATCGATCTCGGTTTCAACAACCGACAGGAAGCGAACAACTTCGGTCGGAGAAAGGTGATCGTTCATATTCTGGATTGACGAAGGTTATACGGCAACTCGGGTAAAATGAGGGTTGATCCTCATTTATCGATAAAAAGTATAACACTGAACTCCATCCGGTACGAACATGAACGATCCAGCGATACCATCGAATGCCAACGCTCTTCTACGCGAGCAGGGTTTAAAACCCCGCAAACGTTGGGGGCAAAACTTCCTTTGTGACCGTAATGCGCTTGATCGGATTGTAAGGGCGGCAGTCCTTCAATCCGATGATCGCACACTGGAAATCGGCGCGGGACTTGGTTCGTTAACCCGGTCCCTCGCTGATTTTTGTTCTTTGGTCACGGCGGTGGAGATAGACCCCCTGTTGGAACCGATACTGAAAAAAACCCTGCAAAACCATCCCAATGTCCGTTTAATTTTCGATGACTTTCTAAAGCTTGACACTCCGTCGCTACTGAATGAGGCGTTTAAGGATCGGAGCGGCATGGTGGTGGCGAACATCCCTTATTACATCACAACCCCAATACTAGAAAGGCTATTGAGTAACAAGCATAGTATCAGGCGAATCGTCTTGCTCGTGCAGGAGGAGGTGGCTCGAAGGCTGTGCGCTCCACCCGGTGATGAGGATTACGGATCGATGAGCGTTTTCGCGCAGTATCACGCAAAGGTATCCCCCCTATTTAAAGTGTCGCGCAACTCGTTTGTGCCGGTTCCGGAGGTGAATTCCATGGTGATCCAACTGGATCCTTACGCTGCAGGGGCGATTGATGTCAAGAATGAGGATGTTTTCTTTCGTGTCGTGCGCTCGGCATTCGGCAAAAGGCGTAAGATGTTATTGAACGCTCTTTTAGCCGACTTTGGCAAAGAGGGGAAATCGAGCTTGGAAAAGGCTATGGATGATGCAGGCATCGACTGTTCCCGTCGCGGCGAAACGCTTTCTCTGAAGGAGTTTGCTACATTGGCGGAGTGCATCGGGCATCTTGGAACCGCATAGCAAGCCGTGATGCTGGGATTATTTTAAAGCCCTTTGCGCCTGCCGCTTGTTGAATTTCCAAATTGATGGCATGAGTGTGTAACTAAAAGGGGGATATATGAATACGAATATATCGAATAGGCTCTACCAGGAATCCTTGGCGAAGATTCCCGGCGGGGTGAACTCTCCGGTTCGAGCGTTTAAATCGGTGGGGGGAAACCCGCTGTTCATTCAACGGGGCGAGGGTGCATGGATCATAGACGTGGACGGAAACCGTTTTCTGGATTGCGTTTGCAGTTGGGGACCTCTAATATTCGGTCATGCTCACCCACGCATCGCGGAGGCGTTGCGGCACCAGTTGGCATTGGGGTGGACTTTCGGCGCTCCGACGGAGTTGGAGTTGCGTCTCGCAGAGATCATTACACACATGGTTCCAAGCGTGGAGAAAGTCCGCTTTGTTTCCAGTGGAACGGAAGCCACCATGAGCGCCATTCGCCTAGCGCGAGGGTTCACCAAAAGAAACAAGATAATCAAATTCGAGGGGTGTTATCACGGGCACGCCGATTGTCTGTTGGCGAAAAGCGGCTCGGGGATCGCTACGCTCGGCTTGCCGGACAGCGCAGGGGTTCCCTTCGGAACAACGTCAGACACCATTCCCCTGCCATATAACGACGTGGATGCGGTTAGAAAGGCGTTCGAGGATTATGGGGAGGATATCGCCGGGGTGATTGTCGAGCCGATCGCGGGCAATATGGGGTGCGTTCCTCCAATGCCTTCCTTCCTGCAATCCTTGCGGGATATCACCAGTCATTTCAAAGCCTTGTTAATATTCGATGAGGTTATGACTGGCTTTCGTGTTGCAAAAGGCGGTGCTCAGGAATTATATCATGTCAAGCCGGATATCACCACATTCGGAAAGATCATAGGCGGAGGTCTGCCAGTGGGGGCATATGGCGGCGGGGCGGAGATCATGGATATGGTGGCGCCTGTGGGACCGGTTTATCAGGCTGGAACGCTATCAGGCAATCCTCTCGCGATCACTGCGGGCTTGGAGACTTTAATGATAATCAACGAAGATCCCGGCATGTACTCCCGTTTGGATGAGATGGGGCGCCATGTGGCTCAGGAATGGCGCTTAGCCGCGCACGAGGCTGGCGTGAGGGTTTCAATCAATCAAATTGGATCCATGTTCACGCTGTTTTTCGCGGATGGGCCCGTTCTCAACTACGCTCAAGCATTGACAAGCGACACGGATATTTTCTCCAGATTTTTCAGGCTAATGCAGGAGCAAGAAATCTATTATCCTCCCTCGCAATATGAATGCGCGTTTCTCTCAACAGCAATGGGGGACAGTGAGATAGATCATCTGATTCGAGGGGGGAAAGAGGCCTTAAGATCCTTAGGAAAACAGTGATTGCGTGCGTCGCCAGACGGAAAGCTCTCCTTTATAGGGCATCACGGTGACAACAACGCATATTCTAGGGATATGGAATCATTGGTAATTTCCATACATACAAAATCTGAATTCATAAATGCGCCAAATTCGCCTTGAGGGACTTTCGCACCTTATATGGTCTTTTTTTTCAAAAGATACAGAGCCACCTCAAATAGATTTTTTTTCGGAGATTATAAAAGGATTGAAAATATGCTTCTCACTCTCGATGTAGGAAATACGAACATAGTTCTTGGGGTTTTTGACGGAGAGTTGCTTCAGGCGGATTGGCGCGTGCGCACCGACAGGGAACGAACGACTGACGAGCATGGTTTGCTGATAATGCATCTATTGGAAAGCAAGGGACTTCACAAGGGGGATTTGGACGGTTTCATCCTCTCAAGCGTGGTGCCGACGATGACGGAAACACTTGCGAAGGTGGCGCGTAATTACTTTGATATCGATCCCGTGGTGATTGGACCGGAGACGGATTTTGGGTTGAAAGCTCTTTACCACAATCCATCCGAGATAGGAGCGGATCGCTTGGTGAACGCAGTGGCGGTCAAACAGAAATACGGCGGTCCGGCGATCGTGGTGGATTTCGGAACAGCCACGACTTTTGATGCATTAACCGCAGAGGGGGATTATTTGGGCGGCGCCATCGCTCCGGGCATAGGTATCTCCTCCAATGCGCTGTTTCAGGCGGCGTCGAGATTATACAGGGTTGAGCTGATAGCCCCTCAACACGCAATCGGCAGGTCGACCATGGAGGCGATGCAGAGTGGCATCATCTTCGGTTTTGCGGGTCAGGTGGATGCGTTGGTGAAGCGAATTCGCAATGAGTTAGGAGAGGATGCGCCAGCGATCGCCACCGGGGGACTGGCTACTCTGATCAGCAAGGAATGCGAGACGATACGAATAGTTGATGAGATGCTGACGTTGAATGGTTTGAAAATTTTATGGCATAGAAACCATTTTAACAAAAAATTCGCTTAGATAAGTAAGAGCGCCTTACTCCCGGATAAAAGTCTCGTAATGACATGCATGTGATTTAAGGATTATGATTCATGGAGCATGGCGGATCGGCTTATCGGATGTTGAGGGTTTCAGCAACGGAATTAACGACATCTCATAAATAAAACATTAGATGCTTCGAAAACAATGGGAACTTGAACCCATCTTTTATCCGTAACCCAAAACAGAAGCATGCAGGATGAAAAAATCATGGAATATACCGGATCTTACATTGAGCACGCGCGTGTAGACAAAAAAGAATTTGAAGAATTGGTTCGCCGCCACCATCGTCAAGCATATAATATCGCTTATCGATTTGCGGGCAATCACGCGGATGCCGAGGACATTGTACAAGAGGCTTTCTTGAGAGCCTATAGATTTTTTGATCGATATAACCGATCCATGCCGTTTGAGAATTGGTTATACCGAATTATTTCGAACGTGTATGTGGATGAGTTGAGAAAACGCCCGCGAGCGAAGATACAATCGCTCGACCAGCCGATAGTGAAGCAAGGGCAGGAGATGGACATCCGTCTCGAAATACCGGACCCGAAAGGGGATCCTGGGTCTCAACTGATGGAAAAGGCGTTGGACGAACGGATTCAGAACGCTTTGGATAGCCTTCCGATTGAGTTCAAGAAATCGGTGATATTGGCCGACGTGGAGGGGCTGTCTTATGAGGAGATCGCCGAGACGCTTGGATGTTCTCTGGGAACAGTCCGTTCTCGGTTGCATAGAGGAAGAAAAATGCTGCGAAGCAAGCTTCAAAGATATATGGATGCTAGCAGCGGGAGATTTCAAAGTGAATTGTCGTAGGGTTTGTCACCTGTTAGATGCATATATAGACGGGGAAGTCAATCGTTTTGATCGAATATCCATTCGAGAACATTTGAAGAGTTGCCCTGATTGTCAACATGAGTATGACTTCATTATGGAGACGAAGAACATCATGTCCTCGCTTCCGGTGGTTAATCCCCGGGAGGATTTCGAGGAGGATCTCATCAGCAACTTAAAGCTAGATCAGCCGGCTTACGCTTCCTGCTCTTATCTATACAAATGGGCGGGGTATTTTGAACAACCGAAGATGAAACTTCGCTGGAGCATAGTTGCTGCAACCGTTTCCGTTGCATTGGCGGTTGTTTCGATTTATACCCACATGCCTTCAAACACCCCCCAAATAGGGACTATGGCGGCAAATCTGACCCCAACATCCATAGATCGTCCCATACTGGTGATGCCCAAGGACTATCTTTACATACATCGTCCATACGATTGGGATAACTCGTTGCCGGTATTCAATGGTCCGTCCATATCCCCTGCGGATTCCGTGACGATTCAACAGAACACAACCTTTCCTAGGTTCCGTTAATCCATATACTGCAAGTAATTGCTTCTATTCACTTCCCACGAAACCTTTCGGCGTGGTGTAGGTAATGAAAATCGCTGAATGAAGCGTTTTGCACTTGCGCACTGGTAAAAAATGATGCTTGCACGGAGAATTAGGAAAAACATAGGGATCCTCCTATTGTTGCCATGCGTAATTATCGCGCCTGTATGCGTTTCGCCCGTATACGCTGAATCCGCCTCCGCCCATCTGATGGATCGTCTCATTTACCATTTCGTGACTGATGGTCGCAATCTGAATTATCGCGGCGATCAAATGGTGATGACATGTTTTCGGGACGGGGTATCTCAAACCGTTATTCGAACTATCGTTCATTCCCGTTCGGGGAAGACGATAATAAAGGACCAATATCCTTTTTCCAAAAAAGGGTCGGTGATTGTGGACGATGGGATGTGGATGAAACGCTGGGAGAGCCATACCCATTCCGTTATCATCATGCGCTCCTCTCACTCCAACCTCGATGAGAAACAGATTGAGTGTCGAATACGACTCATCCAGCGGAATTATACATTACGGCAATTGAACAATCAGGTGATAGCGAACAGAGATTGTTACACTATTGAACTCATTCCCAGATATCACCCCTTGCGCATCATAAAGGTTTGGTTGGATAAATCCACAGGGATGCCGCTTTGTCACCAAGTGAATGATATGTCCGGAAACACACTTGGGCTGTCGCTTTTTTCACACATCAGCTATGTTAAATATATCCCCACCAAGGTGTTTCAATATCACTTTCCGGACCGGCTCATTCGGGTGAATCTTTCCAAGTCTTTGATCTACCACACGGTATCCCCCGTTTCCAAACTGGTGAAATTCAATGTCACTGTTCCCGTGCGGATGCCGCCTGGATTCGATTTCGAGCAATGCGAATTGATGGACCTTCAGGGAGGGGCAACCGTTTGCCTTCGTTACACGGACGGTTTATCCAACATCACGGTTTGTGAATCCAAGGATTGTCTGACCCTGCCATCCAGTTCCTCCATCATGCAGGCTGGAAGATATTCCGACGGAGATTACATTGTGACGTACCATGTCGGCTGCATGGATTATGCCGTAATGGGACAGAACGACCCGACGGACTTGCAATGGGTTGCGCGAACTCTGGATTCTGAGATTGAGCACTACTACGCCTCACGATTGATCTCAATGCATCCTAAATTCGGTTCGGTCATTTTGAATCTGCGGGATCAAGGATTTGGACTCGATGACATCGACGCGATCATGCTGATTTCCAAAATTACAGGAGATCCGGTGCGTTCGCTCGCGAACCTGCTCCGTGAGGGGTGGGGATGGGAGACGCTTGCAAGATGGAAAGGCGTGAACCCCAATCCCCTTTCGCGTCGGATTGACAGCCTCTTCAACCCATAGCTTCGTCTGCATTACATATCACAGTCAATATAGGAACATCATTTTCGCCTGATTCGTATACCTTAGTTGCCGACCCCAGGCTCTCCCATGAAAGGAGGGTATAATTGTATATCGATACGAGGGAAAAGAATGAGATTTGAGTTGGAGTTAACAGAAGAAGTCCGTAAATGCTGGAGCGAAATTGAGAACGATGTGGTGAAGTATCCTGCGGATGTGCTTCGGCAAAAAGCCGTTCCGATTTCAAAACCCACTGCTGAAACGAGAACGTTGGTGGATAGGATGAAAGCCGCGATGGCTGCGTCGAACGGCGTGGGTTTCGCCGCGCCCCAAATCGGGGTGTCCCAACGCGTCATCATCTATCACCTTCCGGGTGAGGATCAGCCCACCCGAGTAATATTGAATCCCCGTATTATCTCCATGAAAGGTGAACAGGTTGGTCCGGAAGGATGTCTCTCCATACCGCTTTTGGAAGGGGATGTTAAGCGAGCGTACGAGGTGATCGTCAAAGGGATGGATATGCTTGGCCGTCCTTTCCGAAGACGAGCTACCGAGATGGAGGCGCGTGTGATCCAGCATGAAGTGGATCACTTGGACGGTGTGTTGTTTATTGATCGCGCCGACCCTGAAACACTTCAATGGCATTTGCCCGTGGATGCGGAGAGCGAGAGCGGTGAAGCTGAATTAGCGTTGGATTGATACCTTTCATTCCGGATTGTATCCGTTCCTTTCGCCAACCTTCATATTTAAATGCGGATTCTCTTTTTTGGAACCTCGAGTTTCGCCGTTCCGACGCTTCATTTACTATCCAAGTCGTCTGAACATGACATCCTTGGGGTGGTGACACAGCCGGATCGTCCTCGCGGACGCGGCAGGCAACCTGGGTTTTCACCCGTCAAGCAGTTGGCGCTGGAGATAGGTGCGCCAATTTTTCAACCTGAGATCGTGAAATCCCCCTCATTCATAGGGGAGGTTCAAAAAATAGCCCCCGAGGTGTTTGTACTCGCATCATATGGTCAAATAATTCCCCGGAAACTCCTCAACATACCGAAGTATGGACCAATAAACGTGCACGCTTCCCTGTTGCCTGCATGGCGCGGTGCGGCGCCCATACAACACTCTCTCCTCAATGGAGATCACGAAACCGGGGCGACCACGATGTGGATGACCCCTTCCTTGGATCGTGGCGATATTTTGCTGCAAAGATCGCTTCCGATAGACCCCGACGATGATTCGGATTCTCTCACATCCAAACTCTCTGAATTGGGCGCCGATCTATTGCTCGAAACATTGGATAGGCTTGTGGAAGGGAGTTGTCCAATAACTCCTCAAGACGATTCCCGGGCAACCTACGCCCCATCCCTGCAATCTGAGGACGCCGTTATTCGCTGGGAGCAGTCGGCGGAGATGTGCCGCAATCGCATTCGCGCGATGTGCTCCAAGCCCGGAGCATTCACATCCTTCGCCGGGAGAAGGATAAAGATATATACTGCGGCGATTTCGGTGGAGACGAACATAGCTCCCGGAACCATCCTATCAATTGAGCATGACTCCGTAGTGGTTGCGTGCTCGGACAGGGCGATAGAATTGCGCGAGGTACAGCCCGAAAGCGGCAGGAGAATGAACGCGTCGGATTGGGCGAGAGGTATACGAATCAAAGCGGGGGAGAAGTTTGATATGGAATCCTCCTCCGTCTAGGATTTTACTGTCCTATTCACAGGTAATTGCAAAAATCGTTTTTCAGGAATTTCGCCGAGCGTGATATGAGCGATATTAGCCTCATTTTCTGAATTTCGCAATTACTTCTTCATTGAACGATATTCCAGAAGGCTTCAGCCTCCGGATTAATCTGATCCGCGCATCCGAGGCATGGATGATCCGGGTCGTCATCAGCGGCCATTGGACTGACTTGCGATGGAGCCAGCGTTTTCACATGCCCGTCCAGCATAATGTAATTTCCCTTGCCTCCATGCCTCACCCCTTGTGTGTGATCGCTATGCTTGGTGTATAGTTGTTCACCGATTAATGCCCCTCCCACAGCGTTGAGATTTTCGACATTTGTCCCATCACTGGCGTCACCATCTCTCGCCAAAATGGTTTGACTGATAATTGGCACCGCAGCGTTCGCAACGCCGTCTCCCGAAGTGATCTCGTTGTTGACATCCACCAAGGACCCCGTAAGGTAGATGCTGAGGTGATAGCTCGTGGCGTTTGCAATGGAAAGCGAACCGTTGGGGCTAAGAACACTTGGGTCCCAAATTACCGGGTCAGAGGGACATCTCCACACTTGCACGTTTTTTACATAGGGAAACAGAAATCCTGTAATCCTACCCCGTGTTGTGTCCGCAGGGAGAAAGGCGTTATCCCCCGCTACTTGGGGCATGGCGGTAACGGTTAGCTTCCGAGAGGTGGAAGCGTTGTTTACGGCGCGAGGGGTTCTTTCATCGTAGTCCTGAATATACATCATGATGCTCAAAGCGATTTGCTTTTCATTGCTCATGCAAACCGCTTTTTGCGCCGTCGTGCGTGCGGCGGCGAAAACAGGAAAAATGATGGCTGCCATCGCAGCGATAATAGCAATAACAACAAGCAATTCAATTAACGTGAATGCTTTCGAAAATCCAAATCTCATCGCGGACATTTGATTCTCCCTTTCGTATCACACAAAATCACAAATTGTTTTTAGAAACAGCAGCTGCTATCCTTGGATGCATGATGTTATATGGATTCACTCCTTCGAACACCCCATGAAGCGGGTGATCACCATGATGCCGCAGTACTCTGATAATGCTAAAATTGCATATTTTATGCCATTCATGCATATATTTGATGGGGCATCCATTATTTTTTCGTTCCCATGTATTTACGCAATCCCTCCTCCAGAGAGGTTAATTTGAGGTTCGGAAAAGCCTGAGTTAACTGGGTATTGTCCCCGATGTTATCCTCTTGCATCATCAGGAACTGGTCCTTGGTAAGGGGGGTGAGTGCTGGGCTGATCTTTTGCATAGGGTCTGCTATTTTGGAGAGTGCACCCATGAGGAACATCGGCGCTGAAGCGAACGGTTTGCGCTTTCCCGATACCTTGATGGCGGTCTGCATTATTTCTTTGAATGAGAGTTGCACAGGTCCGCCGGCGTCAACGGTTTTGTTCAGCAAACCCTCAGTCTCCAACGATAATTGAATGATTTGAGCCAAGTCATCCACATAGATTGGTTGATATTTTTGCGCTCCCGCATTTGGCAGCGGGATTACAGGCATGGATAGAAATTGTTGAATGAACTTATCCTCCGGCCCGAATATGATGGAGGGACGAAGAATGACATATTCCATGCCGCTTCTGCGTATCATCTCCTCAGCATCCCACTTGGTCTGATGATAACGCGATTTCGCATTGGCTCGTACTCCCATGGCGCTCACATAAACGATGCGACGCACCCCGGCTTTGACTGCGTTTTGCACCAGATTGAGCGTTCCGTCCCTGACAATCGACTCGAAACTCACCCCTTTTGGCTCCATGATAATTCCGACGCAGTGTACGATCCCCTCAATCCCTTCCACCGCGCCTCCGAGCCTCTTTTCATCAAGCAAATCCCCCATGAATGTTTCGCATCCCTGTGCTTTCAACGCAGCAAGCATTTCGGAGTTACGCCCCATGGCGCGAACCGTATGTCCGCCGGACAGCAGCGTATTAACCACATGCCGTCCGACGAAACCTGTCGCTCCTGTAATGAGAGTTCTCATCATTCATCTCCTTTTCGTTGAGAGATATAAAAAAACGAGGAGTGGCAACATCCCCATTTTGGATAATATATCATGTCCGATGTGTCGGATATCCACTGTATTTCATGAAATATATTATTACCAGGTAATTGCACAATTCGTTTGAAGGTATTTAGCCGAGCGTGAAATGAGCGATAATAGCCTCATTTTCTGAATTTTGCAATTACCTCTTACGTTAAGTAGGATACACTGTTCCCGGTCAGGATGCAAGTCAAACATGGGCATGGAATCGCCATGCCCATGTTTACCGTATATTAACTTCTTCAATCCATCCTATCACGCATAAACCGGCTGGAAACAACGAATCAATTGATTTGGCATGGCCGGTATGAGAAATATTCAAACTATGCGATCATTCGTAACTTAACCTCGTTTGGTGCGGCATTGGAATCCTCGAAAGTGAAACGGCTTATCGCATCGTTTAACTGATTCGCCATGTTGTTCAGTGTGTTCGCCATCGCTTTGATTGCTTCCATCTGGGCGGATTGCAGGGTGAGGATATCCGTAACGTTCCGTGCACCACCGACAACCTCCTTCAGTGACGCGCTTATCTCCTCCGTACCCGCTGCTGTCTGTTGTGTGATGGAGGCGAGGGCGGAAATGGAGGTTGAGACCTTATTCGCATGTTCGGACATCTGTTGCACGCTTGCAAGGTTCTCGCGGGCGGTTTGCAATGTTGACATCGCGAAATCACAAGCCGCTTGGATGGATGAGTTCAAGCCATTATTTGTTTGCTCGACTTGTGTCACTCCTTCATGGATATTCTCCGCCGATTTCACCGCTGTTCGGATGAATTCACCGGCTTTCTCCGCCATCTTGACGCTGATTTCGACATCCTTCTCACTTCGTTCCATCGCTTCCACTGCGTGTTCGATACTCCCTCTTACGGTTTCAATCAAGGATGCTATCTCCTGGGTCGCTGTTGCTGATCTTTCCGCAAGCTTTCTCACCTCATCCGCCACGACGGCGAACCCTCTTCCGTGTTCACCGGCTCTAGCGGCTTCGATCGCGGCGTTCAACGCCAGAAGGTTGGTCTGTTCCGCGATTTGATTGATCGTTTCCACGATTTGACCTATCTCTTGGCTATGCGCATCCAGTTCGCCGATCCTTTTCGCGGAACTTTGAATGTTCACGTGAACCTCTTTGATCATATTTATCGAACGAAAGAGCATTTGATTTCCTTCATAGGACTTTCCGGAAGCGTTTTCCAGGACATCCGACAGATGCCTTGCGAGGACAGACATATGGCGAATGCAGTTTTGAGCTTTCCCCAACTCTTTTCCCGTCATTTCTGTTTTTTCAGCCTGTCTAGTTAAGGACTCGCTAACAAGATCTATTTTCTTTCGCAGAAGTTCCTCATCATTCGACACTTCGGAAGCGAATCCCGCTTGTGGTTCAATACCTTCCGTCATTTCCTGCGTCGCAACGGCTGCTTGTGCGGTCGTTTGTGTGATATCGTTCAGGCTGTGGATGATCTCATGGACGTCTTTGTCATATCTCGCAGTTGACTCCAACACCTTGGCGGAAATGTTCTTCAGTGTAACGGATCTCTCATGCACCTCTCCCACCAACAAGCGAAGCTTCTCAATCATATGGTTGAAAGCCTTGCCGAGTTCATCCTTTTCTCCTCGTTCCAGGAAGAGAGTTTTCAGGTTGCCGTTTGCGACCATACCGGCGATTTCCGTCATCTCTTGATGATATCGTACCGCCTCTCGAAGGCTATTGGCCAATTTGCCGGATTCATCTTCGCTATGGTAGGTTATCTGTTCGGCGTTTGATCCTCTCGCCACATTACTAGTGATTGTCGCCAACCGGCGAATTGGAACAGCGATTGTTTGATATAGCGCACCGTGCAGGAACAGGATCAAGGCGATGGAAAGGAGAAGAGTGAGAAATATCATTAGCCTTGCGACATGATACGCCTTGGTTTGCGCCGTGATAATCCGATTATTAAGATCGCTGGTTTGTTTTCCAATATTGTCCAGTTGATTTTCAAGCGAGGTGAAGCCCGAGCTTATTGGTCCTCGTAGGAAAAAGTGCGCCTTGCTGATTTTGCCGGAACCTAGTAGCCCCATCGCTTGGTTGTGCAATTGCATGTAGTGAAACCAGGCGGATTCGAAACTCGTGAAATCGTTTCTCTCCCGATCGGTCAACGGGAACCGCTTGTATTTGTCGATATCATTGCTAACATAAATGAAGGATTTCTGCATTTTTTCTTGCATGAGGGGATTTGTTGCCAAGGCGCGGTCGAGGAGAATGAGCGTTTCGTAATTCCGGATTTGATAGATGGATGCTGATATCTCCCCCAGAGTGGATGTTTTCTGCAAGCTAATGCCGTATAAAAGCTCCATGTTTCGATTGATCCCATCCAATCGACCGATGGATACGACTCCACCCATAAGCGTCAGTGCGATGGTGACAATCATTCCAAAGAAGAGTTGGTGAAGAGTCTTGAGGTTTGCAAACCACTTCATTTTGTTTCTTCCACTTTATTAAAAAGTTATGTGAATTTTGAATCACGCCTTCATCCTCAGGGAGCATTCGGACAGGGAGTGAATGGCGGTATCCCGAAATAATCTCTCATATCTCATATTGGGGCAATTGGATGTCGATTCATTCTTTCGCACGAATGTCATAAATCGTCATCCGGTTCTCCAAATACAGATTATCGGTTGACCTTGGCATGAAAATAAGTCTGTCGTCGATGAAAAAAACTGAAACCATCATCCTATTTCGTCCGTTAACAAACGTGAAAACAAAAAAAGAGATATGAGGTCATTGAGTAATTCATAAAATCAGATAATTGTCACCAATCTTTCGATTGGGAAGACTCCTGATGGCGAATTACGCACTCCCCTCATAGGATTCAATTGTAACAATACAAGGGGTTTTCGCATCTCAATAAGAAACAACTGCTTGAGCGAATATCTTATTCTGATCGAGTGATGGTGCGGCTCGGTGAGGAAGCGCGAAGATGCGAGGAATTCCGATTTATCGGCTCATCTTATAAACGAAGAGAGAGGTTCACGATGTACAATCAATTAACGACAAACTATATGGATGTCCTGAGAGATCCATCTTCGCATCCATCGCGCCCTGACGCCGAAAGGTCGTTTACGAATGATATTAGCGTAAGAATTGCCTCCGGGGAACTGGATAAGGAGGAGTGTTTTCAAATACGCAGAAACGTGTTCGTTAGCGAATTGGGGGTTCCGTTTGAATGCGATCAGGACCAATGCGACGACATCGCTGTGCATTACCTTGCGATTTACTATGGACGCCCCATAGCCACGGTAAGATTGGTGGATAAGGGGGACGGAGTGGGCAAAATCGGTAAATTGGCGGTACTACAGGAGCATCGCAAACATGGAATTGCTACGGATCTGATGTGGTATGTCATGGGTGCCGGTTTCCGCAGTTTTCACACACTGGTAATCGACTCTCCCATTGAGTGCATCCCGTTTTTTGAAAAACTCGGTTTTGAAACTGACGGCGAGATGGCTTTAGTCTTCGGCGTATGGCACACAAGGATGTATGTCAGGAGGTGATGAGGACGCATTAAAAAGAAGGAGGATAGGGCGGAACAAGGATCGTTCCGCCCTTTTTCTTGAATTACCGTGGAGCTATTCCATGATGAAGCGGGTTGCGGTATCAGACTTGCCTGTAAAATCGAATACAATACATATGCTAAGATGGCGACGCAAAACATAATCGCGTCGCCATCACATAAATACACTCTAACGGGGTGTTCCCGGATTTGGAGGATTGTTGCATTACCTCTGCAAATCGATGGTTTTGTTGTTCTTATAACATATATACGTTATGACAAGGCGTAATGTTCATGTTTTTTTTGAAGGCTATATCCTACTCCGCAAAGATACATAAGAATTACAATCGTCATTCAGGCGCATTGATGGCGGCGGCGATCTCTTTTTTCGCTTTGCTCTCCTTGATACCGATATTAAGTCTTACGTTGGCAATCCTTGGTTTGACCCTAGGCACCTCTCCGGTGATGCTTCATAAAATCCAGGAAGGTTTGATGGACTATTTTCCCTCTAGCGGGATGATCCTTTACGACGCGCTCCTAAACGCGCATCAGCATCAAGGGGCGCTGGGAATTCTTGGAATCGGGGGCTTACTCTATTCCGCAAGCGTTATTTTCGCGAATCTTGAGAGCGCTTTCAACTCCATTTGGCATGTCAAGAATAAAAGGATGTGGATTCGTCAACGATTTGTGGCTCTTTATACTGCACTGCTTACCATTTTTATGGTATTTTGCTCCTTTGCGATCACCTCCGCGATTACTTGGCTGGAGAGTAAGCATCTACAAATCATGGGTTTCCGCAGCGGTAATATCCCTTTCCTTTGGCAAAGCGCAGGGCATGGGGTGCCGATCCTTTTCTCCATCGCCCTCTTCACCTTTCTTTACCGTCTCGTGCCTAACCGACCGGTTCCTTGGAAGAACGCCTTGCTGGGAGGGTTGTTTTCCGGAGTGACCTGGGAGATCGCAAAGAACCTCTTCGCCATTTACATGGTGCATTTCTCAAGCTACAACAGGATATACGGGTCCTTGGGAGGGGTGATTATTTTGATGGTGTGGATGTATTTCAGCACATTCATCCTATTGCATGGTGCGGAGATTGTGGCGTGCTCCATGCATTGCTCGGATGAGTAAGAGCAAAAGATGGGTAACCAAGCACTCGATGGGACTGTAAGGGAATTATGGGGTTCGCTGATTTTTTGTATTTTGCCATCCCATCAAGCTATAATATCCCATGCGGATTTTACTAAGCAATGATGACGGTGTATACGCCCCAGGGATTTTAGAGCTCAAGAAAGGCTTGGAGACACTTGGGGAGGTTTTTCTTATCGCCCCGGAACGTCCCCGAAGCGCATCAGGGCACTCAATAACCCTGCATAAGCCTTTAAGGATCGAGGAGACCGTCCTGCTGGACGGGTCGAAAGCCTGGTCATCCAACGGAACGCCGTCGGACTGCGTGACATTGGGGTACGATGTGCTGATGGAGGGACGCGTGGACCTTGTAATGTCAGGCATCAACGCAGGGCCGAATTTAGGTTGGGATTTAACTTATAGCGGAACCGTCGCCGCTGCGATTGAGGGCTGTATCCTCGGTTCTCCGGCGGTGGCGATCTCGGTGGCGGGGGATAAGGAACCTTATGACTTTTCCCTTTCCTCTCAATTCGCTCGCCTGCTTGCCGTTCGTATCCGGAAAAACGGATTGGCTCCGGGTATCGTGTTAAACGTGAACGTGCCTCAAGTGGAGAGAGAGAAGATAAAAGGGGTTGCTATCACGCATCAAGGCAGGCGGGAATACACGGACCGAGTGGAAAAAAGAATCGATCCTTGGGGGAGAGCTTATTATTGGGTGCATGGAACCATACTGGATGACGTATCCGATCCGGAATCCGATGTTCACATGGTGATGGATAACTGGATATCCGTCACGCCGATACACCTTGACCTCACCGCCAATCAACAAATGGATGTGTTGAAAGGGTGGGATCTGTCCGGGCTATCAGTTAAGGAAGATAACATATAAGCCTATTCCTATTGACGTTTTCCAAAAATTCATCAAATTGAAACATCCATCGACCATATGAAACATCAAATTGAAGCACCTATTCTGGCGCATTTTCAAAGAAACGCGTACGAATTCGAAATCATTCTGGAGGCGCCGCAAATTGCGGAGGAAGCGCTTCCGGGTAATTTCGTTCAGATACTTTACGATCAATCTTTCAACCCGTATACTCGGCGTCCGTTTAGCGTCTTTCACTCGGATCCAACAAACGGAAGAATATCCATCCTTTATCTCGCGAGAGGGGTGTTCACCAAAGGGCTTCGGGATAAGATTCCCGGTCAAAAGCTTTCGTTGATCGGTCCCTTGGGCAACTCCTTCAAGCCATCGATCAAACCTGACGTGTCTCATATCCTTGTCGCTGGAGGCGTGGGCGCTCCCCCCCTCTATTTTCTGGCTCGGGAGATTAAATCCGATCCTTCCAAGAAGTGTCGCGTGGAGGTGATTAACGGGGCGAGGACGCAGGATCTTCTTGTCGCCGTGGATGAGTTCTCGGAACTCGGCGCGGAGGTTCGCTGCACCACTGATGACGGTTCGCGAGGAGTGAAAGGAATCGTAACCGATGTATTG
>JAJZOL010000042.1 GCA_021811565.1 bacterium | reverse complement strand
CGTATCCTTTATTCGTTGACGGATTCCCTCATAGAAGGTATACTTTTTCATATTAACAGTTCAGGCGCTCTCAATATTCAATTGCAATAATAGGTACGGTGCGCACCATATCCGATGCTTGCCTGACTTCATCATATTTTCAATCACCTCTGGATACAATTCATATTACAAATTTCGTATGTTATATGGATTAACCTATTTTATATTTCATTCGTGGCTACACGCTATGCGAATTGGACTTGAGCAGGCGGAAATCGTATTTTTACAAGACGCGCCAAAGTGGCGATGCATCGCGCAGCAGTAATATGGATTTTTTTTACAGTGCGTTAGGATTATTCGGGAAGGGCGGTTAAATTGACAGACAAAGCGGAATACGTTCGAGACATGTTCGCTTCCGTCGCTTCGCGATATGATCTTTTAAATAGCATTCTTAGTTTTCGGCGTCACAAGGTCTGGCGCAGGGTTGCAGTACGTTATGCCAACCTCCATCCCGGGGATATTACATTGGACGTGTGCACAGGCACAGGCGATTTCGCCATGGATCTGCGCAATGCCGTTGGCGAGAAGGGAACGGTGGCGGGTATCGATTTTTGCTTGCCAATGCTGGAGATCAGCGCACGTAAAATAGCGCAAAAGAGACACTCAAACATGTGTATGATACTGGGGGATGCCTTGCATCTCCCATTCGCGGATAACAGTTTTGATTGCGTTACGGTAGGTTTTGGAATACGCAACATTTCCGACATAAGAATGGCGTTTCAGGAAATGGCGCGTGTTGCCAAACCCGGCGGACGTGTCGCCTGTCTGGAATTCACCCCTCCATCGCGTGGATTTTGGAAACCCTTCATCCTTCTCTATGAGCGACGCATCCTTCCAATGATTGGAGGTGCGTTAAGCAATCGTGAGGCGTATACCTACCTGCCGAATTCCATAGGTGCATTTGAGACCCCCAAGCAGTTGGCTGAGATCATGGGTTCAGCCGGTTTGACAAAAATTACGGTGAAGGGGATGAATTTTGGCAGCGTATGTCTGCATATCGGAATCAAATCATGACAAATATTCCTAGTATCACAAACATCACGCAGATCACGGCATTTCTAGATTTGATTCGGCCCGATATGGAGAGAATAGAATCACGCATATCGGAGGAGATAACTTCCGAAGTTCGCCAGATATCATCTCTTGCAGGTCGAGCATTGAAAGCCGGTGGCAAAAGAATCCGCCCCGCAATGGTGGCGCTTTCGGCAAAGGCGGTAAATGACAAACCCGACGTGCACCGCTTGGAGAAGGTGGGAGCGGCGGCTGAACTGGTCCATATGGCGACTCTTGTGCATGATGACGTTGTGGACAACACCACAACCCGTCGAGGATTGGCAACCGCCAATGCAGTCTTCGGAAATGGAGTCTCCGTGCTGTCGGGTGATTTCCTACTCGCACGTGCCATGTGTCTTCTGGTGCAGGATAACGACATCCGCATCATCCGAGCTATGACGGAGATCACCGTGGAGATGAGCGAAGGTGAGGTGCTGGAGATTCTTTCCACCGGCGATCCTTACCTTCCATCGGAACGATATTTTGAGATTCTTCGCAAAAAGACCGCTGTGTTTGTGGAGGGCTGTTGTCGTTGCGGAGCGATCGTCGGAGGCGCCGATACGATGATCGAAGCGGCTTTGGCTGAGTTCGGGCATCATCTGGGCATGTCATTCCAAATCGCTGACGATATGCTAGACTACACTGGCGATCCGGGTATGACCGGCAAGGCGATCGGCAGCGACCTTCGGGATGGCAGGGCCACATTGCCCTTCCTTTTGGCGATGCATGACGCGGACTCAGCGGATCGCAGACTATTCCTCCAGGCTTTCGGGGTGGGTTCGTGCGATGATAACACCATCTTAAAAGTGGTAAACGCCATGAGAAGATACAATGTATTTGATCGCACGCGATCCGTGGCTCTCATGCATCGAGAACAAGCCGAATCGGCTTTGATGCAACTCCCTCCTTCCCTTGCCAGAGAAGCTTTGATGCAGTTAACGGATTACGTTGTGCATCGTGATTGTTGAGAGCTTTCTCATCGGCGACTGAAAATCATTGAGGCAATAAACAAATGAAAACCTATGTGTTCGACATGGACGGCGTTCTATTTCGCATGGAAGATCCATTGCCAGGAGCGGCGGAAACCATAACACTCCTCCGTAATAAGGGGTGCAAGATATATTTTCTCACCAATAACTCCTCTAAAAGCCGAAAGGACTACCAGGAAAAACTTGCTCGGTTTGTTATTCACGCGGAGATGAATGAGATCATAACTTCCGCATGGGCTACTGGAAGGTATTTCATAGAACGGAACGAAATCGGGAAGCGAGTTTACGTGGTCGGCGAGGGAGGGCTAAGAGAGGAACTCTTGGCGGTGGGAATGAGAGTGACGCCTTTCCGAGAGGACCTGCATTTTGATTACGTTGTGGTTGGATGGGATCGACAGCTCACCTATCAGAAGATGGTTGAAGCGCATCGTGCGATATGTGACGGAGCCATATTTATCGCAACAAACCGAGATAGCACCTACCCCGATTCCGATGGACGAACATTGCCAGGGAACGGTGCGGCTGTCGCAGCCATCGAAACCTGTTCCGGAATCACACCTATCACCATAGGAAAGCCCGAACCGTATACTTTGGAATTGATCCTCAGGCTGTCGAATACCCCGCCGCGCGAATGCATGATTATTGGGGATCGACTGGATACGGACGTCGCCATAGGCAAAAAAGTCGGGGTTAGGACTGGAATGACATTAACCGGGGTGAGTTCCAAAGTTGATATTGACAACGCTCCGACGGACATGCGGCCCGATCATATCTGGGGCGATCTAAGGGAATTCGCCGAGGAACTCACAAAATAAATTCATAGAGGTTCGCACATGACGATTGCATATTTTGATTGTTTTTCAGGCATATCCGGCGATATGACGTTAGGCGCATTAAGCGCATGCGGAGTTCAGTCGGATGCATTAATTTCCGAATTGGGCAAGTTAAAACTGTCAGGTTGGAGCATGCAGACGAAACCGGTTCAAAAAAACGGTATCGGCGCAGTAAGCGTCTCCGTCGAATTGGCTGAACCGCCTAAGCATGGCAGACATCTCCCCGAGATAGAAGAGATCATCTCCCAATCCGAACTGAGCGATAGGGTTAAGACTCAATCCCTCCAAGTGTTTCGCAGATTGGCGGATGCCGAGGCGAACGTACATCAAACCACGCCAGATAAAATCCATTTCCACGAAGTAGGCGCCATTGATGCAATTGTGGATATTGTGGGATCCTGTATCGCATTGGAAATGCTCGGGGTGGATGAAGTTCGATCGTCCGCCTTGCCGATGGGGCGAGGGTTCATTGAATGCGCTCATGGCGTTATTCCACTTCCCGCCCCCGCAGTGCTGGAGTTGGTCAAAGGATTCCCCGTCGTTTACCAGGACGTGGAGGGGGAATTGGTGACTCCGACCGGAGCCGCGCTAATAACCACCTTGGCGCAACCCAAAGTCGGGTATGGTGAATTCCATCCTCGAAAAACGGGATATGGCGCAGGCAAAAGGGAGTTCCCAGACCGTCCCAACCTTTTGAGGGTGACGATAGGTGACCCCGTGCAAGAGAATCAGCCCACCGATAAGATCGCCATACTGGAGACGAACATTGACGATCTTTCCCCCCAATTTTACGGGCCTCTGATGGAACGCCTATTCGAAGCGGGAGCGCTTGATGTGTACCTGACCTCCATACAGATGAAAAAGAATCGACCCGGTATTCTGTTAAATGTCATCTGCCCACCGGATTTGGAGGAGAGCTGCGCAAGAATCATATTCGAGGAAAGCAGCGCCATTGGCATTCGTCGCTCGCTCTCGGATCGATTTTGCCTCAAACGGGATATTAGAAACGTCTCAACGCCCTGGGGGGATGTCCGGATTAAGATAGCGTATCAAGGCGGGGAATCACTGAACGTCATGCCGGAATTCGAGGATGTGAAAAGAATCGCCAAGGATACCGGCATACCCCTCAAGATAGTGCATGAAACCGCACTGCGTCGTTATCGAGAGTCGTCGAACGTGGAATGATTTACGCATCCCAATATGAGAAATACTCGCAAAATGCAGACAAGAAGGATAGGGTTCATTCCTGATCTATGCTTTTCACCTGCAATAAAAGAGACATCTGGCGTGATTATCTTAACTTTCAGCGAAGGCGTATGTTATCTCCTAATGTTATTGCGTATATAAGGTTAAGTTGGAGTAACATGCAAAGTTTAAAAGGTGCTAAAATAATTAATCATAACTGTTCGACAGGCTAATCATTTATTTCCTGCGTATCCAAGATACCCAGGATAAAGAAGGAGCGCGAAGTGTTTTCTCGCTTGCGAGAAGACTTTCAGACAATTTTCCATCGTGATCCGGCTGCACGCAATGTCTGGGTGATTCTAACCTATCCTGGTTGGCAAGCTCTTGTGATGCATCGGATGGCGCATATGTTATGGAACATGCCTATGCCCCCGAGGGAGTTTTGGAAATATCTCGCTCGTTGCCTTTCTCAGTTCAGCCGATTCCTGACCGGAATTGAAATTCATCCGGGTGCGAAAATTGGGAGACGATTTTTTATCGATCATGGCGCAGGTGTGGTGATCGGAGAAACCGCCGAGATAGGCGACGATGTTTTAATGTATCACGAAGTGACTCTCGGAGGTACGAGCCTCGAAAAGATCAAGCGTCATCCTACAATCGGAAATAATGTGCTTATCGGTATGGGGGCGAAGATCGTCGGGGCTATCACAATAGGCGACAACTGTAAGATCGGTGCGAACGCAGTGGTGAACAAGGATATACCCGACAATTGCACTGTTGTAGGAATACCGGGGAGAATTGTGGCGCGTAATGGACGCAAAGTGGTGTCCGATGCGATTGTCATGGACAACACGATAAACAAGGTGGATCCTCAGGACGAAGTGATCCGGGAGCTCCGACAGAGGGTGGAATTACTCGAACAACAGATTGAGAAATTGGAACAACACACCCATCCGTTTGATGATCCTGATGTCTTTCATCCTGAAACGGATTCCAGATAAATGAAGCCCCTTCCGTTTAGGGGTGCAATCGGAATCAGGTTTTCTTCAAGCGGAGAAAGTGAATCAATACGTGAGGGATAGGAAATCAAGTTCGTACAAATGGTCGGCTGCTACATTGGGATTGTTATTCATTATAGGAGTCTTAACGCTCGCAGCGTTTCGACAGCAGCCAAGCAACACACTTCCGGACGGGACCATTATCGGGGGAATTGATATCGGCGGCAAAACTCTGGACGAAGCGATGGAATTGCTCAAACCTTGGCGCACCCTGCAGATATCCTCGCCGCTTACTCTCACAGTGAGACTATCTCCAACGCACGAGATGAACTGGCAACCCACATTGTCTGATGTGGGAATGGACATAGACCTCAACTCCATGCTGACAAACGCCTTGTCCGAATCAAACAAACAGGGATTAGGCGCTAAAATAGTCGCGGTTGTCTCTCAACCAAAGCCAGCCAGTATCCCGATTATCTGGACATTTAACGAACAAAAGTGCCTTCACTATCTGAAGACTCGGATCCTTCCCCATGTGCAACTGGCAAGCAGAAACGCGAGATTCATTCCGGACGGCGAGAGATTCAAAATCATTCCGGATAAGTACGGCAGAACTCTGAACTTAAATACCGCCGTTGAACTCATACGACACTCACAGGATACGCCTGCACACGAATCACTCGAGCTTCCGCTCACGATCACGCAACCCCATATCACTTCCAAGGATCTGCCCGATGATCTCACCGAGCTAGGTCATTACTCCACGCATTATTATGAACCTGGCAACCGAGGAGATAACATACTGATTGCCTGCAGGAAAATAAACGGAACCTTATTGGAACCGGGGGACGTCTTCTCTTACAACAATATTGTGGGACCGAGGGATCAGGAGGCGGGTTTCCGCATCGCTCCCGTCATCATTCGAGGCAAACTGATACCCGGCATGGGAGGAGGCGTATGTCAGGTCTCCAGCACTTTGTATAATGCGGCGTTACTAAGCAATCTGCAGATTGTGGAGCGAGTTCATCACGCATTTCCAGTCCATTATCTGCCCGCAGGACGCGACGCCACCGTATCCTACGGTTCCATCGATTTGAAATTCAAGAACACTACAAAAGGTCCACTGCTCATTTGCGCCAGCGGCGCGGGCGGCAGAGTAACGATGAGAATATACGGGCGCAAACAGCCCGGAATGACTGTGAAGATTGATCGAACCCAAGTTTCCTCATGGAAGCCCCCTTTGGAAATCGAGCATTCCACTTCTCTTCCGCCCAACAAGACCAAGGTGGTCGACGAGGGCAAATACGGACATAGGGTCACTGTTATTCGATATATTTACGAGTACGGCAAACTCGTAAGCAAACAAATCGTCTCCCGGGATTATTATCAAGCCTTCCCGCGAATCGTGGAGGTTGGGGTTGCTCCGCAACCGGATAAGAAGGCAATCACACTTACCAATCCCCCGCCAACTTCGGTTCATTAATCGCTGCAAAAAACGGAAGGAGCCAGACCCTTCCGCTTTTATGCAACGCCACATCGACATATACTATTTACTATGATGTGGCTGGTCGAAACCAAGCACGTTGTTTGGATCCCTTGTACGCCGCCTCCATCACACTAACGCGAGTTGCCGCTTCATACGGTGTGACAAGCGTGGTTACATCCTTGCCCGCCACGGCATCCAGAAACTGCGCAATCGGCTCAGGTAGACCCGGAGGAAGATCGGTCCATGGCACCTGACCGGCGGCGTTCGGCACTTTCGGACAATTATAATAGAGTTCCCCTTTGAAGATCACGGCATGCGCCTCCGTGCCGCTAATCAGCAAGGAAACGGGGTTGTCGATATCCACCCATGCTGCTGCGAGGGTTCCGATCACCTCGTTTTTGAAGTTAAGAAGCGCTTCTCCCGTCTCATCGCAATCACCATATCGATGAGTCACCGCCTTGATATCGGCTGTCACCATGGAGACATCTCCTATCAACCACATCATCAAGTCGAGAGAGTGCGTTCCCATGTCTCCGAAAGCTCCCACGCCCGCAATCTTTGGATCAGCCATCCAACGATATTCACCGTCAAACCATCCGCCTAGTGAACCATTATGAGTGTTTGATCCTCGGATGCGTGTGATTTTCCCAAAATTCCCCTTGTCCACCTGATCCTTTAGAAATATGTGCTTGGGATCGCAACGCATAAAATATCCAGTGGTGAATTTCACATTGGCTTCATCCATGGCTTTCGCCATCTCAAAAGCCTCCTTGGCATTTACTCCCAAGGGTTTTTCGGCGAAGATATCCTTTCCAGCGTGCGCTGCCGCCAAGATGAGATCCTTGTGTCGGTTCGTTTCGGAGCAAATTACCACCCCTTTGACGGATGGATCCTTCCAAATAACATTCAAATTGGAAACAGGTTTGCTTTTCAGTTGATTTGCATACCGTTCCGCCCTTGAAGCGTCGTGGTCCCACACATACTTCACTTCCACATCATCACGACTTGCCAGATAACCTGCGTAGCTAGGTGTGTGAATGTGAGCGCACCCCACCAAGGCGACGATGATCTTTTGTCCGTCGTCTGCAGCGTTTCCGACGAGCGTAACGGAACTGAACGCCGCAGTGGCTGTCGCCAAGCCTGCGGCTTTGATGAAATCCCTTCGGTTGATTTGCTGTTCGAAATCCATAAGTTTCCTTGTCATGCTAACTGATCTATTCCCTTTCTAATAAGCATCTATTGAGCCAATTCACTGTATACATTATGAAACCAATCCGCAATAAAAATCCTATCTACAGGTTGAGTTTCCAAGTTCGTTTTCAAATCAAGCAATTCTGTGTCTCTCGGAAATATCCCTGTGAGCTCATGAAGGAAAGCGAGAATGGCTTGAAGAATGCGCTTATCCCTATTCCAATTTCCGGAGGAGTTCAATGACAGATACATTAAAGCCTCCACTGCTATATCAAAGCAGTTGGAGGTCTGGATTTTTTCGACATAACGGAAATCATACCAACAGTATATTCGGAGGGTGTTCGAGGGAATACTTGAAAGACAATAATGAATCTGTTGAAGGCATTGGTCGCGATTCATCAACCAAACACCTCCGCCATCCTTTTCTTCGCTTCAGCCAAATTGTTCTGTATTAAGGAGAACTCCTCATCATCCAGTACATCCAGATATATATTCATCTCCTCCCCATCGTTTACCATCAACCAACTTTTGCTGTTTTCATGGGTGATCTCGCTTAACTCTCTGGCGGATTTACCTTCAATGAATTTAACCGCCTTTTCGATTGCTTGGTATCTGACTTCATTCGGATCTATCTCAAATCGGGAAGTCAGCTTATACGTTGCTTCCTTGTAAGGACCGTTTAGTTGAAAACTAACGCTCACATCTCCTTGTCCGATCATCTTATCAATCAACTCGTCGCCGTTGTCGATGCCTGGTCCATGAGGCATTTTAACGATCGGATAATCCGTTAAGATATCCTGAAAATCTCTCCAATAGAAGAGATGGGCGAAATAGAACGCCTTGTATAAACGCACTTTGCCTTGGAATTCCCCCCCGCTCGCTTCAATGATAGTCTTAAGAACCCCGATGGCATCCATTTGGCTTTTTTCATCCCTATTCATCATTTATAATCCCTCCCACATCTTTTACTGTATCTCACGTAAGAATGTATCATATCAAAAAGGGGGATATTCTTGCTCATGGAGATTATTATCTCATATATCTCAGCGCATCTCAAATATCGACGTACTTTTACTTATCAAACTCAAGTTCATGCTAATCTCGCACCACCATGGATTTCCTACGATGCGGCTAATAAAAAAAGAGCCCGTCCATTTTTTTGGACGAGCCCAAGGTTATTGTCTCTCTTCTCAACTAAAATCTAATCGGATATGCTTCGTGGTCTATCCTCGAAATCCTCCATTTGCCAGTTATCGCAATCCAAACGCATGCAGTGCATCATCTTCCTCACCGTATCATCTTGCATCTCAACCGTCGCGACCCGTGAAAACCGACAGGAGATGCATAATGCAGGTTCAATTAAACGAACGATCTTCAAGCGAGTGTTTTCTTCGTGTTGCATAGCCCCTTCCTCTCCTTGTGATCGCCGATCCGTGCGCAATCCGGCATGGCATGATGCACGCCGCAAATCCGTTTAATTTTCTTTGAATTTCCGTCCTATCCTATTCATTCCACATTGTTCACGAAATATACCGATTTTTTTCGCCGACTGAAAAAAAGTTAACGCCACAGGTAATTGCAAAATTCGATTTCCAAGTATATCACCGAACGTGAAATGAGCGATAATAACCATATTTTCTAAATTTTGCAATTACCTCGCCATAGACGTAGATGTCGATGATAATAGCGCTTCATGAAAGAGAGGGTTGAAAACAGAGGCTATCGGTTGACACTAGCCAAGCTCCTATGGTAATTTAGGTTGAACAGAACATCTTATTCAACCCTCACCCCTGTCGGGAGGTTCGTTAATCATACGGGAGTAATAGTTACCCAATGCCAGACGAGATTATATTAACGGAAAGCAGTTACAAGAAACTACAGGCGGATGTGGAAATCTTAAAAACAGTCAAACGAGCTGAAATTGCAGAGGCGCTTCGCAAAGCCAGAGCATATGGGGATCTCTCCGAAAATTTCGAATACCATGCGGCCCGCCGAGAACAGGGTATTTTGAACGGTCGCATAGCCGAATTGGAAAGAACCCTCGAGATCGCCAGGGTCGTGCCGGATGAGACCGTAAACGGGGACGGAATCGGGCTGGGTTCGATTGTAGTTGTGAAGGAGGATGGCGAGGACGAGGAGTGGGAATTTACCATCGTGGATGCGATACAAGCGGATCCAACCAAGGATTTGATTTCCGCGCAATCCCCCGTAGCCAAGGCGATGATGGGCAAAAAAGCGGGCGATGAAGTTACTGTTCACACCCCTGCAGGCGAAGTCAACTATGAGATCCTCTGCGTGAAATAATCCGGGCGGTTGCATCCGTCCCGGATTATCCAGAGCCACCATATACCTGCAAAGTTCGTATTAGATGCGCTGTGTGTTTTGTTTTGACTGTTCCGCAAGCGCTCGTAAAATCACTCGAACGGGAATCCTTCCGGAGAAGACCCCATTCTCCTCGACCAATGCGTCATGATGGCTCCGATTAATGGGGCGGAGCGCCATTTTTTGCGCCACGCTTTCGATGCTCTCGCTCTTATCCACAATCATCGGTTTTCGATCCAAGGCTTTCAGCAGAACCTCGGAGGCATCGGTTTTACAGCCATCGTAATGTCTCATGACATCCTCTCTCATTAGCAGCCCCTCGATGCGCCCCTCATTCAGAAGTATGACACTCTCCAAATCGGGATTTTTTTGTATCTTATTCAGGATCTGCTCGGACGGCGTATCCAATGTGAAGGTGACTCCGTTTAACTTGATATCGGAAATCGCAAATGCAACTGATCTTTTGCGACGCTTGATTGTTTCGCACCTCATAGAAACATACTCTCTCATTTCTCGGCGCACCCCCCGGAATCCATCATTTGGCTTGCCAAGCAGGTACCCTTGAACCAATGTCACCCCTTGATCCATGACGCAATCCAACTCATCGCGAGTCTCGACACCTTCCGCAATGACCTGTGCGCCAATTCGCTCCGAAAAATCGACTACGGATCGCAACAACGACTGCCTCGCGCCGTTGTTTTCAATCGATCGTATCATCGCGCGATCAATTTTGACAAACTCGGGAAGCATATCGGCGATGCTGCGCAAACTGCTATAACCCTCGCCTGCGTCATCTATGGCGATTTTGAAGCCCTGCTCACGCAGTCTTTCGATATCGTGCAACAGCTTGGGATAATCCCCCACCATTTGCCGCTCGGTAATCTCTATTACCACGCGGCTTGGTGAAATCCCTCTGCTTTCCGCTTGCTCCTTCAGAGATCTTTCCGCAACTTCGAAGTATGAGAGCCCCTCCGCATCCATGTTTATAAAGAGATGGTCTCTCACACCGGCTTTCTGCGCCTCCTCGAAACATTTCTCCTGACAGGCTATGTCAAGCCAAGAGACCAACCTAGCGCGGTCCGCCGCCTGATAATAGAGCCCGGGACGGTTCATAATCCCATCCTGTGGCATGCGGACGAGGGCCTCATATCCGAACACCTTTGGCTCTTTCAGACTTGTGATCGGTTGGAATTGAATTCGGAATTTTCTTTGAACGATCGTTTCCAGAAGCTGGTTCAAATTGGCGATGTTTTGCTGCAAATGATCCACCGATCCGACTCGTTGCAGGGGCAAAACCGCTGGGATTTGGTCCAAATCCGTAATCGACGCCAAACCGCAAACATCCTCCAACGCCCGTTGAAACAGCTTCAGCAGTGCGTTCACCTGCATAGCGTCAAAGGGGATTCCGCTTTTGGGTGTGAGAATGATGGAAAACAGATTGCGCTGATGAGGAATAATCCGCACTTCACACGGCTCGGGAACAATGGACTTGAACGCATTACACATCAATTCCGAGGAACGAAAAGCGGAAAATGTGACGGCTGGAAATCGCACCATCAATACCACCGATTCCGGCGCCATGGTTTCAAAAAGAGTGTTTACAGCCCCTGGGTCTTCGTTAAAGGATAGATGCGGGAAGGGACCATTGATGCGATTAAGAGAAATATCCCTGTCGCCATCCGGTCTCGGTAATACCGACATATCTCACTCCGATGGAGGCGAATGGCATATGCCTTTTCTGAATGAGCGATAGCGAAAAGGATATGCGCATCACCTTGAAACGTTCATTGATGCAAAGATTATCGGTAAAAGTCAAGCGTTTCTGGATTCATGACTTGAATTAATTGGTCGCTTAAGAGAATAATTGCTCGATGAACGCACCTAAACCGCCCTCTGTCTCCGGTGGCGCGATACGATCCGCCGCATCCTTGACGGCGGTACGAGCTTGATACATCGCGACGCCCATCCCCGCCCACTGAATCATTGGCAAATCATTCCCCCCATCTCCGAACGCGATCACCTCTTCACGCGCCACACCGAGGCGATTAGCGAGATATTCCAAGGCGCTGGCTTTCGTGGCGGCAGGGTTCATAAACTCAAGATATTCCGGGTTGCTTTTGGTGATGTAGAGACGATCTCCGTATTTCTCCTTGAACTGCGATAACAATCTGTTTGTCTCTTCCGGGGAGTTGATTAATATCAACTTGGTTGGCGAGGAACCGTACAATGATTCGAAATCCGGCAGTATCTCATACGGGGAATTGGTTTGGTCTAGGTAGAGTTTCGCCCAAGGACTCATTTCCCGAATGTACAGATGACCATCAAGGTAGTAATTCAAGTGGCATCCGTTTTCAATGCAAAATCGCGTTATCTCTTCAGCGCAGGAAGCAGGCATCGTGATGTGACGCCAAATCTCGTTGGACACCGGGTCCTTTACCATCGCCCCGTTATAGGAGATGATAGGCTCTTTCAATCCAAGTTCGTCCGCAAACCGCACCGTGGCTTCATGCATCCGCCCGGAGGCGATCACACATCGAACGCCTCTATTTTGAAGCAAGCGAATCCCTGCTCTGTTTCTGGGAGGGATGCGATGATGCTCGTCTAGAAGCGTGCCGTCAAGATCAATCGCGGCTAGCTTCCAAGTGTGTTGAGTGTTATCGATCATGTTTCTCTTTCAATTGGAGTTTATTTAAAAGTTGTGTCGGACTGGTTCCGCCAGGTGGAAATGGCAATGGAGATTTGGACGTCACACCGTCGGGGCATTCGTATATTTCCAGACGGCTCACCTTGCCTGGCAACTCCTGACTTTTCCACGCAATCTTCCATGGTTTTTTAGGATTATTGAGTATTCGGAGAATGGTGGGATCCACGCTTTTGTAGTCACTGAATTCGCTGCCCACCGCGATGTAATGATAAACGCCGTCAAGGATGTCATGCAGCAATACGCGTCGATGCTCCAACGAGGCGCGATCCAAGTTCGGTGGCGTTTCCGGCAAAGCCTGAACCTGCCATGATTTTGCGGGTATGCCTGCGTAATGAAGGAGATACCATCGCGCGGCGGATGCATATGCCGGAGCCAAAACGGAATAACCTGGCTTCCAATGCTTGGCGATATACTTCGCAGCCAAGGACCATCTAGGCTCTCTCGCTCTCACGCCCAGACCCGATATCTCCGCTTTTCCGAGTTTAACATATCCCAAGATGCAAAACAATGCAATTATTACCACCCCTAGGGGCTTGTAAAGACGCAGCAGAGAGACAAAGAAATATCCTCCAAGCAAGGACATCAACGGAAGGGCGTGAGCGAGGTATTCCGGACCGATGATATGCGAGCGATGCGCCGTGAAGAGCACGAGAGCGGTGAAGGTGAACAACGCCAGCAGACTGCGGTTCGCCTTGCCCGCCAAGACAATCCACAATGTTGTCGCTAACCCGACGGCGTAGAAGAGGAAAAATATCTTAAAATCCACCCAGTACCAATAGGCATACGCCCATTTGGGTGCACGCTGATAAGGAACCCCGGCGATCACCACTGGCCAGACATCGTGCGCCATGTGAACATAGTGCATCAGCATCACAAAGGAATCACCCATTAACCCTGCAGGCCAGATAACCCATGAGATCACCAAAAACACCCCGACGGCTCCCGCACCCCACAATATCGCTTTCCTCCATGACAACAGACCGCGCCAATCAATTTTCGCGTTCCGTCGCTTGATCGTATCCTCTCCAATGATAACAACCGGGACAAGTCCCAAAGCAAGTAGGCATGGGAAAAAGTATTCAGAGGTCACAAACATCATCCCTATGGATGCGCCCGTTAAGATAACCCAAGCATACCTACCGCTATGGTAGATCAGAAGAAGCGAGTAGACCATCAGCAGCATCCAGAGGATGATAAACGCCCAAGGCAGCATATGCGTAAATGCACGTGCACATGCGGGAGCCCACATAACCATAAGGGCGCACGCGAAGGAGACCATTTTGGCAGGTAAGATGTCGCGTAACATTCGAGCTTTAAATGATAAAGTTGACTCATCTTCCGTTCGCGGAGTGAAAAGGAGCAATCCGCAAAGATAAATGATACATACCGAAAGTCCACCGGAAATCATCGCGGGGGATCTGAAAACGCGATCCGACACGCCGAATTTCGTTGTTAGCCCGATGAGGTCGGGAACAAACGGGGCGTGAAAATGGCGAAGACGCATCAACCTATCGGGGTCTTTCGGATCAGGAGTGTCCCATCTATTCACCTGAAATCCATAATGCGACGCTCCTGCGTAATCCGATTCATCCAACCATAAATCCCCTTGAGCGTAAGGGAGAACTGTTTTAATGGTCCATAGGAAAAGTATCGTTAACAGGAGGATATCCAGTGCGGCTCCGAGATATTTTATTCTTCTAATGGTATCGGATTGAGTGTCTTTATCCATCTCGGATAGATTATCTTGGTTTTGTTGAATATCGGATCTCATCTTTATCAGTCATTTCCTGCCTCCAACGTTCCCCCCCTGAACTGGCATTCGAACGCCGTATCGAAGCACATTGTGATTATCTCTTGAGGTTAATATTGGCGAACCGAAAATGGTATTTTTTCAGGGATTTATGGACTTCAGCGGATGAATAGTATTTTATGTTCAACTTCACAGAGGTACCCACACCGTTTTGAATCTGCAAAGTCGAAACATATTTCGCAAACGCGCCTTGTCGCTGCACGGTGAAACTCAATGGTACCAAGCCAGTTCCTGATGCTATCACCATTCCATCACCCACCAATCCGGGTGCGAAGGATTTTTCCCATACGGTGGCGCGCACCACGGAGATCGCACGATCTCCTAACAGGGATGTTGAAGATCCGAAAGCGACACTTGTCAACTGGGCGGCGGAAGTTTTACCATGATAAAGATACTTTGAGGGGAACGTCTGATTATACTTCACCACGCCTATGTTTTTCCAGACACAGGAAGGAGAAGGATTTCCCTCCCGGAACTCAAGCATAATGGTGTGTATTTTATTCACTGCGTCGGGGGATATCTTTAACAGCGCAGGGCGTAGAATCGTAGGCTCTATGAATTGCGGCTCCCCGGTGCCGGGATAGGTATACGTGTGTAATTCCTTGATAAAAACACGCACGTTCTTTAATTTAGTGCATGGCGTCCCGTTTTTTTTTGTAACCTTGAAGGTAAAACCAACGGACATGGCACCTTTATGCCGAGGAATCAATGTGACTTTCCGAAGGGTGACTATCAATCCGCCCTGTATTTGGGTTTGATTCACCGTGATCTCTCTCACTTGCGCTCGCACCGAGGCGAATGCGAAAAGAAAGACGCACGTTAACAAGGAGATATGAATCGGCTTTAATCGTTTCATGCCGCGGATTTCAGTGATTCAAGAAATCGCCCGTGCGCATCGCGGACGGGCGTTTGCCTGAGGCTCCTTCCTCATGATCGCCTATATCAATTCGGAGGCGGTGATAATGCTCTGAGCGATATCGCGCATTTTCTTGTTTTGATTTCGGGCTTGGAAGTGAATCCTCTTAAAGGCTTCATCCTCCTTCAAACCATGCCGATCCATTAGAATGCCCTTGGCGCGTTCAATTAGTTTACGTGTCTCAAGAGCCTCCTTCAGATCCATGATCTCCTGACTTTGCGCGGCAAGCTGGCGGAACCGTTTGACCGCCACCTCCAGAGCAGGCTGCAGGTCCTCCTTGCGGAAAGGCTTCATTAAATAGGCCAAGGCTCCCGCCTCGCCGGCCTGTTCCACCAGTGTATCCTCGCTGTAAGCCGTCAGAAACAAAATGGCGCAAGGCTCCTCGCCAATAATTATCCGTGCAGCCTCGATGCCATCCATCTCCGGCATTCGGATATCCATGATAATGGCGTCAGGCTTATGTATACGCGCCGCTTCCACCGCTTGCACACCGTTTTCAGCTTCCGCTACGACTTGATGTCCGAGTTTCTCCAATCGTGCGCGCAAAATTGTTCGAGTTAAGGCTTCGTCTTCAGCGATTAATACGCGTAAAGCATCCATCTACCCACTCCGTTTTCTCTATGATTTAATCAACGCGGTATTTGCAAAACCATCCAAAACAGCATAGCCCCTCTTCGCGTCATCCATTGGATGAATCTCTATTTTGAATGCACTGCAATATTATCGTAATCCGTCTAAACTGTCAAGCAAAAAATCCGAATGCAAGATAGCGATCGTGCGTTCATTCCCAAACGATATTCTCGGTGAATTGATTCTTCTCATTCACCAAAATAATCTTAGGGATAATAGGCTCGTCGGATAGCGCAAACGCCGCGATGATCACTTTGTCTCCGGGATTAACCAAGCGCGCGGCCGCGCCGTTCACGCAGATAGTGCCGCTATGCGCCGGAGCCTCCAAAACATAGGTTTCAAATCGCGCCCCCGTATCCACGTTCCACACATGAACCAGCTCCCCTCTCGAAAGGTCCACCCTTTTAATCAGGTCGACATCAATGGAGATGCTGCCATTGTAGTTCACATCCGCTTCCGTAACGATCGCTCGATGAATCTTACTTTTCAAATAGTTATTGAGTCGCATTGCGTTCTCCGATTAATTCACGAATTCATCAAATACGGACAGGTGCAAGATGCCGCCCATCGCCCGCAAAAGAAGTCTGTAAGTTCATCGTTTTTCACATCATTTCCAACCTATATTTTACCTCTGTTTTCGCAAGGTTACATGGTAAATACAGGATGATACGCACTAAACCAAAAAATGATTGGAACAAAAAAGGACGCGGGAATTCCCCCCGAAAATGCGAAAGGAACACCCGAACGTCCTCTGTTACCAATAGATGCATCCTCTGAAACAGGAAAACCCTTAATAGGATACACTTTATCGCTTGCTGAACTGAAAACCGCGTCTCGCACGCTTGCGACCGTACTTCTTTCGCTCTTTCACGCGCGGATCTCGAGTGAGAAATCCAAGCTTTCGAAGAACCGGGCGCAGATCAGGGCTTGCTTCCAATAGAGCTTTGCTAATGCCGTGACGGATCGCACCCGCTTGACCGCTGATTCCGCCGCCTTTGCATCTAGCGAAAACATCGTATCTGCCCAATGTCTCCGTAACCTCGAAGGGTTGCTCCACCAGGCGTTTCAGCACCAGGCGACCCAAATACTTATCAGCCGGTCTGTCGTTGATGGTTACATTCCCTTCACCCGGTGATATCCACACACGCGCAATGGCGTTTTTTCTTTTCCCAGTTCCGTAGTATCGCGTTGCAGGGAGCATGTTCACTCTCCTTGTTTCATGGTAAGTCCGGTCCACTCCACAGGCTTTTGAGCCTCATGAGGATGATCGGGACCGGCGTATACTTTTAATTTCTTAATCATTGCATCGCCTAGGCGATTATGGGGCAGCATACCCCGAATGACTCTTCTCATAGCCTCTTCTGGCTTTTTGGCAAGTTCATCCCCTCGCGTGATCCATTTCAAAGCTCCAGGCCAACCCGAATGGCGATAAACGTTTTCGGACGCTTTGTTTCCGGTAAGCTTCACTTTGGCTGCGTTAATGACGATCACGAAATCGCCCGTATCCAAGTGAGGGGAGAAGGTGGGCCTATGCTTGCCGCGCAGTATCTTCGCAACATCCACCGCGACGCGTCCCATGGATCGGTCCGCAGCGTCCACCAGATACCAACTGCGTACTATTTGATCTTTCTTTACGGTATAGGTTTTCATCTAAATCTCCAATGTCGTTCGAGGCGTGACATCCTCAATATTTCACTTTAACCAAGCAGAGACCGTGCGCGGGAGCGCATGGACCGGCGCTGCGTCTGTCCTTGCAAGCGGTGATCCTCTCGATATCTTCGGGAGTGCGTTTCCCCGCGCC
>JAJZOL010000082.1 GCA_021811565.1 bacterium | reverse complement strand
GTCAATGGCGGGAATGACCACCGCGTAATGCTGCAGGATTCTTGTGCAAAAAACGCGCAAAAAGGCTGATAAGATACTAAATAAGTGTACTCATTTCAGAAAGAAATAGGCGGACATGCAGTATCCGATTAACATCACAATTCCTCTTACATATCGTGATGGCACCCGTTTTGACGCCCACGCCCCCCAGTACCCTCCTATCACCGCTCCTACGATCATGATTACGCCCTCGCGCCACCAAACAGCCTTCGCAATTACGAAAGTAATTACCGCCATGCCGTTGATGACGGTTGCAAGAAATACCTTCAAGGCGTTCATCTCATGGATGTTTTCCTCGCCCATGAGTGATAGAGTGGCGAGCATCAATATCCCGATTCCTGCGCCGAAATACCCTCCGTAAATTGCGGTGATCATTTGCAGCAGGGCGCCGCCAAGATAGGTTAGCCAGCCATGGGTTTCCATACGTTCCATCTTTCTTCTCAATGGAGCGGTTAACATCCCCCCAAACGAAAATAGCAGTGTTGCAAGCAATAACAGCCAGGGGATCATGCGTTTGAAAGCGTGCGGGGGGGTATGCAATAAAAGTATTGCCCCAAGCCAACCTCCCAAAACGCTTATACCCCCTAACAGAAACATCAAATCTTTGCGTTTGCCAAGCTCCTCCCGATACGCCCCCATGCTCGCCACAGAGCCCGGCCACACGGCGATTGTGTTGGTCGCGTTGGCTGGGATGGCGGGCACTCCGACGAAAAGCAACGCTGGAAAAGAGATAAAACTCCCTCCGCCTGCAACGGAGTTGATCGCGCCGGATATCAGCGCGGCGAAAAACAAAAAAACTGCGTGAGCATATGTCATGTAGTGATAACATCCTGTTTAGGTGATTTCATAAAAAGGATAAGAAGCTTAAATCGATTCGTCAAATATGAAATATCATTCGCAAACTTATTTTGCCAATTCCCGTGTTCGGATTATTCAAGACTCTCCTCGTTCGCATTCGAGAGCGATCCATCCAAATTCACATCGGACTTACGCCCGTAGCCTTCACATGCGCGAAAAGGACATCGCATGCACACGTAGGGCGTCTCCGTAATCGGAAACTGCTTTCTCCAATCCCCTCCATAGCGCAGGTCACTCAGCAACTGCATGAAACGCTTGTAATCCTGCTCCCATCTTAGCTTCATTTGGGATAGCTGATCGGAGTTGAGAAAAATGATCTGTTTCTCCGCATTTTGAGAGAGCCATACGGCTTGAAGACTGATGTTCTCCGGAGGAACATGATACTCCTCCAACACATACGCGGCGTAATAATGTAACTGTTCGACGGCGAATGTCCAACCACGATTTTTATCCCCCGTTTTCCAATCGATGATCATGGCGAAATCCGGATTAACCACCATAAAGTCATAACTGGCGTAGATCGGGATATCTTGCATCTGAAACCAAGGAATAGCTGGAAAATCGCTTGGCGTTTCGAAAAGAGGATCAATCTCTCGCATAAGCGCGTCAGGCAAGGGTTTGCACTCCTTTTGCGGTGGGATTTTCCATGATTCCACCGGATAGGATCGAATCTCCTCAAGAACGTCCGAATTCACGAAATTCGCCATGCAAAGCCTGATTTTATCCTTGAGAACACTTTTCTCCTCAGGTGTGTATGGCTCATCGAAAAACAACCGGTCCACAGGCTGTAAATTATTGTCGTAAATCCTCCGTCCATCCATGATGGCTCGCTTCCATCGTAGAGTGAATTTTCCGTACTCGGTAAGGATTTTCATTGCGATTTCGTCCAGGCGTTCAGGCAACATCCCTTTGTGTTTCAAATGAAAAAGAGCAAAGGTGATGGTGTCATCCACCACCTTCCCCGCCAAAGCCTCTGTAGGCATCAGTTTGGATTGCTGAAAGATTCTCGCTTTCAAATCCTCATCTGGGATCATCGAGTTATAATACTGAAAAAACCAACTCCTCATGCATTCCGAAAACTTTTTGCGCCCAGTGTAGGAGATATTCGGTTTAGGGGGCCAATCCGGCCATCGTTTGTCCATTTAGTGTTCCAGATCCAGTTTCTATCATGCCATGTTTATGGGATCGACATCCACCGTTAGCCCGAATTTCTCGGAGGATGAGAGTTGGGCGAGTGCACTGCGTATGATTGCTGACAAATCCTCCTCCCTTTCGCATCTCAAAAGCAGGTGATGCCGGTATCGATTGTTTATTTTTGGAATTGGCGCGGGGGCTGGTCCTATCACTTCCGCATTTTCGGGAATCATCCCTTTCAGCGTTTTGGCAAGTAAAACGGATCGATCCTTCGCCGCTTGCTCGTTTACGTCAGTGAATATCATATTTGCAAACCGTCTGAAGGGAGGATACATCAACTCTTCACGATAAACTATCTCCTCTTGATAAAACGCTTGATAATCCTGCAACACGGAGTGCCTAATGCTGTAATGATCGGGGTTGAATGTCTGCACAATGACCCTTCCCGGTTCGTCCCCTCTTCCCGCTCTTCCCGCCACTTGGGTCAGCAGTTGGAAAGCACGTTCGGCTGCGCGAAAATCGGGGAGGTTGATCGCAGTATCCGCATTGATCACCCCCACAAGCGTTACCTCGGGGAAATCCAACCCTTTCGCCACCATCTGCGTGCCGATTAGGATGTCAACCTCCCCCTTTCGAAATCGCGATAAAATATTGGCATGCGCCCCTTTACGCATGGTTGTATCCTTGTCCATTCTCTCCACTCTCGCATGGGGGAAATATTTCAACACCTCCTCCTCCACTTTTTCCGTTCCGATGCCAAACCCCTTCAGCCGTTTCCCGCCGCAATCCGGGCACACGCTCGGGATGCTCACCCTATAGTCGCAATGATGACAGCGCAATGAGTTATCGGAAACATGAAGAGCCAGGGATATGTCGCAATTCGGGCATTTTGCGGCATACCCGCAATCCCTGCACAGCACGAAATTCGAATAGCCTCGGCGATTCAGAAAGAGAATGGTTTGCTGACGCTTGCCCAGACGCTCCCCCATCTCCTCAATCAATCGAGTACAAAACATCCCTTTTTGCTGTTTCCACTCCTCGCGCATGTCCACCACCTCCACTTGCGGTAAGCGGCGATTCCCAATCCGCTCCGGCAAGGCAAGCAGGGAGATGCGTCCATGTTTGGCGTCATAATAGGTCTCAATGGATGGAGTTGCGCTTCCGAAAAGCGTCAATGCACCATTTCTCCGCGCTCGTTCCGTCACCACGTCCCGAGTGTGATATCGGGGAGAGTTCTCCTGCTTGTAGGAGGGCTCATGCTCCTCGTCCATCACGATCAGCCCGATGTTTTCCAATGGCGCAAAGACTGCGGATCGCGCTCCAACGACTATCCTTGCATGCCCTTGTTGCAAACGCTTCCATTCGTCGTGCCGCTCCCCCTCCGAAAGCTTACTATGCAACACCGCCACCTCGTCACCGAAACGTCCCGTGAAAATATCCACCACCTGAGCGGTTAAGGCGATTTCAGGCACTAACACCATGGCGTTTCTCCCCAACTCCAGGCAGTTTGCGATGGCATTCAGGTAGACTTCGGTCTTCCCGCTTGCAGTCACCCCATAAAGCAATACCGTATCGGTTTTGTTATCTACGCTTTTTACAGCGTTTTGACGGTTCAGGAAAAGCAGTGACTGGCGAAGATAGAGCGACGCCGCTCGCTGCCCAAGTGTGAACGTCGGGGGTGAGGTGCGCTCAGCGGGGATAGGAACCGGCATCCGTCGTGTGTGGATCACTGTCTCTCGAAGAACGTTCTTTGAAATGAGTGTTTTCAAAACGGAAGAGGACACCCCGGCTTTCTTGCTTACCAAATTCGCCGGAACGGGTTGCCCAGCGGGGTCATATAGTGCATGAAACGCAGCCAAAGCCTTTCTCGCCGAAGGTGAAATTTCCGTTAAATCAATGTTATCCCCTGGCAGAACGCCTCTGACATGTAACTCACGGGCGGGGGGAGCCACCTCCACTCGCTTCTCCTGAATCAACCCGTTCCTTCTAAGCGCCACATACGAAGCGCCAAAGGTGCTAGTGCCAACCATCTCGCGAAGTCTGTCCAGTTCCATCTTACCGCCCTCACCCTGCAACCGCTCCATGATCATCCTTTGAATTGACGGCAGCCGCGACAGTTCCGCCTTCTCACCAGAATCTGTCAATAGTGAATAAACGACCTCTTTTGAGAGCATCATGGTCGGCGCGATGCAGTGAATCACCTGCGACAAAGGAGTCAGACATCTCTCGGATATCCATCGTGCGATACTCGCCTGTTCCGGGTTAAAAGTGAGTGCGTCCTCCACTAGGTCGGTTATGTCCTTGAGATAATGATCCATGTCATCCGTTGCAGGTATTCGGTTCACACCCATCACGTACCCCCTGCGCTCATGGGGACCGAAGGGAATCACTACCCGCGAGCCAACATGGAGCCGCCCTGTAAGCGACTTTGGGATACGATACGTGTAGCAGGGCAAAAGGTCCGGAGCCTCGATATCGACAGTGACATCCGCCACCTCTATCATTTCGTTCTCGAAAAACAGTGTGTTATCCGCCATAAGAGTTCCTTCGCGCACAAATCGTCGAAAAGAATAACCACCTTAAGGATACACTGAAATAAGAATGGCGATCAATCAGGTAATCTGAAGATGGAGGATACGCGCACCGTTCACACGTCACATGTCGCGTAAAATTTGCTTTCGTCCCGACTTGTTGCAAACAGCATTTTTAATCGCTATGAATTGAGCTGCGCGTGACACCCAATCGTTTTTTTCATTATTCAGGAATGCGAAATTACACTTGGCTGCGTTATTGAAAAACGCTTTTGCCAATATCTTACATGAGGAGAAATCAACATGCCGCTAAAATTCAGAAAGGTGATCATCGCGGACGAGCGGTTTGAATCCGCGGGAGTTTTTGACGTGAACAACGATGGTATTCTTGATATCGTATGCGGAGAGTGGTGGTACGAAGGACCTGATTTCAAAAAACGCCATCGAATTGGCGCGGTTCAAGCTGTTGGTGAGTATTACGATGACTTCTCCAATATCCCCATGGATATCAACGGCGACGGATGGACGGATTATGTAACCGGAGGTTGGTGGGGAGACACGCTCCGATGGCGGGAAAATCCGGGAGATTCCAGCAAAGAGTGGCAAGAACACATCATAGCGCATGTGGGCAACGTGGAGACGACACGTGCATGGGATGTGGATGGCGATGGACGTTTGGAGATCATCCCTAATACGCCCGGAGGTCCGGTGAAGATATTTAAGCTGGTCACCGACGCTGCGGGCAAGGGAACCGGCGAATTCACGGTTCACACCGTCTTCCCTCACGCCCAAGGACACGGTCTCGGCTTTGGGGATGTCACCGGCAACGGAAGAGGCGATATTATCCTTTCAGGTGGATGGCTCGAAGCCCCGGAAAAACCATACGATGAGGAGTGGGTATTTCATCCGGATTTCAATTTCGGTGCGGCATCCGTTCCGATCCTCGTGGTGGATGTGAACGGAGACGGCGTGAATGATTTAATCGTTGGCGCAGGACATAACTACGGATTGGACTGGTACGAACAACAGATCGATTCAGTTGGAAATCGCTCATGGAAGCGGCATCCCATCGATCCTTATAACGCTCAGTACCACGACCTGCAATGGGCGGATATCGACGGTGATGGAGCGCCCGAGCTGATAACCGGCAAACGCCATCGCGCCCACTGCGGCAACGATCCGGGCGAATGGGATGACGTTGGCACCTACTACTTTAAATGGAATGGAGAGAGCTTCTCCAAACAGATCATCGACTATGGTCCTATACGCACCGGAACAGGATGCGGAATATTCTTCCAACTTGCCGATCTAAGAGGAACAGGGCGACTTGACTTGGTCGCGCCAGGAAAGGATGGACTATATCTGTTTCTCAATGAGGGGCTGTAGAAGCTCAAACTCCCTTTTCGGAATTATAATGACATTGAAACCCCGGTGGGTTAAGCCACGCCTCACCGGGGTTTTATCCATGGGAAACACTTCGCATGATTCACATCAAGGAAAATCCATCACCCGCATCCAAAAAGGCTCTTGGAATATACGAGGATACCCTTCACGCCATCCGCGCGGGAGAGTTGATCCGACGCTCCGTTATCCTAAATGAATCCATCCTGAAAATAGACCAGCATACTTTCGACTTGAACCGTTTTCGCAGGATACTGTTGCTCGGGGCGGGCAAAGCGTCGACGGGTATGGGTACTGCAATGGAGGAAATCCTTCAGGGTTATGCTTTTGAGAGTCTTCTCATCACGAAAAAGGGATACGCCCCCCCTCATCCGTCTTTGCGGATCATGGAAACATCGCATCCCATCCCGGATGAAAGTTCCATCAAAGCGGGAGAGGAGATATACTCACTACTCTCTTCCACGCGCGAGGATGATCTTGTAATCTTTCTCCTTTCCGGTGGTGCGTCCGCGTTGATGGAACTTCCCGTGGAGGGAGTGTCACTGACGGATTTAAGGAGTGTCACTCAGCTCCTTCTAGCATCGGGAGCTGACATCGCTGAGTTGAATAGTGTGCGCCGCGGGCTGTCGCGCATCAAGTCGGGAGGGTTGGCGAGAGCGGCGCATAAAGCCAAGGTCATATGCCTCTGCATCTCCGATGTGATGGGCAACGATCTCTCCTTGATCGGGTCCGGTCCATTTTTCACTTCGTCCATATCGGAGGAACATCCGCTTCAAATTCTGGATCGTTTCAATGTGCTCGAAGGCGAATTCCCACAAGTATTCAAAGCTTTGCGAGAGGTTTCGTCCTTAGCCATGACCCCCTTCGTTCCTCATGTGATCATAGGGGATATCCATACGGCGCTGGATGCCGCGGCGGTATCCGCTCGTAAACACGGATTGCATCCTTTGATCCTCACATACTCCTTCTGCGGCGAAGCAAAAGACTTGGGCATGAACATTGGAGGAATGGCGTCAAATCTGGAGCACATCCGTTCCCAAACGGGTATGGATTGCCTGATTTTAGGCGGCGAGACGACCGTGACGGTAAGGGGGGCGGGCAAGGGAGGACGGTCGCAAGAGGTGGCGTGCGCCGCCGCACTGGGAATTCAAGGTGTGGAGAATATCGCTGTGCTATCCGCCGGCACCGATGGTTCAGACGGTCCTACTGACGCAGCCGGCGGATTAGTTGACGGCGACACAGTTCGTAAAACAACCCCGCAACATTTTCGTGATGCATTGGTACGGAACGACACCTATTCATGCCTTCAAGAGGCGAATGCATTGCTGATCACCGGTCCAACCGATAGCAATGTGGGGGATGTGGTAATTTGTGTTCTTTGCGAAGAAATATAATGCTCCATTTCCAATTCGTCCGTTTTTGACGCCTTCAGACGTGGTGAAAGAATACGTCGGAATTGGGCGCTCTTGGCATCCCCTATGTGTGTGCTCGGCGCTGTAAATTGAAACGATATGTTATAATGCTATCATTGCTTTGAAATCACAGCCCCTATTCGCCGCACGGACCGAGGAGACGATCATGTTGAAAAGAATAGTTCTTGCAATCTCATCCTTACTTCCGGTGATTACCGCAGGATGCGCCAGTGTGGAGATAAACGATACCATCTTTCCGAATGGGGCATGCCTGACGAAGATACGATATGAACTTCCTAAAATAATGCCAAATGCGACAATCTCGAACGCAACCCCTTTTATCCTCCCCAGTGGAAACGGATGGAAAACAGAGAAATCCGTTAAAAATAATCAGGAGATCACCACAGCGACACGCATGATTCAGCCCGGAGAAACGATTGAAAACGATATTCATCTTCAAAATATGGATCCAAAAACCGGGAAAACCACGCCCTACCTTGCCAATACCGTGAAGATCGAGCGGTTAAGCGGAAATCGACTGAAATACATTGAAACGTTGCATTGGGTCGGTCCCAAGGATGCTCATTTCATGGAGATGGACCAAAAGTCCTTAAAGGAGTTAAAAGCTCTCCTTCCCGCGAATCTAGCGACAGACGAGAACGTGCGCAAACTTACGCATAACACCGTCAAACTCATATGGAAGGCGATCTTCGGCCCGGGCGAACCGTTGCTTCCCGTGCTATTGATGCAACCTCAACTCGCAGAGCATCGCTTGAATCAAAGGATAGGAAACGCGATGATCGAATCGCTGAAAGAGACCTTCGGCAAAAAATTAACAGCCGATCAACGTATCCAGTTGGTCCGCTCCATTTTTAAAGTGGCGAAGGAGACAGGAGACGCGAACGCCAATCAGATTAAATCCCCTCAGAACGACAACTCCTCCGGCAACTTGTGCGCCTTGTATTACACCATCAAAATGCCCGGAAAGGTGCTAGCGACGAACGGAGAGATAGACAATATAACTGGAGAAGTCTACTGGGGCGTGTATGATGCGGCGGCCATGCCAGGAGATGTCTCTCTCTACGCTATCTGCCAGGTTGCGAAATAAGAGATCCTCGCTCTTCATGAGAGTGATACAACAATGAGTATATGGTCGGGGTGGAACAGAAATCCATCTTGATGGCTTCCTTCGGTATGCGAGGTGTGCACAGATTGATATCCCACTGTTGTAACCCATACCAAACAACGATAAATCTATTAGGTTCCTCGCATATCGTATGGGTGATATTATTTGCATTCACTTCCTCTGTTACAGGGGCAACCCAAAATCCATTTTTCCCGCGATCAGGTAAGTGATCGTTTTGAGATATCGGGGATAGCGATAGCCACCGGCATTCGCCGCTTGGATAAGAGAGTTCATCCCTCCCTCAAGCCGCTTGCAGGATGATCCGTGAGGCAATCAAGTATCCGCGCGGCATGAGCTTTAATCGTATTCGCTATTCTTTTCCTGCTCGACCGATATCGCCACTCGAAACCCATTGAAAAAGGAAACTCTCTTTTTTTACCAAACGAACCCAAGGATTCTTCGGAGATAAAAAAAGTCATCCCGCCTTGGCTGAGAAGCCGATCTTATCAGATTCGTTTTTCATGTATAGGTACGGTAGCACCCCGTTTTACTATCTTTTTTTTCGAAAGGCAAGGGCATGAAATTAAAATTCAGGCTCCCGTATCATCATAGCGACGCCGGAATTCGGTGTGATTTCCCTATGGGATGCAATGATGGAGGAACGTGGATATGTATATGAAGCTCTCCCTCGTCAAGGTTGGATTCCATATTTTTCACCTGATAGTGAATGTGCACGCCTAAGGCGACCGTGAAAAGCTCATTCTCATCGCACATTTTACTTTGTTCTTCATTTTGTTTGACTGAGGTGATGGCAACTCTCAACCATTGTAAATAATATTACCCACACACAACAGCGAAGAACCAAATCATTCTTAAAAGCACATATCGTGCCACATCTATAATATAAGTTATAAATACTGTCATGGAAGCGAAAAAAAATGATGAAACGATTCGTTATTCCATCCGCATATCAAACTTGTATCCACTTTATATTATAGGTTACATGAATGGGTTTCGTGTTATTTGATATTTATCTCATGCCATATTCCATGTGGGGGGTTCGATCCGTATTGCCTCATATTAAAATCCACATGAAATCAATCGTTGCATCAAATTATAATCCATATTTTCCCCTTTTCAATGAAAGGAGTTGACGCGATCGGACGGTGGTCTTATTTATATTAAAGTCCGATCGCGTCAACTCCGTCGTACCCCGTCGATACGACATGTTCGCGCTCATAATCCTGTCTTGTTTTCGGCTCCCGCCGACTTTTCGCCTTCACAAGCTCCATCAATCTTCTCTGATATCTCTCCATGTCTCTTTTCAGTGCGGCCGGGTTGAGCTTCTCGTACTGAGCCTTTAATCGCTCTTTCGCCTCTACGGACACATACGAGGACCTCATCACCCGCTGGTATGGTGTGCTCGGCGTGTCATATCGCTTGGAAACCTTCGCCCCGTCCCTGGTCTTTTCAAGCATTTTCATGGACGGCGTGAAAAAGTTAACGTACAGTCGAAGACTTTTATAGAGATTGTTCACAACCTCAAGCTCCTCGGATGTGTCGTGGCGCATGTAGCCGACGGACCGGCGTACAACCGTGTAATTCTTCTGCTCCACGTAGCAGTTATCGTTCTTGTGATAACCTCTCGCCCTCGTAAAGGTGATGTCGTGATTTTTGCAGTATTCAAGGAGATGATGATTTATGAACTCGGCACCGTTATCGGAATCAATCCCTAAAAGTTCAAAAGGCAGTCTGCGCCTGATTTCATCCAGTGCGTTGCACACCCACACGCGAGCCTTGTTCCTGACGGCTACGACCTCCGTCCATCCGGTGTTCACATCCGTGGCGTCAAGGCTCCACATGAAATCCCCTTTCGCGTCTCCGCCCTCGTGCCCCACAAGGTCTATCTCCATGAAGCCCGGTCTTTTCTCGTTCCACTCGCAAAACATTCTCACCGGTATCTGGCTCTTTAACAGCGTTCCCGGTTTCGTAAGGGAGGTTCGCTTCAAGGAGAGTCTCTCTCGCTCCGACTTGAGAAGTCTGTCAATGGTCGGCGCACTTATGAGCGAAAGCTTAAACATCACCTCCTCCGAAAGGCTGATCTCACCGCAACGCACCAGACGCGTCGCCGTCTCAAGCAGAACGGGCTTCAGACGCTTGCCGCAAATGCAGTCCAATATTCGCCATATTGTCACCAAAGCCTTGATGACATCGTCGTCGTATCGCCTGGAGGAGATCCGACGCACCCTTTTACGCATGTCTCCCACGACTAATAGTCCGGGGGAAATCCTCACACGCCTCCCTTGGCTGCGCAATAGGAACGCGGCGTGTGAGCGGTCGCGATAGCCCGTAAGCTCCATGAACTGATCCAGTATCTCGCCCTTTTCCTTTTTGTTCGCCTTGTGATAAACCTTGGACATCTCCCGAATCACCGGTTGTCTTTCATTCATTGTTAACCTCATTTCCGTCCCCTTCCGATTTATTGGAAGAAAACACTTTTATGGCATTTTATGTGGATTTTTGTTTGAGGCAACGATCTAGTTTCGTGTGGTTTTTTGATGATGCAATTCGCCTTGAAACCCCATTGATAAAAAAACACCTCCGCCATCCGTCGAAAGCCGATATCGTGTGCGAAAATTCATGCGGATTGGAAAAACGGGCGGATATTTTTTGTCAGAGTTGGGGGTATCGTATTAAAAGAGCTTACGTTTCGGTATCCGCTGCCGGTTATTACGCTTGGATGATCTTCGCTGCAATTCCGGTTCTTATTGTCAATGGGGTATCGCAAAATGGGTTCCACGGTTATTTCGTTGAACTCAAAATGGGCGATCCAAGCTTCGTTTCCTATTTTTCGCCATTAAATCGAGTGACTCCATTGGAATGCTTGCGAATGATGTACGTGTTATTAATTCGGCAATTAAATATCATCGAATATATTAACTTTATCAAGAGTGATTTCACAAAATTTATCATCTATTTAATTGCCGATTTAATAAGACATGCGTTTTAGATAATATTGACGACTGTCTCCCCGTTGTATTGCTTGGGTGCGGGATATTCGGGATATTCGGGATATTCTTTCCGTGAGCTGTGTCATACTTTTTTTCACACAGGCAGGAGGAGGAACATTTCTCCGAAGGAGTGTATGCATGAACATTGGCAAACCATTTGAGACGGACACAAACCCGGAAGAGAGTTCCGAGACACCCCTGCGGCTCTTCGTCTATGGCACACTTAAGCGGGGGTGCTGGAATCACGATCGATTCTGCGCCCATGCCGTGGGGATTGAACCTGCGGTGGTCTGGGGAAGGCTGTACCATCTCTCGGCTGGGTTTCCCGCACTCGAAGCGCCTGAGGAATTGATTCTCTCCACGGGTACCGATGATCCACTCGCCGACGCTCGGAGGCAACGGGAGATCGGCGTCCTTAGCTTTGATCGCCCGATCGGTGACTGGGACTTAGTCCATGGGGAGTTGGTGACCTTTTCCGACCCGCTTCGAGACCTGCCCCCCATCGACCGGTTGGAGGGCTTTCATCCCGGCGGGCATAGCATGTACCAGCGGGTGATGGTGGCGGCGCTATGTAGTGGCAGGGTGATCCCGGTCTGGGTATATTGCATGCACCGCCCACAGTATGCAAAGAGAGTCGCAAGCGGCGAGTGGTTGTGCGAGTGAGGAGCTTTTAAGTTTTATTGTGGAAGGATAGATACATCACTCATTGAATTTATTAAGATGGGTAAATGATTTGAAGCATGAGGTGAGAATTAAATGTATGACAAAACCTTAATTCAAGGAGACATTGCGAAATATCTCAGCGATCTGACCGAAGAACTGGCAGGGTTTCTTGAGAGAGTACTGCCATCGCTTTTCGACGACTGGTGGAATAAGGCAGTCTTGAATGCCCTTTCATATCAGCAACAGCGGCGAATGGAGCAGCAAGACATAGAATCCCTATATGGATTGGATCTGGCGGGGCTTTTGAGGGTATTGGATCAAAACTGGTATGAGATATCAAACAGCATGAATCTGACGTTCGAAGATCGGCACTTTGTTAAAGAGATGCTTACGGTACGCAATCGTTGGGCGCATGCCAATACTGAGGGGTTTCCCATTGATGATATCTATAGGGATCTGGACACCATCCAACGGTTCGCGGGCGTTATCGGCGCGAATGACAAGTTGATTCAAGAGTTACGAAAGGCAAAAACGACGCTTCTATCCGCGGAACCCATTTCTTCAGTAAACGATGGCTTCGATAAGACACTCCCGATGCCGGAACATGGTGAGGTTGAATTCGCCCCTGGACAGATAGTCTTCGTCAAATCTAATCCATCAAGTCGCGGAGCCGTGGTAAATGTGCTGATAGGAAAGCCTGAGAAACGATACAGGATCTTTATAGATGGCGCGATTCAAACGTTCTATGCCTCGCAATTACAGGCTGAAGATCAGATTGAGGAAAAAGAGAATATCTTGCCTTGTGACCAATTTCACGCCTATCTCACTGCTCTTCAGATAAATTATCCTGGACTATCCACGCTCTATTCACTTAATGCTGCCCGCGTGGATTTCATCCCCTATCAATTTCGGCCGGTATTGCGTTTTATCCGTTCTGATAGACCTCGCTTGCTTATCGCTGACGGAGTGGGCGTAGGGAAGACTATCGAAGCAGGTCTTATCCTTCGCGAACTTCAAGCCCGACGGGAGATCCATTCCGTGCTCATTATCTGTCCACGACCTTTGGTAACCGAGAAAAAATGGCTGAACGAGATGAAGCGTTTCGAAGAGCGTTTTACTCACATAGATGGTCCTACTTTAAGATATTGCATTATTGAGATGGATGCCGATGGGGTTTGGCCGGATCAATATCAGAAGGTCATTCTGCCTTACTCCCTGTTCGATGAATCGCTTCTGTATGGATCCGCCTCTGACGGAAAGCGAAAGAGCAAAAAAGGCCTTTTAGAACTAGATCCACCACCGCGATTCGACATGGTTATCGTGGATGAAGCTCATCATATACGTAATCAAAATACCTATAGTCATAAGGCAGTCAGATTTTTCTGTGATCACGCCGAGGCGGTTATTTTTCTGACGGCAACTCCTATTCAGCTTGGAAACAATGATCTTTTTGTTCTATTAAATATGCTCCGCCCCGATCTCATCATCGATCAGGAGAGTTTCGCGCATATGTCGGAGCCAAACCCATTTATCAGTCGGGCGGTGTTAGAAATGCGATCTCAAGCGGCGGGATGGCAAAAACAGGCGAGGGAGGACCTTGAGCAGGCTGCTTCCACCCCATGGGGGCAGTCCATTCTTAAACGCAATCCAACCTTCATTCATGTTTGCTCTGAGCTTTTAAAGAATGAGGTTGCGCAGGAAGAGCGTGTAAGGATGATTTCCGATGTGGAAGGAATGCACACTTTTGCGGGGATCATCAATAGAACTCACCGCCGAGACATTGGAAATTTTACGGTTCGGAAGCCAGAGACAGTCAGCGTGCCCTTTACTCCGGCGCAAAAGCGGTTACACGACGAGCTATTGAGAATACAGGCTGAGATATTCAGTAAGATTCATGACAATGTCAATGTGATTTTTATGATGACAACAATTAGACGACAGGCTGCCAGTTGCCTTTTCGGCTTAGCCCCTTTTCTTGAGGATATTCTCAATCGTCATTTGGATGATCTGGTTTGGGATGAAGCGGATGATACTGACATACCTTCAGAGGATGCCATTATTCCGATACAAACACAAATCCGGAATCTTCTCAACGAGGTACTCACGCTGGAACCGAAAGACCCCAAACTATATAATTTGCGAAAGATCATTCGTGATAAGCAAATCCTTAATAACAATAAGGTCATACTATTCAGTAGCTTCCGACACACCTTATACTACCTTTATAAACATCTCAGCAAAGACGGTTTTCGTATCGGATTGGTTCATGGGGGGACGCCGGATGAGGAGCGTGTGGCATTTCGCACACGCTTTGAGAAACCGAGGGAAGACAAGGATTGTTTGGATATCTTGTTATTCTCTGAAATAGGCTGCGAGGGCCTGGATTATCAGTTTTGTGATTGTATTGTAAATTACGACCTTCCATGGAACCCAATGCGAATCGAACAGCGCATTGGCCGTATAGATAGGAACGGGCAGAAGAGCGAGAGCGTTTCCATAATCAATCTGATTACTCCTGGAACAGTTGACGCAGATATCTACGATCGATGCCTATCGCGCATTGGTGTTTTTAACAGCGCACTTGGAGGTAGCGAGGAAATACTTGGGGAAATCACACGTGATATTAAAAACATCGCAGAGAACTATGAATTGAGTGAAGATGAGAGGAAAAGTAAGCTCCAGCAATTGGCTGACAATAAAATCCGGCTCATTCAGGAACAGGAAGAACTGGAACAAAAACAAGCGGAGTTGTTTGGAATCCGGCTACCACAAGAGCAAATGAATCAAGAAATCGCTGATGCGACTAGCTTCTGGTTGTCTTCGGATTCACTACGCAGACTAGTTACGCTTTATCTTCAACGCGTATGCGGTAAAGATCAGGAATTTATTCTTGGGGAAAAGTCACTCAAAACCCTTCGACTCGCGCAGGAATTTCGCGCCAATCTATTGAAGGATTTTCAGCAACTTCCAAGACAAAATAATTCCGTATACCGTGAATGGGAAAACTGGCTGAAGGGTGGGAGCCAGCATCTTTCCATCACATTCGAATCCGATTGTGCGATCCAAAACCCCGATGCCGCTTTTATCATGCCGCTTCATCCTTTAGTCAAGCAGGCGGCAATGTCATTTAATTCTCAGCAACGTATCATTACTCATTTATTGATTGAATCAGATGAAATACCATTAGGGAGTTATGAATTCAACATATACCAGTGGCGCTTATACGGAATCAAGGAAGACTTGGTACTTAAGCCAATTTCTTCAAATGACTTTATAACCGAGCATTTTAACAGCCTACTGATGAGTGCGATGGATTATCCTCATGAAATACCGAATAATATTGCCTCTTCTTGCTGGGACGATTTGGACACCAAGCATTACGAATTGTGGAATAATGCTAAAAGCATGCATAAAAAGCGGACTCGGGAATTGGCAGAGTACCAGCGTGAGAGTCTATCCACCAGTCATCGTGCTAGAATTTCACTTCTTCAGGAGCAACTCAGCCAAGCGACAAATGAAAAGATACAAAAAATGCGACGGTCTCAGATCGCTGCTGCGGAAGCGGATTATGCACGGCGAACCCAGGAACTGGAGATCGCCGAGGAGAGAGCGGATATTGTAGCCAGTTCGGTAGCTTACGGTGTTATCCATATTACGAGAGGAAATGCCAATGCGAAGTGATTACGATAAGATACGAGAAGACAACATACGTGAGTACGGTGAGGGGACACGGCACCTGTCCTTTCTGGGACACCTCTATACGGATCGAACGCATTTCATTTTTGAACTCCTTCAGAATGCGGAGGACGCCGGGGCTTCCCGAATTATTTTCGACTTGTTTGAAGACAGGCTGGAGGTGTCCCATAATGGTCGTGTTTTCGATGAAAAGGATGTTAGAGGTGTATGTGGTGTTGGGGAAGGAACCAAAACAGAGGATCTGACGCAAATTGGGAAATTTGGGATCGGCTTCAAGTCTGTTTACGCCTACACGAATAAACCGGAAATTCATTCGGGCGATGAAAATTTCAAAATTGAGAACTACGTGCGTCCGTACGTAGCTCCCCAAAAAACAGTGGGTAAAGATCTGACCACACTCTTTGTCTTTCCTTTTAACTCTGAAAAAATCACTCCCAAAACAGCATGCAAGGAAATCGGAGATCGTCTCCTTAACCTTAGCGATAGAACACTACTTTTTCTGAGAAATATAAATGAAATTGAGTATAGATTGCCAAACACAACAAGAGGGGAATACCTGCGAGAGGGGAAATCACGAGGTTCCGCTAGGGAAATAACTGTAATCGGAGAAAATAATGACAAATATGAGGAGGAAAGGTGGCTTATTTTCAGTCGTCCAGTTACCGTTCCAGATAAAACAAAGACTGTACGAGTGGAAATCAGCTTTCGATTGGAAACGGAAGAGAAAAACGGAATCAAATCTGAACGGGTATCCCGAGTGAAATCATCTCCTCTCTACGTTTATTTCCCCACGGAGAAGGAGACCAGGCTTGGTTTTCTGATCCAGGGACCGTACAGAACGACTCCCTCTCGCGACAATATCCCGAGTAGTGATATGTGGAATACAACTCTCGTTCGGGAAACCGCCAAGTTAATCCGAGATGTCCTGCCAGAAATAAAGGATTTAGGCTTGCTATCGGTTTCTTTCCTCGAGGCACTTCCAGTCAGAACCGATGATTTCTCGGATTACACAATGCTCTATCCCATATATGAATCAGTTCGGAACGCGTTGATTGAGGAGGAACTTCTTCCCGCCGATGACGGTTCGTTCGTTTCTGCGAAAAACGCCAAACTGGCTCGAGGCGCGGAACTAAGAAATTTGTTGAGACAGTCGCAACTGAAGCAGTTGTTTCAGACATCAACCACACTGAAATGGCTATCCGGAGAAATAAGAGAGAATCAAACTCGTGATCTATATACATACTTGATTAAGGAACTTAAAGTTGAGGAGGTGGATCCGGAAAGTTTTGCTCGAAAGCTTGACCACTCATTCCTATCCGTTCAGACTGATGAATGGTTTGTTAATTTTTATAAATTTTTATCCGTTCAAGAGGCACTTTGGAGGGCTCCTCGATGGAAAAACGATCAGTTTGGTATTTTACGGACAAAGCCTATTCTGCGTTTGGAGAGTGGGGTTCAGGAAATCCCTTTCAAAAGGGATGGCATAACTCCTAAAGCCTATTTGCCTCCAGATGAAGAGACAATGTTTCCAGTTGTGAAGAGGTTCATTGTAAAAGATGAACACGCGGTCACATTCCTCAAACGACTTGGGTTATCCGAACCGGATATTTACGATAATCTCGTGCTATCAATATTACCTAAGTATAATGAATTAAGAGAGCGTACAATTTCCAAAGTCGAACGTCAGGAGGATATGCGGATAATTGTTCATGCTTTGGCTTCAGAATCGGCATCAGGGAAAAAAAGACTTATCGAAGCTGCTAAGCAAACTCCTTTTTTATATGTCACTAACCCAGTAGGAAAAACGGCGTTGAAAAAACCTACTGAAGTCTATTTCAACACTCCCAAACTGCGGCGTTATTTTGGTAACGTTCAAGATGTGTGGTTTCTACATGATGAGTATACATCCTATAATATAGATATCGATATCTTGAGTGAGTTTGGTGTGTCCAATTTACCAAGAAAAATGAAAGTTGATGATTTACCACTTGAAGAAAGAGAATACTCTACTCGAGATGAAATTATAGATAATTACGATTTGCATGGATTAAAGCAGTTTCTGAGAGTCATAGAAGTAAGTACGAATTTTGATAAACAAAAAAGCGATGCATATCTGTTATGGACTTTTCTTCAGGAGTATTTGGAACGTGATCCTAACTTTTTCAGGGCGAAGTATCAGTGGTTTTATCATAGCCAGCATGAGAGAATCAAACTCGTGATCTA
>JAJZOL010000127.1 GCA_021811565.1 bacterium | reverse complement strand
GGGGATTCTATGATAATATTCCGCGCGATCGCCTCCATGGCGGCAGCTTGTTCCATGATCAATACGTAGCCGATTCCCATGTTGAATGTGCGGTACATTTCCGGTTCAGGCACGTTTCCGAGTTTTTGTATCATCTCAAAGATCGCAGGCGGCGTCCACAATCTTCTGTCGATGGTCACGCTGCAGTCCACTGGAAGGATGCGCGGAATATTATCATAGAATCCCCCTCCTGTGATATGCGCCATCCCCTTCACAGGCAACTCCTCCAATAGAGGAAGCACCGCCTTCGCATAGCAACGATGGGGCTGTAAAAGCGTATCCCCGATCGTTTTCCCGTTAAGTTCATCAGGCTTGGAATCTACGTTTAATCCCGCCTCTTCAAACAGCACTTTACGCGCGAGTGAGAAACCGTTGGTGTGCAATCCGCTTGAACCCAATCCAACCACCGCGTCCCCGGCTTGGATGTCGGTTCCATCCACGATTTTATTTCTGTCCACCACCCCCACGATGCATCCCGCCAGATCGTAATCCTCATCTGAATACATCCCCGGCATCTCCGCAGTCTCGCCGCCAAGCAGTGCGCAACCCGCAGCCTTGCATCCGTTGGCGAGCCCTTTCACCACATCCACTACGATGGATGCATTCAGCTTTCCCGTGGCGAAATAATCCATGAAAAAGAGAGGATGAGCTCCTTGCACAAGAATGTCGTTCACGCAATGGTTCACCAAGTCAGTTCCGACCGTGTCGTGTTTTCCAGCCATGATCGCCACTTTGAGTTTGGTTCCCACGCCATCAATGCTGGATACTAATACGGGATCATCGTAGCTTTTCCAATCCAAGGCGAAAATGCCCCCGAAACTGCCGATGTCTGTTAAAACCTCGGGCGTGTAGGTCTGGCGTACGTGATCGCGCATCTGCAGAACCGCTTCGTTCATTGTGTCGATATCGACCCCGGAATCACGATAGGTTATTGGCTGGTCCGCCATTCGGTTGGCTCCTTTTGTTCACTATGTGGATTTAGTTGAAATCAACAGTCGTAGGGATTGATAATGATAACCTGTCTCGACAAGCTAATATCTTTTTATGGTGATGCCGTCTGAAATGGAGCCGGATATGCGTCCAACAATCCTATCCCCGTTCGTGATTGTCCCCGCCACGGCGCCATCCTGTTGAAAACTTATTCTGCCTACGTTTCTGCGATTGTCCGAAATGGACGCCGATCCGGACAATTGCAAAGGTCCCCCGAAAACAGGAACCAGGCTGTTGGAGAACTCAAAATTCGTCTCGATATTTACGGCGTACCCGGAGTCGAATTTTATCGTCACGGAATCCGGAGCGTGAATTAGAACTCGGGTGCCATTCAACTTGCCCGCATGTATCCTTCTCCCTCCGCTTACCTTGGCGATTTTCGGCAGGGTCAACTCATATTTCAAGCAGGCTTCCGGCTCCAAACCGGTGGTGACAATTGTCGCATCGTATCCGGTTTTAGGCTCGTAAGCGTGTCTTTCATATCCCACCGGATCCATCAGGGGTGCGCCAATGATCCCTTCGGTTGACTTGTAGGCCATGTCTATCAACCAAGCGCAACATGCCGCCAATGCAGCATCCGGCGATTCCTTCGCCATCTCATCGGTTTCCATGATCCACTTGGGATGAACTAACAGATCAGCGAACCGTTCCGAGATATTAATCTTTCGGCTTTCCGCATACTTTGTGGCTACGCTGAAAATGCCCACTCCGCCTGCTGCGACGGCCAAACCCAGAAGGGCGTTAAACGTCTTTTTCATCATCTTCTCCTTGCAACGATTTTCCATATCTCCTCCATGGTGACTGGCTCATCCAAACATCATCACAAGAAAAGACGTATAACAGCGAAAATCGTTTCGGATTCGTTCAAAGCGTTTCCAATATGGGCTCGGGAACCTCCAGGATATCCTCAGTGTCCATATCATTTCTTGCATTGGCAGCCATCGGCTCCAAGGCGAGCTTGGTCACTTTTACGTCACGCGGCACGCGCAAAGGATATTTTCCATCGAAACAGGCGCGGCAGAACTTATCTTTGTTCAACCCGATGGCGCGTACCACTCCCTCAAGAGAAAGAAAACCCAGGGATGTGGCTCCAATTAACCGGCGTATCTCCTCCACGGAATGCGAAGCCGCCACAAGTTCATTTTGATTCGCCATGTCAATGCCGTAATAACATGGATGGCACACAGGCGGTGCGCTGATACGCACATGGACCTCCAAGGCGCCTGCTTCGAAAAGCATACGGACCAATTTGCCCGTCGTAGTGCCTCGCACGATGGAATCATCCACCATTACAATTCTCTTTCCCGCCAAAGTCTCTTTGAGGGGGGTGTATTTCATCCTAGCCCCCAAATCTCTCATTCTTTGGTCCGGTTGGATGAATGTGCGCTGAATGTAGCGGTTCTTCACTACCCCTTCCCCGTAGGGAATGCGCGACACTTCGGAAAAACCGAGCGCGGCGGGAGTGGCGGAATCCGGAATCGGGATCACTAAGTGCGCATTAGGACAAGGATGCTCCTTGGCGAGTTCATGCCCCATGCGCCTGCGGGCGTCATGTAACGTCTTGCCGTAAATCTGGCTGTCCGGTCGTGCGAAATAGATGAATTCAAAGAGGCATGTGGCGTGTCTAGCCAAAGGAACGGCTTGGGTTTCTCTCATTCCTAGGGAATCCACCACAACCATCTCCCCTGGCTCCACCTCTCTCTCGAAGTGAGCGCCCACCACATTCAGAGCGCAAGTTTCCGATGCCAACACGTAATGGTTGTTGTTGATCCTTCCGATGCAAAGAGGGCGAATGCCATGGGGGTCGCGCACCCCGATTAGCTTGTCCTTGGTCATGATTACCAGGGAGTATGCTCCATGTAATCGCTCCATGCATTTTACAACCGCCTGCTCGATGGAGCTTTTATGATAGTGGGCTATCATGCGAGCGATCACTTCGCTGTCGTTAGTGGTTTCAAAGATGACTCCCTCTTTTTGGAGTTCATCGCGCAAAGATGCGGTGTTTACTAGATTGCCGTTATGAGCCACGGCGATATCGCCGATTGATGAGGTGCAAAACAAGGGTTGAGCGTTGCGTATGATGCTGGAACCGGTGGTGGAATAACGGGTGTGCCCAATGGCTATCCCCCCTCGCAGATACTGGAGGACGTCTTCATCAAAAACTTGCGTGACAAGCCCCATCTCCTTATGTAAAAGGATACGATCGCCATCGGACACGGCGATGCCGGCGCTTTCCTGACCTCGATGCTGTAGAGCGAAAAGTCCGAAATAGGCAATTCGCGCCACTTCCTCGCCCGGAGCGTAAATTCCGAAAATACCGCATTCCTCTTTCGGGCTTTCGCTCCAAGCGTATCCAGAAGGTTGAGGCATATTGATCATTCTTTCCTTAGTGCCTTAGACAAGCGTATCGGACGCCAAAGCGTCCCCGCCTTCAAGACCCATGTACATTTCAACAATCCAACGGATTAGTTATCCTGTGTCATGATATTAGCGATGGCAATACGCCAAATCGCTTGTAGTTGAGATACAGGGCGATTGATGAGGTCCTTTCCATCCAGTGTTATTCTCATGTGATCTCCACCCACGCTTCCAACCCATAGGGCTTGCACACCGTATTTATCCGCGATGGATTCTATTCTCTTGAGGTGTCTTTCGCTCCGTAATGAGACAAGGATGCGT
>JAJZOL010000071.1 GCA_021811565.1 bacterium | reverse complement strand
CCGGGCGTACGAGCTTATCGCGAAGGCTTCCGTGGGGGACGAGGAACGATCCGTGTTGCTGAACATGGTGGATCAATACCTCGTTCTCAAGGAATCGGAGACAGCCGACTGGAATGAATGGGTGGAAGAAAGAAAATCGCAGGAGGTGAGACAAATGCTTACGCAATGGCATAGAAAGGGCATGGAGGAAGGTCGCGAGGAAGGTAAGTTCGAAGGAAAGCGGGAAACTCTGCTACGCCAGATGAAACGCAAATTCGGCGAACCATCTGAAAGCGTCAAAAGCATCATATCGAACATAAGAAATCCCGACACCCTTGACGAACTTATGGACAGGCTTTTCGATGCAAATTCCCTTGAGGAGATGCGGCTGGAAGAGATATAAATCCATTGCGCGAGGGAGCATTTCAAAGCCATAAGTTCCAATTCCGTGAAGTACGATGTGGTGGATAGTTATGAAGAGCTGTTGAACAAGGTGATGAGTTGATCACAATCGATTCCAAAGGGTTGTCATAGCTCCACCACCACGCTGTCTCCCGCAGCCAACTGAAAGTATTCCTTGGCGGAACTCTCTCTCACTGCGATCTCAAGATAGCCGGAACTGCCGAAATACGCCAAGGGCCAACCGGAGGGCACGTCGGAATAGGTGGCGGAGATGCCCCCTATCACATGATCGTGGATTCTGATGTGAACCGGAGCGTTCGCCATATTCCATGTGATGAATTCGTCAAGCGTCAAATCAAACAGAACATTGCCGAAATGATCCGATGATAGATAGTGAGAGACGATATGTCTAGGAAAATGTATTGGCTTGGGAATCAAAATCCGGTTCACCTCGCTCAATGGTTCACAAAACTTTTCAACGCTCTCCCCTCGCGCCACATACGCCGCAGCCGGTGCGAAGATGTCTCTCCCGTGGAATGTCGTGGAGATGATTGAGGTGAGCAGGGAGGTGTTTGTTAACTCCCATGCCTTCCATTCATGGGATTGGTTCAACACGCTCGTGAAGATGCCATTGTCGGGACCCACATAGTAATTCCCGTCGGCGCAAAGGATTATCGGCTTACGCGAGGACCCAACCCCGGGATCCACAACCGCCAAGTGCACGGCTCCTTCGGGGAAGTCCTGGCTGATCGCTCCCAAAATCACGGCGGCATGGAGGATGTTTTGACGCTCAACGTCGTGAGTGACATCCACCAGGATCGCATTCTCGCAGATAGAGAGAATCCTACCCTTCATGGAGGCGACATAATGGTCACGATTTCCGAAATCCGTCGTTATGGTTATAATAGGCAAATGCATTTTCATATCGCTCCAACCGATTATATCATCCCTCTTTTTTTCGAGTCAATGATGGCGGCATCATGGAGGAACCATGCGAAAACGAAATAGCTTCGCGTGCATAAAGGCGTTATTCGCCCTATGCGTCCTGTTACTTTCGCTATCAACTCTTAATTCGAATGCTGAGGTGAGCGTCAGCAGGATCACCTACCACGGTTGGCGGGGTTGTTACCGCATGACCAACGGGAAAATTGATCTCGTATTCGTTCCCTCGATTGCAAGGATTATGCGATTTGGATTCGTAGGACATCCCAACGTGCTATGGACCAACCCCTCCCTGTATGGCGAAACGAATCCCCCCGCCAAAAGCAAAGGGTGGGTGAATTTCGGCGGCGACAAGCTTTGGAACTCTCCTCAATCCTTATGGGGATTCCCGCCCGATCCATGGATCGATTCCGGGGAGTGCAAGGTGAAAATCGTCGGAAGCGATAGGCTTCACATCACAGGCATGAAGAGCAAGAGGTTTGGCATTCGCTTCGAACGCACCATACGCATGGATTCGCGAGAAGCGAAGATTGTAATTGCAAACAAAATGCTGAATACGGGAGACAAACCCGTGAACTACGGGGTCTGGGAGATCGCTCAGGTGCCGGGCGATTGCAAGGCTGTATTGCATCGTGACCGCGATTCCAAATTCACTCAGGGAGTCTATCGTTACAACTATAAGATTTCACCCAAGTATCTGCACATATATCCCAACAAAATCATCCTTACGCGAAACCCGAAGGCGGTGCAAAAGATAGGAACCGATTCCCGACGGGGAACGGTGACGGCTGTTTCCTCCCGGGGAAGGTTCCAGCTATCCGCCAAATATTACAAAGGCTCGAACTATCCCGATGATGGGTGCGGTCAGGAAAGTTACACCGACCCGACCTTGAACTATATGGAGATTGAGGTTCTCGGTCCGATTACGAAGCTTTCTCCCAACCATTATACGACGTTCACTACCCAATGGCGTCTTTCCAAATCAGACAAGCAAGGCGGGAAAAGAGGAACCGCGCCTTATAAATGATAGATTGGAGATCACGCTTGACTTTTAAACCCGAGGTGTTTCATAATCCTATATTCCATAAGCAGTCTCTGAAACGTTTATGAGTAAGAAAACCAAGAAAAACGCGGATACGGATCGTGTTCGAATGGAGTGGACGCTGCATAAAGCACAGACGCAGCCTCTGCGAACTGCAGTGATCCTATGCATAATTGCATTGGCAGGGCTTTCGGGCTGGTTTCTTTTTCATTCTCTGTTGCTCGTTTTGATGGGAATGTTCTTTATTTTCACTTCCGTAAGTGAGTTCCTTTTGCCAATCCACTATCAGTTATCTCAGCAAAAAGTATCCGCCGCTTGGGGATGGACGAAAATGGAGATGGAATGGGGGCAAGTCAAACAGATTTTTCACTCCTCCGATGGCGTTAGACTTTCACCCTTGAACAACCAAGGACGCTTGAACGCCTTTCGCGGTGTTCAACTGCATTTTACAAAGGATAAGGAAAAAGAGGTTTTAAGGATGATCGCTAACCTAGCTCCGGAAGCCATTCACATCGGTGAATCGAAAGAGATTAGCGCCGATGTATGATTTCACACAGGATATTCCTCCCGAGAAGAGTTCCGAGTTGATTGAGAAAATCGCTAAGGAAGTGGTCAAGCGGCGACTCGAAATCCCCGCAATTCTCTTTTTGGAAATGCATAAGCCGTTAACCTATATCGCCAGTCAGGGCGTGGTGGTCTTCTCCCCTTTCATGGCGCCTTTTTTCGGTTATGATAACGTTCTTCTCGCCTCGAAACTTATGGAAAAGAGGGAGAACGTGGAGAATCTCATTTGCAGGATCGAGGAGATATCGGCTAATCAAAACCGCTCTTCCAGCGCACCTACGGAGCAATCGAGTTAAATATGCAACACGCCTGCGACAACTGGTTTGTGGCGTTTTTTGAAGGCGCTCTGATTATGTTGATTATGGTGCGCATTATCAAGTCGATGCGCGGAAGCATTCCATTCATCCGACGCATCCCCGGATTAAACGCCATAGATGAAGCGATCGGTCGCGCCACGGAGATGGGCAAGCCCATTCTCATGATCCCTGGGATTCTCGGGTTGGATATCGTGAGTTTGCAGGCGCTGAACGTTTTCACCCACGTCACGCGCACAGCCGCCCGTTTCGCCACACCCATTCGAATGTGCGTTTGTGACGCCACTTTGTACACGATCAGCCAGGAAGTCATTCAGGACGCCTATCAAGCCGAAGGCAAACCGGAACTGTACGATCCCGATTCCGTCCGTTTTTTAAGCGATCAGCAATTTGCGTTCGCCGCATCGGTGGCGGGACTTATACAACGAGAGCAGGTGGCGGCGACATTCTTCCTAGGTTCCTTCTTCGCGGAATCGCTGATATTCGCCGAAGTGGCCAACAGCGTCGGAGCGATCCAAGTGGCGGGCACGGTCATGACCACGCAAACGCCGTTTTTCATCGCGGCTTGCGATTATGTCATCATAGGAGATGAGTTCTATGCGGCAAGCGCCTATCTTTCCAAGGAGCCTGTGGCGACGGGCAGCCTTGTAGGTCAGGACTATGCAAAATTGCTTTTGACTTTCTTTATCGTGCTCGGTAGCATCATCTACACGGTTACCGGATACGCAGGAGGTCCGCACGTTCCGCTCATCCATACGCTTTTCGCAGATGGGGGCTGGACCGCACTGCTTCACTCCATCAGACATCTATTCTAATCATCGAAAGGCGTGGAATCGTCGGAGGCTTCATGCACAACTGGGAGATCGCACAAGGGAATACCATTTGGCTGGCGTTAGCGGGAGTTTTACTCGTTACGTTCATAGTCATCGGTCTGCTGACCAAACTACCCTTAACGCTCCGCCGTCCGTTATTAAGTGTCTTGGTTTTCGTCTCCGGTCTCTTTTACGCCTTGGAATATTTTCTGCCGACCCACATGGTGCTTGATCACGGGGTTTTGGTTCCGGAAAATTTCCTCACCGACCTTATCCCCAACATCATCAATCCGTTAGCACAGGACCTGTCAGCTCTCCTCTTTGGCTTGGGACTTTTCTCCCTGATACGTATGCACTTTAACAATGTCGTCCGCCAACGCTCGGGATGGGTGAATAGCCTGGCGCTGCTGGTATCCACGCTCTCCATGATGGTGTTCGGTTTTTGGTCACGCGCCAATCTCCATCACCCCCAATGGGTGGATCAGGTGTATCATCATCTTTTTGACGGAGTGTATCAGAACATGGATGCCGCCATGTTCTCGTTAATCGCTTTTTTCATCCTTTCGGCGTCTTACAGAGCGTTTCGCATTCGATCTTTCGAAGCGAGCATTCTCATGACATCGGCTCTCATCGTATTGCTCGGATTGTCTTTTGGCGGACTCATTACGGATAAAGTCCCGGATTACGGGCTATGGTCGAATTTTCGAATTGAGACTTGGAGCAGTTGGATATTGAATATTATTAGCTCCCCGGGGCTGCGCGCCATTGATTTCGGAGTGGGGCTTGGAGGACTCGCCATGGGATTGAGAATTTGGCTGGGTATTGAAAAGGGAGCCTTGTTTGGAGACTAGATTCACTCCTTTCAACGATTGCACATGATGAATAACACCACGAACAATGAAACGCCATTATTGGAGAAGCTTCAAAAGATCGATAGAAGAATCCTCTACCTGATTCTCGTCATCGTGATCGCCATTCCAACGATATGGCCGATAAATATTCCCAATGCACCGTTGCCAATGAGCCGGGACCTTTGGAACACCATCAACGCCACGCCTCCCAACAAGATTGTCCTGCTCTCATCGACGTGGACCAAGAATACGAGGGGGGAAAATCAGGGACAGATGGAGGCGATACTCAACCAACTCATGAGCAGACATATCCGCTTCGCCATCTCCACTTTCGACCCTCGTGGTTCCCAAGTGGCTTTGAACCTGGTGAACTCCGTGGCTAAGAAATACGGGTATGTGTATGGGAAAAATTGGGTGGATTTCGGGTATCAGCCGAACGGGGTTAACTACGTAAAAGGCATCAGCGTGGATTTAATTCAAACCGTCAAACGCGACGCCGTGTTAAAGAAGCCTTTGCAAGACCTGCCTGTAATGAAAGGCATCCGTAATGCGGATAATATCCAGATCGTTGTGGAGATATCGGCATCTAGTTCGCAATACTATTGGATACAGTTCTTAAAGCCGGGGGTCAAAGTGGGGTTTGCATGCACATCCGTCATGGCTCCCGAAGCAATCCCCTACTACACATCCCATCAACTCGCCGGCATCTTATGGGGGGCGAAGGGCGCGTATGATTACGAACAGTTGAATGTGGAACATCACACGGGCGGTTGGGGATCCGGCAGGCAATACATGGGTCCGCTATCCGCCGCTTTCGGACTCGTAATTCTCTCCATCTTCGTAGGCAATCTAGCTATGTTTCTCTCAAGGAAGCGTTCCAGACAATGAAACTGACGGATCGAACCATTGGTATCATCGCCGTAATTTGCCTGATCCCGATTTCCTTCGGGGCTTATCTCTATTACCTTCGCTTTGGACAGAATGGATTGAACATCTTTCTGGGCGGATTGGTAACGCTTGCCGTTTACTCCACCCTATACCGTGAAAATCCCATCTATCGATTCGTGGAACATATCTATCTCGGACTTGCCGCTGGGTACGGAGTGGTTATCGCTTGGTCGGAAGTACTTAGCACGCAGTGGTACGACCCCATTTTCAAACAGCACCAGTGGCTGTGGTTATGGATACTCCCGCTGGCGATTATGGCTTATTTCGTCTTTAGTAAAAAACATTCGTGGATTAGTCGAATACCCTTGGTCATTCTGAGCGGATTTGCTGCGGGAACGATTTTCCAAGGATTTGTGAGCCAATATTTCCCGCAAATACAGGATAGTTTCAAGTCTTTGCGACCTACGATATACACTTTGCAGAACCCCGATCCCTCACCTGCAGCGCATATTTTGAGCATCTCAGGAGCAATCAACAACGCCATCTTCCTTATCACGCTCACTTCAGTGCTGACCTATTTCTTCTTCTCATTTGAACATAAAACCAAAGCGATCCGAGGATACGCGCAGGTGGGCAGGTGGTTGATGATGATAGGGTTTGGGGCTATTTTCGGATCGACGATCATGACACGTTTCGCCTTGTTGGTGGATAGAATGTATTTCATCCTGATCGAATGGATGCACCTAGGTCATCCCATTATATAGCCGTCCATGCTTATTTTCCGAATCTCTCCCGAAGTATCTCTCGCATGGATTGGATCACCGCTTTTCGAGCGCTCTCCCCTCCCCCCTGGACGATGCAAGCGAAGGCGAGAATCGGCTTCCTTTGAGGCGCGAACCCCACATACCAAGTCCATCTCTCGCCATCCACTCCCTCCACGGTTGCGATTTTCGCTGCGATATGATAACCCGAAGGTCGTAATCCGAGCGCATCAATCTCCTTGCCTTCCGCCACACGCAGCATATCCCCCATCCTGATTGCATCTTGCGGGTTTAACGGCGATGATATAGGAATGTATGGATTGGTAAAATACGGTTTTTGTCCGGAACGCGATAAGGATTTCAATAGGATGGGTTTCATGCGTTCGCCCTTATTTGCGATTGCAGCTATGGCGTCCGCCATTTCCAAGGGGGACACTCTCGTCAACCCAACTCCATTCGCCGCCAAAGGAAGATTGGAAACAAAACGATTGCTCGGCGGCAAATGGTCAAATCCGAACCCCTGTAGGGATGCCAACATCCGACGCAACTCCTTCGCCCCCAGCTTGATTGAGAGTTGGGCGAAATACACCTTGCAGGATACGGATAGAGCTCGCTGCAGACCGATAAGACCATGAGGCGGCGCACCCGTAATATCGGAAATGGAACGCAGATGATATGTAATTCCCTGATTCGACCATGTCAAATTCGAAAGCGTGTGATTACATTGGTATTTGGGATTGATCCCATTTTTCAGTGCCGCACTCGCTACGAATGGCTCGAATGCATTCCCAGGCTCGTATTGCGCCAACCGAGTTTGATCCGGACCGTAATGCAGTGAATGCATCATGGCAGGAATTAGTCCGGTGTGATTCGATCTCCAATTATCCGAAAGAGCCAATAGTCTGTTGGGATCGTATCCTGGCAAAGAGCAGGACACAATGATTTCACCAGTGGCGGGATCCATCATAACTAACGCAGCCTTTGGGCTACCCCTCTTACGGAGCGTAATCGCGGCGCCAAGGTTTCGTTGGAGAATTTCAACGCTCCGCTCCTGCAATGCCGCATCCAATGTTAAAGTTACATTTTTTCCGGTGGGAACCCCTCCGAATAGCCAGGCCGGCAGATTTTGTCTTCGATAGAGCCGGATTAGATCTTTATCCTCACTGTAACCACGCAACTTCTGATCATATCTTTTCTCCGCCCCTGTACTCGGAGTGAAGGCATTCCGAACACAGCCAACAGGAAAAACCATCGCAATGCCACCCGGATAATACCTACCTCTTCGATAGTAAATTAAACCGGAGGATAAATCATCCCCAAGAGACTTTACGATCTCATCCAGATGTGATGTGGCGAGAACTCTTCCGTATCTATCGTAAACAGAGCCGCGTGGGATGTTATTTTGAATGGCTAATATTCTTGGATTCGTTTTCGCCCGAACGATTCCATCGGCGTCAGGAGTTGATATTTTCCGCGTGGCGTACCAATCGGCACGGAGGAATTGTATCCACCATAGCCTACCAACCCCGATCACGCCTATTAAAACGATCCAAACCGCAAGCGTGTATTTCCCATGCGTCGTCCGAAGTACGGGATGGAAATCCTCGGCAGGTTGATATGCCGATTTCACACTCACTCCTAATAGGATTCCTATGATAATAAAATCAGGAAAAAGGGCTGACGCTCCATATGTTAAGAACGGCAGGTTCAATCCCGCCAATGGGAACAGCCCCGTCACACCAGCGGTAATCAGTAAAACCTGACTGAATAAAAGAACGCTTAATCCTCCAGCGAGTATTCTGTCGAAATCGTTTTGAATGTGCAGTGCGATGCGCAAACCTCTTTGAACAAGGAACGCGAAAAGAGCCAAGATAATGAGTGCACCGCATAGCCCTAGTTCCTCGCCAATGGCGGCAAACATCATGTCAGTGCTGGCAAGCGGGATTTTATCGGACATACCCATTCCCAAACCAGTTCCGAAAACGCCTCCGGAGGATAGCGCCCAGTAACCCTGCCCTAATTGAGTTCCGTTTCCATACGCATTGCTCCAAGGGTGCAACCACATTCCAACTCGCGACTGCATGTCGCCCGCATGTACGAGGAACCCAAACGTACCTATAAGGAGTAGAAGTCCCATTCCTACACTTATCATTCCCGATCGTCCGGTTGCAAGGTAATAGATGGACGCAAACAAAATGCAAATAATTGCGGTTGAAACAATGTCATGCATGACGACAAAAGTGAATAAAATACATATCCCACCTAAAATAGCGGGCGCGATATCCTCCCGTTGAAAACGAAACAACGAAGAAACAATGGAGGTTTTTCCAACAGGATTCGGACTTCGCCAACGGCGAATCGCCTCCGAATAGAGATCGGAATGAGATGAAAGGTAAGAAACGAAAAAGAACGTGAACAGCAAAAAGAACAGGGAGGCGGGATGAAAATGGTGAATGACAATGCGCCTCCCTATCGTTTTTCCATCCAGAACCTTCATTAGAATGCCACAAACAAAAAAGCCTAGCCCCCACCAATTTACATATCGGCGCATTCGACGACGCACGGGAGTGGAAATCAGGCTGACGAACATCATTAAGATGATGGCGAAACAGAGAGTTACGATTTGATGGAGATATGCGGGTGAGTCGCAAAAAGGATCCTTGAAACTAAAGAGTAGAATCACTCCCAGTCCTGACAAAAACCAAATAAGAGGCAGTAGATACGGATCCGCCTCCATGCTGAATCGTTTGTAGATGACAATAACAACATAAGGCATACAGAGAAACAGTAGGGATGCGAACAGGAAACTCCAGAATACGTGAAAGGGAGTGCGAACATACAATCGATTTCGCATCATCGTCCATTGAGACGGTGCAAGTAGTTTAATGCGGGATATGTCCGCCGAAGTAGGGATGGAGTTTCTTTCTGAGACGAGTTGGTTGAGAATGGGTGTCGATAGCGAGAGTGCTTGTCTTAATACGGCGGGGGGAGCGATTTTCCAATCGATATTGTCGGCGTGGAGAATGGAATCGATGACTCTGCATTCCGTCGCGGAAAAGAGCGGGATATCCCCCACCTGCCTCACACGATCAAAGCCCCCTGTTTTCTCACGCACGGCAATGATTCGACTTGTGAGAGATGGATCGATTTTGAACGCGAGGGCGAGTTGATCCGAGGTCGTCGTGTTGATGTTTATGGCGTTAGAGGGCACGCCCAATCTCATCCGCGCCAAAAAAACAAGCGTAAAACCGAATAGTAGGAGCAAAGTAACAAAAAAAAGCAGGGAGTATTCCGCTTTTCGATGAGCTTGTCTTAGCATGTGCGTTGCGGTATGAAAATGAAATGCGTTCCGGCACGATGGTATTCAAGAGCCGGAACGCTTATTGAAGTGAAAAGAGAAAGATCATCTGTTCATGGTGAAGGCGACCAACACAGTAACTACAAAAAAACCTATCCCCAAATATTTCGTGATATCATTCAATCTCTCCTCGAAACCCGGCTTCCCCTTGAATGAAGAGGTGACTTGGCCTCCAATCGTTCCGCTTAAGCCTTCGCTTTTCGTCGTTTGAATCGAAACGATAAATATCAATCCCAGGGCCAATAAAACCTGCACAATGCTCAACAAGATGTTTATAATATTCAAATTCTTTCTCCTCTAATAACTGAAAAATACGCTGAAGGAATGGTCGAAAACCTGTAATCACTCCTTTTTAGCAGAATCCTTCTCGCCCTCGGTTATCTCTTTTTTAGGAGGTTCCTCCTCCTCCTTCAAGCCTTTCTTGAATTCCCTCATACCGGTGCCAAGGCCTTTCATCATCTCCGGTATCTTGCTTCCTCCAAAAAGAAGAAGAACGATGACGCCGATGATCACCCACCCGGTGGGGCCTTCGATCATAGCCAAAGTATTAAACATGATTTTCTCCTTTAATCTCCGTTTCGGTTTTTTCAGGTTCCGGATCCTTCGCCTGCGCCAATGGCTCAACCGCCGGGCTTTCCGCAGGATCATCCGGTGAATATCCCGGATAAGCTGGTTGATACTCCTCTTTCGATTTATCTTCGTTCTGTTCCTTCGGAGTCATCCCAACAATGGTGTAATCGGTCAAATCGTCCGTAGTGTCGGTTACGCTTGTGGAGGTTATCTGAGGATAGGTTGTTCGATAGCTTGGTGAAGGATCAGAATAGGATATCGTATCCGTAACGTTATCGATCTCAGAGTGAATCTGCCCGAGGAGATCATTTTTCACCTTATTCATATCCCTCAGGAAGGTGCCAATCTGCCTTCCAAGTTCCGGCATCTTTTTTGGGCCGAATATGATGAGGGCGATTACCAACACAAACCCCCATTGCCCAATGCTATCAATCATTAATAGATTTCCAAACACCTTACTCTCCGCCCCCGACGCATAACTTGCAAACGGTCATATTGGTCTCAAGTTCCGATATATTTTTCTTCGCATACTCGTCTGGAAGCGCCCCCTGAATGTGCAACGCCGCAGTGGCCATCGCGAATTTCAAAGCATCCGGAGGGTCGAGGTTCTTCTCAAAACCCCGCAACAATCCTGATAGAAAAGCATCTCCAGAGCCCAAGGAATGCTCCACGGGCACCCTGGGCGGTTTAGCGCACCACGCGCCATCCCCATTAATATAGACGGCTCCACGCGATCCTAATGTTACCATGATATTGCCTACTCCGGAATCAAGTATAGCATGACATTGTTTCATGATATCCTCGTAGGACTCGATTTCCGATTTCACCATCTCTGAAAGCTCAGTCCTGTTCGGCTTCACTATCCAAGGTTTAGCCTCAATGCTATGTTTCAATGCCTCGCCGCTAGTATCCACCGCGCATTTTACGCCTAAGGACTGCACCAACTCCACGCATCGAAAATAAAAATCGATGCTCGCGCCTCTGGGAAGACTTCCGCAAAACGCAACATAGGAGTAACCGAACCTTCTAACCAAACTATCAAGGTGTCTTAGAAACTTTTCCTGCTCTTCGGCAATCGCCGGACCGGGTTCGTTGATCTCCGTTTCCTCCCCGGTGCGAGTGTCCGTAATGGCGATCTTATTGCGTGTCTCTTCCTGAACGGTGAGAAAAAAGTCTCCAATACCCTCTTTACGCAATTCGCCCCGTATATACTCGCCGTTCAATCCGCCTAGGAAACCGGTTGCATGCACATCTCCGCCTAAGAGACGCAAGGTCCTCGCCACGTTTATTCCTTTCCCACCCGCTCGCACCAATGGTTTGTTGACTCGATGGATTCTCCCCGACCGAAAATCGGGGGCGGAATAGATTCGATCAACGCATGGATTGGGGGTTACGGTCAGAATCACCGGTATTCCTTAATCATTCGAGAGACGGCGGTAAAACTCAGCATTGTCCAATTTTTGTTTTGACGCACCTGCAATATCGACGCGCATGTTAGCCACGGCAGGATAGCTATGCCAGCGTATCAATTTAATCTTCACATCGAAAATCTGCTTCACACTCTTGACTCATTATACCAGACACTGTATAATCTATCAATGAAATGTACCTGATATGCCCAGGTGGTGAAATGGCAAACACGCTAGATTCAGGTTCTAGTGCTCGCAAGGGCTTGGAGGTTCAACTCCTCTCCTGGGCATTGACTAAGCGCCGAATGCAATGATGCATCCGGCGCTTTCCTTTTTCTAGGGTTATTACTACCGTGCATAGCCATCATTTTCCATCGGTAAGAGATTAATTAAACAATCGAATACTTGCAATTGCAACTCCTTAAGCCCTCAAGCGGTAAAATAAAGAATGTGCAATGATAATCGCATCGAATATTTCATTCTTTGATCGGGCACATCGTACACACAATGAAACTTAGCATGAGGAAGGAGCAATATCGGGGATGAACCTAACGCAAAAAATCCTGAAGGATCATCTTGTCAGCGGAGAGATGGTTCCGGGGGAGGAGATTGGAATTCGTATTGACCAAACCCTCACTCAAGACGCAACAGGCACTATGGCGTACCTCCAGTTCGAGGCGATGGGAGTGCTAAGAGTGAGAACCAAGCTCTCCGTAAGCTACGTTGATCACAACATGCTGCAAAATAGTTTTGAGAACGCGGATGACCACCGATTCCTGCAATCCATAGCGGCCAAATACGGGCTCTATTTCTCCAGACCCGGCAATGGCATCTGTCATCAGGTGCACAGGGAGCGTTTCGCCGTTCCCGGGCAGACCATGTTGGGATCGGACAGCCACACCCCCACATGCGGCGGATTGGGCATGATCGCCATTGGAGCCGGAGGTTTGGACGTGGCTGTGGCGATGGCGGGCGGCCCCTTCAACATGATCATGCCGAAGGTGGTTGGTGTCAAACTTATCGGAAAACTCCAACCATGGGTGAGCGGCAAGGATATAATACTTGAGATTTTGCGACGTCAAACCGTGAAAGGCGGCGTGGGACGCATTTTCGAGTATTGCGGGGAGGGAGTGGAAGCTCTTGCGGTAGCCGACCGGTTCACCATCACGAACATGGGGGCGGAGCTGGGAGCCACAACATCCATCTTCCCGTCTGACGCTCGCACACGCGAATTCCTCAGAGCGCAAAAACGAGAGGAGACCTGGACAGAGCTTAAAGCTGATCCGGATGCAACGTATGACGAAATCATTGAAATCGATCTCAACCAACTTGAACCGATGATCGCTCAGCCACACAGCCCGGACAAAGTTGTCAAAGTCAAGGATATTGCAGGGAAACCCGTCGTTCAAGTTTGCATCGGAAGCTGCACAAACTCCTCCTTCCATGATCTTGGAACCGCCGCTTATGTGCTTCATGATCACACGGTCAATCCGAGCGTATCCATGACCGTTACGCCTGGCTCGGCGCAGGTGTTTGAAACGATAGCCAGGAGTGGGGCTCTCGCGGATTTGATACGCGGCGGATCCCGAATTCTTGAATCCGCGTGCGGTCCCTGTATTGGGATGGGGCAGGCTCCTCCCACCGGTGGAGTATCCATTCGATCCTTCAACCGGAACTTTGAGGGAAGATCGGGCACAATGGACGCTCAGGTCTATCTTGCGAGTCCGGAGACCTGCGTGGCATGCGCCGTTACGGGATGCATCACTGATCCTCGTGACTTGGAGAAGATGGGAATCGACTATAAAAAGATAGACGAACCGGATGCCTACTCCATCAATGATAGCCTAATCATCCCTCCGTTGCCCCCCAACAACGATACGGAAATAATCCGCGGACCGAATATCAAACCGCTTCCTCTAGCGCATGAACCAGCGGCGAGTTTCGAAGGATCGGTGCTTCTTAAGGTCGGCGATAATATCTCCACCGATCACATTCTTCCGGCGGGGTCCAAAATCCTGCCTCTGCGATCGAATATTCCGGCGATCAGCCAATACGTTTACGAACGAGTCGATCCGACATTCGCGAAACGCGCACAGGAGGCGGGTGGCGGCTTTATCGTGGGGGCGGCGAATTACGGTCAGGGATCTAGCCGCGAGCATGCCGCTTTGGCTCCCATGTATCTCGGTATAAAGGCGGTGCTGGTAAAATCCTTCGCCCGCATTCATCGAGCGAACCTGATTAATTTTGGGATACTTCCTTTGGTGTTTGTGCACGAGAGCGATTATGACTCCATTGACCAAGGTGACGAGATAGTCATGGAGAATATTCGCGAACAGGTGACCAGTGACACGATCACGATCAAAAACAAAACAAAGGGCTCCACGATACAAGCCAAACACAATCTAACCCCGCGAGAGACACAAATCATTCTCGCCGGCGGATTGCTGAATTACACAGTGAAGCATCATTCCGCGTAACCATTTCAAACGAAGTGAAGGAGAATTACCTCCTTCACTTCAAATCGCCTAAATCGAGGGGGTTTTTTTCTCTCACACATGAATGCACCTAGATCATACGAAAAACGCTGGAACTCAAATATCACTCTAAAAACAATTGAGCTTTCATCCTTGGATTCACCGAATAACGACCCGCCTGTCCTAATCTGGCTTCACGGATACCGGGAAAATGAAACCATTTACCCGGAATGGCTTCTCACACTTAAAAACTTGCGCATAGTCTCAGCTCGCGCCCCATTAGAGATTCATAACAATGCGTATGCGTGGTGCAACGTCGAATTCACACCGAATGGCCCCGTTGATGATCCATGCGAAGCAGAGGAAAGCCGGATAGCATTGCTTTCCTACATTGAAAGTCTTCCCACTCCCAAAGGCGATCCACGCAATGTTTATCTGGCTGGGTTTAGTCAGGGCGCCACCATAGCGCTAACCGCCGCAATCTCCTATCCCGAACGAATCGCAGGCGTTGCGAGCTTTTGCAGCAGAGTGATACCCGAGTATTTACCCGAAATCCCCGAAACTCCCGCTTTGAGATCTTTGCCCATCCTGCTTATCAACGGCACCGAGGATGCCATCCTTCCTCTAAGGCACGCTCGAGCCTCCCGTTACGCGTTGCAGCAATTAACGGAAAACCTCGTTTGGCGTGAGGCCCCCCTAAGGCACGAGATGACTAAATATTGCGCCGATATCTTCATGGAATGGATGAATTCGATAAGCGGGACATCACTGAGCCGGGTATTGTAATCGAGATATGTTATGGAAGGAAATCAGATTCGTGTTGAAGTATAAACTCCTTTTTTTGGATTTGGATGGCACCATTGTGGGCAAAAACGATTCTATATCTCCGCACACTCTCCAAGCGATAACATCGGCGGAGAAGATGGGTTGCCTTCCTGTACTCTGCACCGGACGAAGCCGTTACACATCCAAAGCCATCGTCAATAAAATTGGAAAAGGATACGGCATTTTTCTCAATGGCACCATCATAGCCAAGGTGCATGACGAAGGTTGCATCGAAAAAATCACTCTTCCCTTGGAAGTGGCGCGAAGAGCGGTACAAATCGCTCATTCCTGCGAATTGGCTCCCTTGCTTTTTGCGGTTGAAGAAGATGATCGCTGGGTTTTCACCGACCGTCCCTGCCCCGCCCCTCCGGATTATCTGAAGCGTTTTCCGGAAAGGATGCGCATTGTGGATGATTTGGCAGTCAACCTTTCGTCCCCTCCTGTAAGCATTGAGACTTATGGTTCAGCGGAAGCCACGATATCCATGACTTCCAAATGGAGAGGGGAATTCGGCGATGAGGCTTTAATTTACGAATGGGCGCAAGGGGATTACGGCGGACGTGGTGCGCATTTGCAGTCCAGCCGAGCGCATAAGGCTAGTGCCGCTCAGAAGGTGGCGGACCTGCTATGCATCCCTCGCGAAAAGACTATCGCCATCGGAGATCAGATTAATGATATGGAGCTTCTTCAATGGGCGGGACTTGGAATCTCCATGGGGGACGGACATGAAGAGATCCGCGCAGCCGCCGATTATGTGACGTCCTCGTTTGCCGACGATGGCGCCGCAATTGCGATTGAACGGTTTGTTTTGGATTCGTAAAACCTCGTTCTCGTACTACGTTCGTTTTTTTGGGCTATCAGAACGTTCTCCCCGTCCAGGACATCGAATACAATTTTCAATGAATTATCCTTTTCCTCTCGCATCCTATCTGCAGAGTCAAAATTGCAGGTCTCCGTTCCTAGCGGAGAATAGATGCGAACCAATTGGTTCTCCAATCATCACTTATTGATATGAGAAACAGATCGCAATTAATTTGAGAGAGTGGAATAGCTGGTCGAATGGTGCGTTGATTCTTATAATCAAGTTCTAGCTATCGTAATCTTTATAGCATATAGAGTATTCATGTTCTGTTGTGCGTAATACTTTTGGTATTTACCGAATACAAACTAAAGAGATTGTCTTTGTATTATCCATAAACTAATCAATCTCTTAACACCATTTATTGGCGATCCTTTTTTCCACATAACACGATCAAACATAATAATATCCTTGGGTAACCCAGTGGTATCTTTTAAATTTTCCCTGTCAATATAACTAGGTTTATCCGAAAAAACATATGCTATATCCCCATGTATTGTTTTTGCAAAAAGGCGGTAGCCCCACCCATCAGGGTACGGTGAAAAATTATAAGAAACTGTTCCTTGAATATCCTTATCGTTAATCCATAATTTATAATCTTTTAAACTTTGAGCCCAGCTTTTCGCTTCTTTTTCCTGTTTTGGATTAAAAAAAAGGTACGCTATGAGCGAAAACATTCCCTTGTTTGAATAATTCGTATCGTGCGACTTTATTATGCCTACCAAAGCTTTGTTGCCAAGCGGCCTTAGATTCTTCGGAAGATTGATGGGGTAAGACAGTTTGTAATCGCCAACCTTTGTTATAACACTTCCCTCATAACTAACAGGCAGCCATTCTATGATGGAATGAGAATCATTGCTCTTGTTTTGAGAGCGGCAACCAATAGGGGACATCACCAGCATAAGAAACAGTATGCAGCTAGCAATAAAACGATTAATATTCATTGTATTTCCCATCATATAATCCCTTTCATCCTCAAAAATGGCTTAAATAAACCCAGCCGCAAGGATCAGCATATTGAAAATTTCCACAACAGTTTAAACAATCATTATAGTCATTTGCATGCCCGCATACTTCATAGACGCTATGGACATTGGTTTGAGCTTTGCAGATGGCGTCCGCGATGCAACCGCAGATATTAACCCCGATATTTACATGTGGAGGCAACTCAATGCCAAATTTTTCAAGAAAATCGTTCAAATCACTATGACACCACATGGGAAGTGTATTCTCGGCGGTTAGCTTGCACATTTGATAAATACAATCATTCATGGATGTTCCGCCTTCGGAAAACGGCGGATTTTGCTTTAACGGTCCAACTCCAAGACTTATTTCAATCTTCAAACAATTCATGATGAACTGTTTGACAGGGGATGCCTTACGTGCCGGGTTGCAATATGGATCGCCGTGACAAGAAGTTCCCATGCAATTATGATTGTGCAAATGCCAACACCAATATCCATATGGATCCACAGCAATCAACGGATTTCCCACTACATACCTATACAAATTCCAATCCCCGCCGCCAAACCCCAGAGGATCCCGGCTCATCCACCTTCCCTGATCAACCCGCAAGACCCTTCGCCTAACGTAAAGCCTCTCCGCCTCGTCCCGCCAGTACCCGACCTGGCCGCCGAAACGCAACGAATTGACCGTGGTTCCGGAAACCTCCAACTCCGCCCCGAACGCCTTGTACAGATAATCATCGGTAACATTACCATCTAACGACGAAAGAATGCGCGTGTTGGCTTACTGATCGAACCCGTAGAAGCTGGAAACGCCGCCCCTTCGCTCGGATGCCAGCCCGCCCCACATCCCCGGGAAGTCGGTGTAGTGAGTCTGGGTGATTAGATACACGTCGGTTTCGATGAGCACGTTCTCGCCGTCCCTCACGTAATATACGGTTCCTGACGAGTTGACCTTTTCCTCCCGCATCCCGTCGGCCGAGTAGGAGCAGGTTTCGACCCCGCTCGGGGAGGAGACGCCGACAAATTTAATAATCCTTCAACAAGCGTAGATGAAAATATGCAATATTGGAAATTCAATAGAATCTATTATATTGGCGCGATCCTCATCCCGGGCGTCAAAAGGCGAATAGCCGTAGCCATCTTGGAACCCACTGATATATTACCAAAGTAAATATTACCATCGCTGCATTGCCTGCGGCTAATCCGCTTAAAAACCGATGGTATCTCTTATTTAATCTTTCCTCCATCGAATCCAATTTCCCATTCCCTCGCATATCGGAA
>JAJZOL010000022.1 GCA_021811565.1 bacterium | reverse complement strand
ATTTCAAGATGCATTTCTTAGGATCATATGGCGAAGGATGCAAGATGTAAATCTCTTGGATATTAAGCGGTCTTGTCGCGAAAAGCAATCCTATAGGGAGTTCTTCAGGTTCTTTGGCATTACACATTCGCATCAGACGTGCAACATGTCCAATCCCCGAAGTAATGTTTTCCGGCAATATCGATTTGGCCTCCAATGTCAAGATGCATTTCTTAGGAGGCATTGACCGTGAAAATGAAAGTTCAGGAGGCAGTCCTTTAAAACGGAAAGGCATATGAGCGAGATCATGCACAAACAACTCCGCTTGTTGTGCTTTGAGTTTCCTAGGTGATAGATCAATATTGAGCTTTTCAGCAAATTTTGTATCATTCCCAAAATGCTTCATCCAGGCCTGTGCACCGTCTCGGCTCAGCCGGTATGGAAAGGCTGCCTGTATACTCTCATATACCATAATTATCAAATGCTGCATCCATTTTTGTTTCATGATACTTGGCTCGTAATCATTCTCCTCCGGATAGCACTTGATTTTGATTTCGATTTGTTTGTTTTCACTGTTTTCGAAGACTCTCTCTACAAGTTCAAAAAGCCTATCCAATAATTTGCGCAGCAGTTCAAAATCCTCGCAACTAGTCGCGATACGTATCACACGCGGTAAATAGTCCGCCAGATCGAAAAACGTCGGTAGAGCCAGTACATGCTGGGTAAATGTATTGAGAAATGCGTGCCTATGTTTTTCCCAGGCACTAGGAGGTAAGTCACGCTCGTAAGCTTCGAAATCTCGAAGTTTGATAGCAAAGCCAGCGCGCCTCAGAATGAGAGAATCGACTTCCCTCAGATTGTCTGCTGCTTCTCCATCTTTCTTAGAGGCTTGAACAAGTACCGTTGGTATGTGTGCAGGATCTTTAGGCAAATCGGGAAGGGCCCGCCACTCACTCGCACGCAGATGTATTTGGTGGGCAATAGAATCAATCAAGTTACGTCCGCTGTCGCCACTGATTATAAAAACCTTGTTCTTATTGTTCGAAAACTCGATCTTACTATTAGAAAGATAGTCAGGAACAAAGGCCACCTGTTTCTCATCGGTCCATCTCAATAGTCGATTAACACGTTTGAAGACCCACTCCCATACATCTTCTTGGGTCATAAAATTCGAGGTGTTTTCTATAGCAAGCATAATGTCATCCACATAGCGACCATAATAAAGTGGCACAACTTCTCGCTCAATTGCACGATCAAGTTCAAATAATGCCATGTTAGCAACAAGTCCAGAAGCCGGCAGACCAACGGGCAAACCTTTCTTCAAAGGGGTTGACTGTGCCCAACGTTCGAGAGCCGCAACAAACACTTCTGTTAACAGCCTCTCATCAGCATTGAGTTTTAGCTCAATGGAGTCAAGAAATTTATCCGTCAATAAAAATCCAGAATGCAGTTCATGGTAGAAACCATTCACATCTGCGGTAATTGCAACCACTCTTTTATTGGCTTTGAGTGCATCCTGCAAAGCGTTAATGCCATTATCCCGCCAATCTCTGAATGGCTTCGGATATGGCATAAACGAACCTATTGATAACTTGTTTACCAATCCATCCCGCTTACGTCTAAGGCGATTTCCGTAAGCCGATGATCCTAACTTTGAATCGTAAAGATGTCCAACCTTCAGTATCCATAATGCCGACAAAAGGTGGAATTCAACGCTTGGCTGAGCCATCAAGCGGAATTCGGCTTTAGGTCTTGAGCAATTCTTCGACCGCAATATTTCCGTCCATTGATCATCGGGTGATGAATAGACGAGTGTTTCGCATGAGTCAGCTTCAATGCCTTTCGGCACAAGAACCCAATCTCCGAGCAAAATTTCGTCTGGTTTCTGAATGATCAAGTGTTCGAACTGGCGAAGGTTGGACTTTAAATCTTTTTCATAGGCAACAAAATCTGATCTAATGAGCACAGTCGAATAATAAGCATCAACCTTGGCTTTGCGATATGCAACTCCAATATCCTTTATACTGACAAATTCGGATGAATTTATATTCATTGGCACTCAATTCTTATTCTTATTACGACATAGTCATATCACTTGAGCAACTTGGAATTTTCATCCATGATGTTGTTAGGATTTATTTCCACTACTTAAATGATGTTAGCATTGTCTCTTCCCGCCAGGCTTTTTTGAATGTGGCGTAAACAGCTTCCGATCTGGAGACCTTGAGTTTCTTCTGCGCTACCTTGAACTCCTCAAACTGCGATTGAAGGATGATGCCAAGCGGTTTCAGGCATTCACACCACTGCGTCCTGGTGCCTTAATCAGGCACGCACATCGCGCCTGCATAAGGACTCTTCGTCGATAAGCTTCTATGTGCTATCATGTATGGTAATGTTATGATAGGGCGGGACTAAGGTGTACCATATTTTCGGACAGCAAATCAGACTTTTCATGTAAAGTACTTGTCCTTTCTGCAATAATTTCACGACAATAAATTCCCATCCTCCGCCAAGCTTCGACCTTACAACCATGTTGTTTTGGCGGAAAGCGTCCGGTGTAACATTGTCGTTGTCATATGTGCGCGGTGAAGCATGCCGAAATCGCCACGCATGGACAACGACAACATCACCGCGCAAATGTTTTGATTATATTCATCCCTCTCCTTTTCTTTCCTTTGCGAAATAGACGTCCGAAGGGGTTGCATACCCCAATGACTGATGCGGTCGACTGGTATTGTAATACCATATGAATTCATCAATGCCCGCTCTGGCCTCCTTCCGGGTCTCATAATTGTGCAGATACACGTTTTCATACTTCAGAGTTCTCCAGAACCTTTCCGTTAAGATATCGTCCAAGGCGCACCCCTTGCCATCCATGCTCACCTTCACATGGTGCTCCTCCAATCGGCAAATGTACTGATCGCTTGGAAAGTGACCTCCCTGATCGCTGTTCCATATTTCCGGAGATGTCCTCTCAAGGGCGCGGTCGACAGCCCGCAGAACGAACGGCATTCCAAGAGTTTGATCCGTCTCCCAGCTCAGAACATACCGCTAAAACCAGTCCGGTAGCACCACCAAGTACATCCATCCATGAAATAATCGGATATACGTGATATCTATTCCCCAAACATGGTTGGGATGTGTTGTTGACAATCCTTTCAACAGATAGGGACGCCGAGCGGCGATCAGGGCGCGTTTGGATAAGTTTGGACCGGGACAAATTCCGTGCAAGCCCATCTCACGCATATAACGGGATATCGTGTTACGGCATGCCGGATAATCCCCAAAGCCGGAATGATACTCACTATTTATAACCGCAGCGATCCGGCGGGAACCGTAAAACGGATATTGAGTGTATACACGGTCTATCCGATGCTTTGTCCACACCTCGCGTTCGGAGGGCGTTCGCGTCGTGTAATTCAGACCAGAACGATTAACCCCCAACAAATCACACTGGACGGTGACTGTCTGTTCCGAAGAACAAGGATCAATTAAAGCCATGCGGGCCATTTTGTCATATTCGGAAGCCACCTTTTTTTCAGCCTGGACAATTGTGCACTCAGGCGACCGATTTCCTAGTAGAGTTCACATATCTTTTTCTCATTCGCGGCGCGTTCGGCGCAGAGTTTCGATTACTTCTTTTCGAATATTGACGGCAGACTTTCCACGTATACAGTCTTCCACTGATTGATCTGGGTGGGATGCACACCGAAATCGGAGGCGATCTGCGCGTAAGTCTTTTCCTCTTTTAGCGAGTATCATTCCGGCT
>JAJZOL010000010.1 GCA_021811565.1 bacterium | reverse complement strand
CCGTATATGGTGGTGAGCGCAGTGAAAACATCATAACTGACGTTGCCGCCCATGCGCATGACGATTCGCACTGAAGCGGGAATAGGATAATCATAGTATTTTGACATTCAATAGAGGTAATTGCAAAATTCAGGAAATGAGGCTATTATCTCTCATTTCACGCTCGGCTAAATACCTTCAAACGAATTGTGCAATTACCTGAATATGGAGGATTTCATACGCTTTGAAGGCGTGAAATGCATGTCGCCTTTATGAATTGAGGAACTGAAAAATGGCTGATCCAAAAGGATTTTTAAAATACGGTAGGGAAAACGCGCCGCGCAGGCCCGTTGAGGAACGGATTCATGATTGGAAAGAGGTGTACGCCGACTTTCCCGATGAGAAACTGAAGACTCAGGCTGCGCGATGCATGGATTGCGGGATACCTTTCTGTCATGTGGGGTGTCCACTGGGAAATATCATTCCCGATTGGAACGATTTGGTATATCGTAATCGTTGGCGTGAGGCGATTGAGCGCTTGCACGCTACGAATAACTTCCCTGATTTTACAGGACGGCTGTGTCCCGCTCCATGCGAGACTTCGTGTGTTTTGGGGATCAACCAGGATCCTGTGACGATAAAGCAGATTGAGCAGAGGATAATCGACCATGCATTCGCGGAGGGATGGATCAAACCGGAGCCTCCCTCGATTCGCACGGGCAAGCGCGTGGCTGTTATCGGCTCCGGACCCGCCGGTTTGGCGGCGGCGCAGCAACTGAATCGCGCCGGGCACAATGTGGTGGTTTTCGAGAGAGCGGATCGGATTGGCGGGTTGCTCCGTTACGGAATTCCCGATTTTAAGTTGGAAAAGCATATCCTTGATCGTCGCCTGCGGCAGATGTCCGAGGAGGGGGTTGAATTTAAACCGGGAGTGAACGCAGGTGTCGATATAACTCCGGAAAAGCTAACGAGCGACTTTGATGCAGTTCTGGTGGCTTGCGGATCAACGGTGCCGCGAGATTTGCCGATTCCGGGACGGGAGCTTCACGGTGTCTATTTCGCCATGGATTATCTCACCCAGCAGAATCGTCTCAATGCGGGGGATGATATCAGCGGCGAGGAGCGAATAACCGCCGAGGGAAAATCCGCAGTGATACTTGGAGGCGGCGATACCGGCGCGGACTGTCTTGGCACCGCCCATCGCCAAGGGGCGAAGCGTATCACCCAGATTGAATTGCTGCCAAAACCGCCACAGACAAGGGCGGAGGATAATCCTTGGCCTCAGTGGTCCTTCATCCTTCGCACCTCCTCCGCGCATGAGGAGGGAGGAGATCGTGATTGGAGCGTGAACACCAAGGCTTTCGAGGGTGAAAACGGCCAATTGAAGCGTATGCGATGCGTACGTCTCCAATGGGGAGAGCCGGACGCAAACGGCAGACGCTCGATGGAGGAGATACCCGGCTCCGATTTCGCCATTGAGACAGACATCGTCTTTCTCGCACTTGGCTTCTTGCATGCCCAGCGGACCGGGTTGCTGGAAAAATTAGGCGTGGAGTTCGATGCTCGCGGCAATGTGATCGCCGATTCCAATTACATGACCAATGTTCCCGGTGTTTTCGCGGCGGGAGACGCCAGAAGAGGTCAATCCCTGATCGTTTGGGCGATTGCGGAAGGCAGAGAGGCTGCGCGAGGGATAGACCTTTGGTTAATGGGGGACACCCAGCTTCCGTTGGTAGGCGCCAAACAGCCTCTGATCCACGTTAATGTTTAGTAATAGTCGGCAAGGGGAGGGATTGATGTATCCATCCCCTTGCACCACATGGGACATTATTTTTTGAAGCGAGTTATTCGAGAGCCTTTCAGCGGCATATCTCATTTTCTCGGCGCCGCATTTAGCGTGCTGGGGTTGGTTCTTCTCATTTTAGCAGCTCATGGACACCCATGGCGGGTTGTATCCTTCTCAATCTATGGCGCCACCATGATTCTCCTTTACACTTCCAGTGGATTGTATCACTCCATCAAAACAACCCCTCGAGCGGAATATGAATTCATGCGAATTGACCACATGAACATCTTCCTCCTGATCGCGGGGAGTTGCACGCCGGTTTGCCTGGTTCCATTGCGCGGACCTTGGGGTTGGAGTCTCTTCGGAGTCGAATGGGGGATTGCGTTATTCGGAGTGACGACGACTTATGCATGGAACAATCGCCCTCACTGGGTTCGCGTAGCGATGTATATTATCATGGGATGGATTGTTCTGGCGACCATAGTCCCTTTGAACCACGCCATGGTGAATGGGGGAATGTCCTGGCTTGTGGCGGGAGGGCTTTTTTACACGGTCGGTGCGGTCATATACGCCAAGGACAAGCCAAATCTCTGGCCGGGTAAATTTTCCGCTCACGATCTTTGGCACGTTTTCGTTTTAGCGGGGAGCTTGTGTCATTATATCTTCATGCTGGCATACATAGCTCGCCTGAACTGATCCAAGGGGGTTGTTTTTGCATGAATGGGTTCCATGATTGTTTTGTGCGCAGATTGATCAAATCCTTATGTATCTGTGTTCCCATTATCCCATTGTTATTTATATCCGTGGTCGCCTTCGCCCAGGGGAGCGGTTTGGATGCAGTCCCGAGGGTGATTAATTTCAAGGATGTCACTCCGGGTACCATACGTGGCTCCTTCCAATTAGTGAACAATGGGCGATCCCCCATCCGTAATATCGCACTATATCCAAGTTGCGGGTGTATGATCATTCCCAATAATCGCATATCGGTACTGAACGCGGGGGAGAGAATTACGATTCCGTTTGAGATCAGCATGCTTTACACCGGCAAAACCGAGGAGACGGTTCAGGTGATTGCGAACGGAGAACCGACTGGCGTGAGCGTGAATATCAACGCGCAAACTTTCGTGCCTTTCGACGATTTGAAATGGGATGAGATTAGTGTTCCAACCATCACCCGCATGAGCAGTCTTCAGGCGTCGGATCCCATCGAACTGCTCTTGCATGTGAAATCCGGAGTGCAAACAGTCGAACTATCCTCGATATCCAAGGATATGCATGTCACCTCCAAGACGATTGGCGATAAATGTATCATGTCCGTAGCCGTTGAGAGATCCGCCCCGGACGGGGACTTTGAAGCAGGCGTTCGGGTGAAATACTTTAAGGGTGGGAGAATTGGTTTCGCCTCGCTCAACATGGAAGGCGTTATCCATTCCAAGATACAGGTTCAGCCGCGCGAGCTGAATTTCGGTATTGTAGGTCCGGGCAAGACTAGCGTGTCCCAAAGGGTCGTGATACTCATTGACGATGGAATCCACGGTACCTTGGAACTCCGCCCGACCGATCATGCGGTTCGCTTGGAGAGAGTATCCTCCAATTCGCGTAAAATCATCTACGCCATAAGTCTTCATCCTTCCGGTAAAGGCGAATTTAAATATTACGCCGAACTCTATTTTAATGGGAAGAAGCTTGGGGGGATTGAGATGAGAGTAAGCGTGATGTGAGGACCATTTTTTTGGCGCATCGCGCAAGAAATGTAAATCAACGAAAGGATTTCCCAGTTTGAAAATCATGCCGCCGAAAATTCATCTCCATATGCAACGATGCATATAATGATCTATTATTGTTTCCAAGAAGGAAAACGCTAACGGTTTCCCGCCGAATTTCTCTCTTGACGAGATGGTTAGATGTATGGTGTCCAAGAAGAAAAGCATCCAGATTTTAAGTAATAATGTTGTGTATGGTGCAGGTATTTTATCGATGCGAAACACAT
>JAJZOL010000248.1 GCA_021811565.1 bacterium | reverse complement strand
AGCCGTGTCTTTCGATCAAAGAAACCATCGGGTATCATCCTTTGTGCCTCAAGGCAAATGTGTTGTATAACTAATTACGACGGCAATGCCGGATTTCCTCTTTGGTTCTGGCTATGCCAGGTTAGGAGATGCTGACTTGCCAGACAAAAGAAAAGTTCTGGATTTGAGTAATCCGGATCCGAATCAGATAAGCGAAATCAATCGCACCCCTCGCAAGAAACAACGGACGGCTTCTCGCGTTGTTCAAGTGGTGGCGGGAACCATTCTTTTGTTGATAATTCTCGCAGCGGGATACTGGACATTTGAACATTTTCACAATTCCAATGTCACTCCTTCCCAAAGCTCCTTTGAACAAAAAAATGCCGCGCCTTGACAAGGAGCCATACGTGGCGGGAGACGCCAATGTTTTTGCTTGTTATGAGTTGCGTGCATTGTGCAGCCCATAAACGAATTGCTTCGGATGAAAATATTACCGGATGAGTCGAACCACGGACAATCATAGGATAAACTATAGATGGAGTGGCGGTTCATTATGGATTTATTTCGCGGGCCGCTGATGATAAGCATATGAAATTACGTCTCCTTTTTTCGTGCCTTTTACTCATCCTTCTAGTAAAATGCCATGCAGCCCCGTCCGCGTATATCCTCAATGATCCCGGTTTGCCTGGCTACTCCGTCAAAGTGAACGGTGCGATAGCGTCAGCGATTCGGGATGCAGGATACACATCCAAAGAGGTGACGTTCGAGGATTTATTGCAACAGGGGGCGCTCTCCACCGCAAACTGCAAGCTGTTAGTTTTCCCTCAGTGCGACGCTCTGCCGGGCACGCTTCAGCCAATCGTTCTTCGCTATTTACAGGAGGGGGGGCACTTCATTGCATTGGGCGCTCCCGCATGGAACAACCTCCTTTTCAGGGACAAGAACGGGAAATGGATAACTCCATCCGCGTTCTCGGAGATGCACGCACTTCAGCCGCCTGCACAGGTGGTATTCCCGTTCACCGGGAATCTGGACGGATGGGTGCGGACCACAAATACGCCCTCCTCCCCCGCATCCTACTCGCTCACATCCGTAGAATCGAAGGGGCGAAGCGTTGGGGTTCTACATGCCGTGATTTCCAATTTGGATGGTTGGGATACTTTTCAATCGCCCAATCTTTCAGCTTCGCCTTTTTCCCCCGGAATGACGAACACCGTATTTTCAGCGAAGGGCGGTCCGCGAACCATCGCATTGGCGATCGAATGGCAGGAGCGGGATGGCTCCAGATGGATCGCCACCGTGCCTCTTTCGCAAAAATGGGGGTATTACTCCCTTCCCCCATCGGCGTTCAAATCCTGGATGAATACGCCTGAAAAAGCCGCGCAAGGCTTTAACCCCGCCAACGCGGAAGTGTGCCGCATAGGCTTGGCGTTCACCCATACCGGCACCATTGGTGGCAGGCATGAATATTGGATTTCGGAACTTGGAGTGGGTCCAAGCGATTCCTCCAACAATTTCATAAACAACACCACTTTGACTCCCTTGGATACCATTTGTCCCAAATACAAGTTCTTCCCTTTGCACGGTGAAATCCGCCTCTCTTCCGATCCGAGGCAGGATTTTGTGAGCTATCCGCTCTCCTCTCGAATGAGTTCCAAGGATATCCTCTCCACAAGTCCGCGTCCGTGCGGAGCGGGTTTTTCGAAGAATCGGTTATGGAGATGGGTGTCGCTGATAAGAGCCATCGATGCCAGAACAGGTGAATGGCGCGGCACTCCGGCAACACTGTTGCTTTGGGCTCCAGGTTCCCCTTACGCCGGGGGGATATGGATGGCGGCCGCCATGCAAAATCCGAGTTATTATCTTCAACCCGCCTTTAGAAGGTTTTTGATTCAAACGGCTAAAAGAATGCGGCAGAACCTGTTTTTCCTTGATGCGGGAGCGGAATATTACACCTGCCTTCCGGGGGAAAATGTGCGTTTGGGCGCTCGTCTGATGAATATGGGGGATGAAGGAACCGCATCCGCCATCGTTCGGATAAACGTATCTTTGCGAAACGGTAAAACGATTTATCAACGAAGCTGGAACGTGCGTGTGCCTAAAGGCGCGGTCACCGTGTGCGATACGAATTGGCGACCCAAAAATCCGTTTCCCGGTGACGGATACTTGGTCACCGCATCGCTAATCGAACGGGGGGAGGTTATCGATCGGTTGTCCCAAAGTCTGTATCAATATCGTCCCTCCGCTCATCCCAACTATGTTCAAATTCGTCCGGACGGGCATTTCTATTTCAACAATCGCCTGTGGCGTATCAATGGCGTGAACTATATGCCATCCTCCGGGATAGCGCAGGAGGACGGCGACATATTCGAGCACTGGATGAGTCGCGCCGCGTATGATCCCGTTGTCGTAGAGCGTGACCTGAAGCATATCGCGAAATTGGGAATGAATGCGGTGAGCATATTCATTTATCGCCAAAATCTGGAATCCCATAACCTTATCGATATTTTGCAACGATGCAGGGAGCTTCATCTTCATGTCTATTTGAGCCTACGCCCGGGCGTGTTGGACTATCTACACATGGAGACAACTCATCCCCTTCAAGATGCGATTAATAATTTTGTCACGATCATCAAGCGATATCATCTCAATCGCGACGACACGATATTTAATTACGAGGTGGCTTGGGAGCCGAATTTCGGCGACCAACAAGGAAGGGAGTTAATGGATCCCGCCTGGCGAAACTGGGTGCGCAGAAAGTATGGTAATGTTGTGAATGCAGAGAAGGCGTGGGGCGAAAAGGCTCCCTTGAACTCTTCGGGTGAGCTAACCAACCCTTCGGGGGCGCAGATGTCAGGGACTGATCCAAACGCAGTCAAGTTGGTGGCCGATTATCGTCATTTTCTGGATCAGTGGCTTGTCGATACATACGGGGACGCAGCTAAAGCGATACATGCCATCGCACCTCATCAGTTTGTGAGTTTTCGCATGGCTTCGGCGGGAAATCCGGATGATAATCAGAGCGGCGGACTGCCATATCAATTTGAGGGGTTGGCGCATGCGGTGGATTTCCTTGCGCCCGAATGTTACGGGCGTGTTGGGAGCAATGAGGGGGATCAGGGCATTGTGTTTGAAATTGCATACGCTCGCGCAGCCGCCCCGCATAAACCCGTAATCTGGGCGGAGACTGGAGTGAGTGCATGGAATACCGCCACTCAGAGCGATGACGCATCCGCGTTGAAATATCAAGGGTTCTACTACAACACCTTTTACAAACTCGCTATGGAATCCGGAGCGGACGGCATATTCTACTGGTGGTATCCGGGTGGATTTCGAGTGGGAGAGAACAGCGATTATGGGCTCATCAATCCTGATGGGACTCCGAGACCTTCGACCGAGGCGGTGTTGCATTGGGGCTCCAAATTTATACACGCACCCGCGCCTCTGAAGCCTAACAAATGGTTTTCGTTCAATCGTGACGATTATCCGAGCGGGGTTTACGGGGTGTTTCATGCGTTGCGGGCGCCGTTTTTCAAGGCGATGCACAGCGGTTTGCGCCCCGGATTGCGAGACCTTACGCCTTGGGAACCGGAAGCCGGTTTGAGGCGTTGACAAACTCCTGAGTGCTTTAAATGATGGGATATTTCATAAATCTTTATAGGATGTTTTACCTAACCTGGCATAGCCAGAACCAAAGAGGAAATCCGGCATTGCCGTCGTAATTAGTTATACAACACATTTGCCTTGAGGCGCAAAGGATGATACCCGATGGTTTCTTTGATCGAAAGACACGGCTC
>JAJZOL010000079.1 GCA_021811565.1 bacterium | reverse complement strand
TACAGCATGATTCCATCACCCCCCGTCCCGTCGTCGCCTCCAGTGCCTCAACCGACTCCTTCCGCCTATGGCTCGACGCCACAGGCGGGGAACGTAATACCGCCACAAAAAAATTCCATTCCCTCCGACTTGCCCGCCCCCGCGTCAGATTTGGGCACAGTGAAAATCTTAGACGCCTCCATGGGCTTTGCCGGAAATGATTTGTCCGGTGAAACCGTCGCCGTAGGGAGGGTGGATATCATCAATACTACCAATCATATGGTTGTAAGCGTGGAAATGATACTCGGCAATTCGTTTGGCCCCGTGTTAGAGCCGTACCAGGGAACGGTGGATGATCCCGATCCCATTTTTGACACATCCATTCCCCCTCATAGCGTTGTCAGCTTTCCGGTTATGACGACGGGTGAGTTTTCCGGAGAGGTTTATGGCCCGCACACAATCAGCATGGAGGCGGATATGGATGACGGGGATATAATCGACGATTCCATTATTGTTGATTGATATTGTGGGGTCTTCATGGTCGCCCGCAAGGTATCGAGCACGCGAAATCGTTTGTATATCGATGTGGCGTTTCGTTACCCGTTTTGAATGCGTCGCATTCCATACGTGGTGCGGGATACGATGGCTGCGTCGTTTGCCGAGGTTGCGGGCGACCACAAAGGTCGCCCCTGCATTGGAATCCTATTCATGCATCATGTTTCCAAACATTCATTGTGACCTGAACAAAGATGGAGGAGTTCCCCTCTCAGCAATGGACTTCCCCTGCGCCTGCGGGGTATAAGAGGATACCATAAGCTTGATGGAAACCATTCATGCCGAAACACCCACGCTCTCATCGAAAGGGGATGCCATGAAACTCTTCCGCTCATCTCGCACCGTATCACCCGGCGGCGTCGCTCATACGACGCTATCGCTCTTATTATGCTTTCTTACGCTTCATGTCGCCATCGCCTCCGAACAAAACCCTTATGCCGAACCCCCCGACGGTCCGATGGGGGTGGAGCGATTCGCTCGGGTGGTGGACCTCTCCTATCAGTCAAAACCCGTTCCCAGCGATAACACCGTCGTGTGGGTCCAAGTGGATCTCGGACGCAGCGTACCTATCGACAAGGTCAAGCTCTTTCCACTTATTGACTGGGGGGCGAATTCCATAAAATTCCCCGTCCGCTTTCGCGTGGACGCTTCGGATGATCCGAACTTCGCCTCATCCACTCTGATCGCGGATTACACGAAGTCCGATTACCCCAACCCTGGGGATAAGGTGGCGATCTTCGCTTGCCACGACGTGAAAGGCAGATATGTTCGTATCACCGCTACGGAACTTCGCGGAAACCAACTAGTGATCTCCAAGTTGGAGGTGTGGTCGAACGGCAAGGAGGTCGCGGTGGGACGCCCGGCAACGGATTCTCAGAGCGGTTACCTGGGTGTGAACGTTCTAACGCGCCCCCCGCGTCCTCAGGGCGACGAGGATGTCACGGACAACCCGCAAAACGTCATTCCGGCAAGTAAATGGAAACCAGTCCCCTACAAGGCGCTCGCCCCGCTTACAGGGGTCACCCTTGGCAAGGGGCTCTTCAAAACGGTGATGGAGAACAACATAGGCTATCTTCTGAACTCCTTTACCGTGGATGAGATGCTCCGTCCGTTTCGTTGCAGGGCGGGCAAACCCAATCCCCCCGGCCTCCCGACCCCCAATCCCTTCTGGGACGTCTGCCTTCCAGGCTCCTGCGCGGGACGATTCATGATGGGAGCGGGAAACACGCTCCGATGGATCAAAAATCCGGAACTGCAAAAGCGATTAAACGAGTTGGTGGCGGGAATTAATGCATGCAAGGAGCCGAATGGTTACATGATGGCGTACCCCCCGGATACGATCTTCTTTAGCGAGCGGGCGGCGTACACTCGCTCCTGGGTCACCAGGGGACTGGTGGATACAGGATTTGAAGGCAATAAAACCGCTTTCTCTCTCCTAAGAGGCTACTACAACTGGTTTGATCACAATCCCTATCTTCCGGAGCTTCTGCGACGCGGCGGACAAGGGGTGCAGGGAATGATCGCCAACACCCGCACCTACTTCACCCCGATTGGAAAACCTGAGGACATCCAAGTGGTGCAGCGTTATTTTCAGGAGGATTACTGGCTCAGGGAGTTGGCGAAGCGAGAGCCGAAGGCGATCTGGCAGTATCCCTACGATCATCCGCACTGCTACCTCCTCACATCCATCGAGCCTTATCTGGACATGTACCGCGCGACGGGTGCGAAAAAATATCTCAACGCCTCTCTGGGAGGATGGGATCTTTACCATAACGACTGGGAGCATGTCGGAGGCAGCATCGCCATTTGTGAAGGATATGTCTACCCGCCCAAATCCTATTACCTGCATCTTGAAACGGGCGAGCTTTGCGGAAGCGTTTTTTGGGTGAGGTTAAACCAGCGTTTCCATCTGCTCTATCCGAATCAGGTCAAGTATGTGGATGAAATTGAAAAGTCCATCTACAACGTCGGAATCGCGAACCAATACGGATCCCAAGGTATTCGATACCACGCCAATCTCGCTGGTCTCAAGGATCCGCCCACCATGATCAACACCTGTTGCGAGGGACAGGGAACGCATCTTTTCGGAACCTTGCCGGAATACATCTACAGCATTGCCAAGGATGGATTGTATGTGGATCTCTTCGCCCCATCCACGATTTCCCTCAAACTGCATGGAGTTCCGATCCGTGTAAAGATGAGCACGAGCTTTCCCTTTAGCCCGAAAGTCAGCCTGAACATATCCGCTCCGCGAGCTTTTCAAGCCAAGTTGCGCATCAGGGTTCCCTCCTGGGCGACTAAGACCATGCCGATCCGCATCAACGGAAAAACGGTTCTCATGGGTAAACCCGGCTCTTACGCCATACTGGATCGATCCTGGAGAAACGGCGACACCATCGCATTCACGCTGCCCATGGGATTCCGAATGAAACTCTATACGGGAGTGGAGCAAAACGGAGGAAACAGATACGCATTGGAGTATGGTCCGATATTGATGGCATTGACGGGTAAGGTCACTGATCACGGGGATGCCACGATTCCCATCCATGAAGCTAACCTTATCAGGAGTTTGAAGCCGATCAAGGGCGAACCGCTGCATTTCGCTATCGCTGGGGACCCGGATCATCAATACATGCCCTATTTTCAAGTTGAAAAGCGGACTTTCACCTGCTTCCCCGACATAGGCTTCGGCAGATGCATCATGACCACGGTCGGACCCGACGATCTTGCTTTGGCAAGCAAGGGGGCGACTGCTGTTTCCGACAGCGAGTACTCCGCAGAACCTGGATGCACGGCGAAGGTGATCGATGGAATCATCGCAACGGGAATGGATTTCTCGAACCGCTGGCACTCATCCTTGCTCACCCCCCATCCGCATTGGGTTCAGGTCACCTTGCCCAAAGTGGAAAAGGTCGGAAGGATCGTGGTCGATTTCGCCGATCCCGACGGTTACCCGGTCAGTTTCCAAGGGGTGGCGTTTGACGGCGCGAAAAAGCGCATTCTATTTGACGTGAGGAATTACGACAACTGCCGAAAATACAGCTTGAAGATCAAACCAATGGAGATGAAATCATTCAGATTCATCATTCGCCAATCCGCAAACCCGGCGTATCTCAACGCCGCGCAGATCAGCGAGATTGAGATGTATCCTTAAAGGAGGAGGAGGCGTATGAGATATCGGTACGCCTCCCTCAACACTCACATTCGTTCGTTTTTTTTGTTCCATGACATCCTGTTCGGGGGAATGTAATTTTATGAATCCATCTTTGCATCATAATATTCTTCGACGCACCTTCATCGCTTTGGCGTGCATCTTGATATGCTCATGCCTGCAATCCAGTGCAACCGTTAAAACGGTTCATTGGCTGGACATGAAAGGGATGGACTACGATCATCAGATCGTGGCGTTGGCTTTGGAGGGGATCGTTAATCGGACTGGGCCTCGTTTCGCACTGGATAGCAAGGACATCTTTTGGGAGTGGCCACCGTCCGACGCCTATTGGCGGAAGTACTATTCCGAGCACGGTTTCTCCTACACGCAGCTTCCCGACCTTGATTCCGCTATCGCACTCTTTCGCAAGGACGTGAAAGGCGTCGTTCTGTATGATCCCAATCTTGACGCCAGCCGTTATGTCGCCTGCACATTGGCGGGTCTGACGAACTCCCTTCCCATTCCCCCTTCCCTGAGAACCGGGCAATTGGCGCGACTGCCGGTGATTGATAACCTCGTGAATCGTTGGAAAACTGACAATGATGCGTATGAATGGGCGCTGAAAGCCTTGCGACCGCAATGCGATCCGTCCATGCTCTTCTCCGCCGGCAGAAGTCATCCCGGTGTCAATCTTGGGGGCGATCTCAGCATCACCCTCTCGTTGGATTACGCAATTTACCGCAAAGCCTTCTGTTTTAATCTCTCTCCCGCTGCGGGTACGGCATCGATGTACGGTTCCAACATCCCTGGCTACCCGGATCAAGCCAGAATGTTCGACACGATTCTGGAAAGCTACCCTCACCCGGTGGCGGTGTTTGGATGGGCGGAACCGGAACCCCTTTTCGCGCATCGTGTCAGCAAGGATGGCGGTTACGTGGTATGCGCAGCGGCGCCTAATCTTAGTTTCCATGCCGCTGTCGGCAAAGCGATACCTGCGCTCGCAAACATGGGAAAGCCATTCAAACTCCCTCCCGCACCGAAAGTGAAGCTAAAGCCAATCACCTATATCACCTTCGAAACAAACGAGGGCGACACTCCAAAAGAGGCGTCGGCGTGGCAAGGGGGCGCCTGGGTGGATCCGAATCGCGGCAAGATTTCGATCTCCTGGGGATTCGTAGCGAGCCTTGCGAAGGATGTGCCCGCTCTGTATCAAGCGTTCGCCTCATCCGCCACTACGGATGACGGCTTCTTCTCGGGGGTAAGCGGCGGCGGTTATGTATATCTAAACGAAATTCCCGACCTTGACGCCTACGCCAAGGAAACCGGCGAGAAACTGAAGCTGGCGGGAGAGACGGTCGCCGATGTACTGGAGGATTCCTACCATCCGCATCTCTTGGAACGATACATAAGGATCGCGGGGCTCTCAGGCATATCCCACTGGCCTGTTGATGGGCATGTCGGAGCGGAGTATCTGCCTGACGGTACTCCGGTGATCTTCCCGGACAGGTCGCTCTTTTACTACAACCCCGGCGATCCGAAGGCGTTCGCGGAGCATATTCGTAACATCGCCGAGAACATGCCCAAGCCCTGCTTTATCGAGCTTTACGGAGGAGTGGGAGTCGGAGCGCCCACTTGGTATGGAAAGGTGGCGGACGCTCTGGGGCCGGGATATCAGGCGGTCCGCTTGGATACCATGATCCAATTAGCCAAACAAGCGGGGGAGATGAGCATTCTTGACGCTCAATCCCCTCTCTTCGTCTCCCATTCCGCGGAACTGACCCTGGCGCTGAGAAATCCAGGATCGAAGCGAACGCTCAGCGATGTCACATGGACCGTGCCTGAGGGATGGGCGCTCAAGCCTGCAACCAAACTTCCTCGAGAACTGGCTCCTCGTTCCACTGCGACAGTCAGCTTCCGAATTAACGAAAGCCCCAATGCATCGCCGGGAAGCATCATGTTCAGGGACAATGCAAGGCAATTGATGATAATACAATCCCTCCATCCCGCATCCGTGGTATGGAGCAATAACTGCACCAATCCTTCGGACTGGAGTCCTTGGATCAATTCCGCTCAGGCCGCAATCGTTTCAACCGAGAAGGGACGTGTGACCCTCTCGTGCCCCGCCTCGCAACCTTATGCGGCGTCGGAGTTGAAGCTCTCTCTGGATATGGATCGGGATCCCTGGCTTGAGATCAAAGTCGCTAAAACGACGGGACTTTGGGGACTCAAGGTTCGGCTCAAGGGAGAGCGCAAGGATATCGTGCTGGTCGGGGACACCTCTGCAATAGGCGTTCAGCGAGTGAACCTTGCGCAAGTGACGGGCTGGAAAGGGAAGAAGGATTTTAGAATCATACTCTTCGCAATACAGCCCGGCAAAACAGTTTATCCCGCCTTCCTGCGCATATATGAAAGTCCGGATGCCATACCTTAAAGAAGGGGCTGGAAAGCGCGGCGGAACAGGTTGGTTTGAAACAGGCAGATAGGATCGACTTCCTTTTTCAGCGAGAGGAAACGCTGGACACGCTCTTCATGATAGAAGGTTTCCAAGCTTTTCGGACTGAGGGTGCTATCCTTGGCGAAATAGAACCTTCCGCCTGCTTTCACGACGATTCGGTCCAATTCGGACGCCAATTTCCAAATACGCTCTTTGTTCGAGGAGGTCACTCGAAAGTCCATCGCCAATGAGTACCCTTCCACGGCGTGAGTCATCCAAAATGGATCCGGCTTATGCCGTTTGAAGACACCTAAAAGAGGAACCTCCTTGTGTTTTCGACATAGATTGATCTGCTCCTTGAAAACCTCCTCGGCGTTAGAAGCGGGAATGAAGCTTTGATACTGTATCAATCCGCCGGGTTTGTACGCCCACTTCCAGTTAGGAACGTAATCCAGAAGAAACGCGAATTCGGCGTGCGTCTGAAAATGGGTTTTCCCCGAATGGAGCGCACCCGAATGGTATCTTGCCGCATTTACAGTGCGCATCCCTACGGGATTGACAAACGGTTTCATAAAACGCCACATCATGGACTTCGGCGCCAAACCGAACAGAAATGTTTCAGGAAGCTCCTGATTCTCCACACGAAGTGTCTGAGTGGGCATTGGGTCTTCTCCTGGCTGAAGATAATTCGCCTGATGGATCAATCCCCTGCCAATGGAGGAACCAGAGGCGAAGCAATCCACCCAACCCACAAGATAATCCGCACTCTGCATTCGGGCTTCGAAAACCTGAATCATATCATGCAAACTTGAGACGGAGATTGGAAGAACCTTCAGCATGCCTGAATGGACTCGTTTCAACTCCAAAGTTATGGAGAGAAAACATCCCAACATCCCAAATCCGCCGATTGCGGCGTGAAAAAGATCGGAGTTTTCCACACGATTGCAGCGTTTTATTTTGCCATTGGGCAGGAGTATCTCGAACTCCCTGATGTGATCCCCGATGGTGCCTACCTGGAAATTATTCTTACCGTGGATATTCATGCTAGCCGCCCCGCCTATGGTGGGAAACATCGTGCCCGAAACCACATAGGGCCACCAACCGTCCTCCAAAACGTATCGCCATAACTGACCGATTGTAACCCCAGGTTCGACTCTGATAACCCCTTGATCGGGATTCCAGTCAAGGATGCGACTCATTCGTGTCAAATCCAAACAGATATTCTCGGCGTTCAGGGAGGCGTCGCCGTAACTTCGCCCGGCCCCTCTTAATCCGATGGTCATTCCTTTTTCCAGAGCGAGTTGCAGAACGGATCGCACCCCTTCCACGGTGCTGGGTCTGTAAACATAACTGACAGCTTCCTGCGCCATCCCCCATGCGGAGACATTCTCCAAATGATCCGATGGCAAAACGGGCAGATTCCACCGTATGGCGGAGCTGCGTTCAACGGATGTTTTTACACTCATATCTTCATTTTCTGAAACAGTATGGAGGGTATGTGACGGATGATGAACATGATGAGACGCCATTTGCCGGGAACATACGCCTCTCTTGTTTTTCTGCGAGCGGCGTTAATGATGCCGGAAGCGGCTTGCTCGGCGCTGATGATCATGGGGAGGTTATCGAGACCGCGTGTCATTGGTGTTGCAACCGGACCGGGCTTCACCGTTACGACCGACACCCCTTTGACAGCGAGACGGTTGCGCAAAGCTTCCAAGTAGGTGTTCAAAGCCGCTTTCGAGGCGCAATAAGCGGGCTGCCCGCGCCGACCTCGATCCCCAGCCACGGAGGAAACACCAACAATGGTGCCAACGCCCGCGACTCCGAACCGAGTGGCGGCTTCGTTTAACCACGCCATGGCTCCGAGTAGGTTCACCTCGATGATTGTCAAGTCTTTGTCGAAATTGTACTCGTTTTCGCCAATGGGAGGCATTACACCCGCCGTGTAAATGATCATATCCAATCCGCCGAGATCGCGGACGATTTTTTGGAAAAGTCCTGGGATATCCTCGTATGCGGTGACGTCATGCGGATATATGAACGACTTGCCTTTTAATTCGCTCGCAACACGCTTCAACTCCGATTCTCTTCGAGACACCAAGGCGATTTGTGTGTTGTCATTGGCAAGTTGACGCGCCAACGCTTCGCCGATTCCCGACGACGCTCCCACTATGAGGATATTCTTCCAGATGGACTCCATTACCGTTTCTCTCCTATATATAAATAATACCTGATCAGGTAATTGCAAAATTCGATTTCCATGTACATTACCCAACGTGAAATGAGCGATAATAGTCACATTTCCTGAATTTTGCAATTACATCTGATGAAAAAAGCTCCGAGGGACAACCCTCGAAGCCAAAGAAGCGAACATTAAAAATATGCGGAACTTATTGGTTCCAACCCATCCTTCCGTTGATGGAAATGGAGTAAGTGGCGGTGTGTGTCCACATGGAGTATCCGGACCAAAGAGTCTCAATAACAAACTCACCTAGGATCAATCCGAAAGCCACCATTCTAAGCTTCTCATAACCCTTCAAGCCGTAATACCTTTGCACGAGTACCTTGACTATGAGAACAACCAAAAGTCCGAACCAATAGTAGTCAACACCGAAATTCATCGCAAGAGCATACCCGGCGGGGTGAAAAGGAAAACCGGGCACACGGAAACGGATGAAGTCCAACAGCATGACGAATGCGAACCCCGCCACCACCATCGCTATGGCAGTGTAATTTGGTCCCCTTGCGGAGCCGGTAAGTTGCGTGATAACCCCTGTCGTATCCCCACCCGTGTTGCTGGGAGTCCATCTGTATCCGAGATAGATACGCACCAAATGCCCCAAAATACTGCCGAGCACTGTGGCGAGAAGCACGGAGAAAAACATCCATCTCTGATTCACCTTTGACATCTCGCCCATCTTTATCGCTTCCAATTGGTCCGGCATGGGATCGGTGCGATGGATGCGGTTCATAAAATAGAAGGTGGTCACGGTTCTGGCGACATCCGCCGAGGATACCCCCTCCGTACCGTGAAAATCCACGAGAAGTTGGTTCGGTCCCATGAACGCCATTTCATGGGTTGGAGGCCCTAATTGCGCACGCAGACGGGTCAATGCGACGCTAAAAACGAGGAAGAGCGCTTCATAGCCTACAACGAAATAGAATGGCAAGCCGATCGCCCAACCGATGAATCCCAATGCCACCATGCTGCCTATCAATCCGATGAACGCAAATCGTTGCGGCACAAGACGCTTGTCCGGAGTCCCTTTCGTCATTATCTCCTCCCATAACTCCTTCAGGTAACCGCGCGACACCCATATGGCTGTCACAAAGAGCCCGATGAAAGCTCCCCAGGATTGCTCACTGAAGTATGGAGGGCTGGGCACCAAACCTCCACCACCGAAAACCCCCTGTTCATAACCGAGAGAGGCGGCGATAACCTGTTGAGCCTTACGGAAGAAAAAGAAGAAGATAAGCGAGAACAGGAGGTCGGTCGGCATGAACAAACCAATCGCCGCAATGAAAGGAAAAAAACCTATCGGAGTCCACCCGATTTGGTTCCATGGTGGAGAGGGGAACCAAAGCGACATATCCCCAAGAAATCGCACATTGATCATTGGCAGCGAAGGATGAAAAAATGCGAATCCGTTTAATAAGTCAATGATAGCTATCACGATGAACGCACCCCACATCCATCGACTTTTCCAGAAAGCGCCGGAACCGCCCTCTTGCGTCATGGCTATAGGCAATTGAATGATGGGGAAAGCCAACTTCTCACGGTTTGTCCATTCGTCGCGCATCAAGGAGTTAATGCAGAGCATCGCAAAACAGACCACCGTCACAATGAGAGTCCATGCGAATATCTTGGGCCACCAGATTCCGAGATGCCCAAGAAAATACATGAAGCCATACCCGCCGTTTCGGAAATCACGCAGACCATTCGCGTTTTTAAAGAACAACCAACTGCTTATGTAAGGCAGCACCTTGGTCTTGTAATCCGGCGAAACGTTCGCATACAGCCCATAACTGTACATGTAAGGGTTAATCACATCCAGCCATTCGGAAGATATCGCGCACGCCACCGCCTGCATCGAGAAGAAGATGACCAACTCCTTTTGGGTGAACGCGGAACGGGGCAGAAATCGACGCAGGGGGATATTGATGACGATCAAAAAAAGCGTTAGAACAACGGGTGGGACCATTAAGGAGAAGATACGATCCACCCCCGAATCCCCAGCCCAGAAGCAGCATACCGGCATCAGAATGATGCTCAGCAATAAGGCTCGGAATGGCATGCCGCTAGTCTGCGAAACTGAAGCGGCGGCATGATCGCGCTTTATCATGGCGCTCCCTTTCTTAATCAGGTGGGACTGAGTCGAAAGAATCCAATTGCATTATGATTTAATTAACGAGGTTAAATCAATAGTGCGAGGAGGGAAAAGGCGCCGATCGTTTGAAACGGTCGGCACCCATTATTCATTGATTTCCGGCTGCGGCTGGCAGCATCGGACCGGGTTTGGCGCTGCCCTTCGCAAAGCCTAACACCCATTTGATACCGCCAAGCAAATACGCCTGATAAGTCTTATTGTTCCAGACGGCTTTCTTGTGCCCCAACGCGCAATAGAACACGCGCCCCTTGCCATACATTTTGTCCCACGAGATCAGGTGATCACCGGGTTGTCCCGCTTGAGCCATGCCGTTATTGGGGAATTTGTCCAGATACAGCAGAACATGAACCTTGTCTCGGTTATCCTGTTTGAAGAGATAAATCTCATCGAATATTTTCCAGTCCTTGGCTCCAAGGGCTTTGCACGCCGGGAAGTTCGGATCCTGCACAAGACAGTCCACCTCGCACTGGGCGCCATGCGTCATAAACTCTCCGCCGAGCATGTCCACATAGGATGTGTCCCCGCCGATTTGATTAGGATGGTAGGTGTCGGCTGCGGCGTGCACCCCGATAAACCCGTGCCCCTCCTTGATCCAATCCAAAAAGGCGTGCAGATCGGGGATTCCCAAGTTACCGGTGGTGTTGTTGAAGAATACCGCATCGTATTTTTTCAAATAGTCCGGGGTCAGCATCGTCTTGACATCATCCGCCGTGCGGCAATAATCCACCGCGAAAAGACCGCTCTCCTTGCCGAGTTGCGCGATCACCTGCTCCCCGGTGGGGATGGAATCGTGATGGAATCCAGCCGTGTAATCCACCACGAGCAGGCGCTTCATTCTCTTCGCGGACGCCCCTGAAAGGACGCACATCATCGCAAAGAGACCGATACTAAAAATCAGTGCGGTTCGTACCTTCATAAAAATACCTCCTGTCCCCGCTTGCGGCGGGGGATGGGTTAGATTGATAATCACAGTGTGATTTCGAAAGGATCGGTTATTTCAGTATTTTCCAAATGGTCACATCGTCGGCATCCACAGTGGCAGCTCCGGTCCAATTCAGACGAGTCTCAATTTCACCGCCTGGATGATGAAACACCAAAGCGATATAGCGATACTCCCCGTCTGGAAGTTCCTCTGCGGTTATGTTTTTGACAGTTTCGATTTGGATTCCTCCTCCAACACAAGTGTCCGCTTGAAGCAGGGGACCGGAACCCTCTCCAACTCGCTTCACCCTGAAAAGGGCGAGATAATCCCCCTTGGGAAGCGGGGCGTAAGGACCATAGCAAAGCATGCCGGGCTTATCCTTGCCTGCGGTCACCCGCCAATCCATGGCGCCATCCTTGGTGATCACCGCCTCGCCGCTGAAATGAGGAAGTGTGAATATTTTATACTCTTTCACCAATTCCAGTTTGTTGGTGGGGATTTTGGAAAGAATCGCATCGTATGGAACCACTTTCGCTTGCATGTCCCAGTTCGCTTCGGGATTCACTCCGGTGAGCCGTAGCCTAATCGAGCTGGCAACCGGATTTCCCGATAACATCGCATGGACATACTCTCCAGGTTTCAAAACCGTTGGCAATGTGGTTTTTAGATTGGACAGTCCTTGAATCGTCTTCAAATGCAGCCGCAGCGGTCGATCAGTCACGTTTTGAATGGAATATTCCACCTGCAGCGGATGGTTTTGGATATACTGCGCGGAACCGGGGAAATCCACTAACACCTGTTTTGTATGCAGGTATTCCTTATATAGCTGCGCAAGCTGATCGGGTCTCACAAATTGGTATCGCGGTCCGAGTTGCTGCACGATGTCCTTTAGCATCGGCAGAGTCGCCCCCCAGTTCCATACGAACACATGCATAAAGCCGGGTCCTTGTTTGGGACTCATCTGCCTCACCTGGCGAACGATAAACGCCTCCTGTTCCGCAGTAGTGGCGGGATCCTGCCATCCGTTCACCGCATGAAAGACGGGGACGTTTCGTATGCCAACCGGATAGTCCGCCTCGGCATACGAGGAAACCACCTTGCCGTAATCCGGGAATATGGCTTTCAGGAATGGGATCTGATTCGCATAATCGGCGAACAGAGATCGCCTGGTGATATTCATGATCCAACTGATATTCATATCCAATTTGCTCATGTACTCCGCGGTTTGATGCAGGAACCCGTAAAAAATGCGCTTCCGCAAAGCCGGCTTGTATCTCTCTGCATAGGAGTTGGGGTAGGTGTACCCGATTCCGGAAACGGCGGATACAAAATAGTCATCGGGCGTGGCGGTCCTGTAATAGTAATCCGCGATGTCCGGAATGAGCATCCATGCGGAGGGGGACATCGTCCATCCGAATGGGATCGTGCCGCGAACGGAGCTTTTCCAAATCTGCGGGAAGTTGCCGTTCATGAGAACCGGCAGGTTGTCCCCGTCGGAAATGATGAAGGAGCAGTATATCTTGTTGGGATTCAGTTTGAGACGCGGAGCCACACTCTGTTTGAATTTGATCCCTCGAATTCCCGAGTGAACGCTCAGATTTGACGCGTCGATGGAGCCAACAAGGTAGTGTGAGAATTGTGCGAACAGTGTGACCCCTGGCCCCTCTCCGATACCAATATCCTTGCCCGCCCACGGATAACTCATCACGGGGGTGTTGATGGGCATTTTGGCGAAAATCCCCTCCATCAGCTTTACCTCCGCATTCGGATCCGCATAGGGCTCGGCCCCGTCAATCGGTCCGGAGAGCCAGAAGCAAAAAACCTTGTTTTCCACCAGGTAATCCCTAAGGGACATGTGGTCCGGATAGGTGCAAGCGGTGACGTAATGATTTAACTTCGGCCATAGATGGTCGAACGACCACCGGTAAGCATCCACGTCTTTTTTCCACTTTCCCCTTAGATCGGCGATCACTCGATACTTGAGTTCCTGGGATAGTCGGGGGGACACTGCGATTCCGTCATACACGCCCGCCATCATCGTCGCCACGTTTTTCGTTGCGGGAATGCGAGGGTCGTCAATAATCATCCCTTTGATCACTGAGTGAAAATCCTTGAAAAGGGCGGGGATGGTCACATTTGAATAGGACTTGATGTATCCTCTTTTCACCATCCACTCAAGCCACTGCATGTCGGTGGGATTGTAAAGAGAATAGATTCGAGGCTTCGTGCGATTCACCAAGCCTTGAAGGCAAAGCGTCGCCAACTGCCAATCCGCAGGCTGATCCCTTAAATCCACAACGAGAAGATGCTTTGCGGGAGGATTGGATCGCGGGAAGATATCCTTGAAAGGACGCCTATTCGGGATGATGCTTAGATTATTCGGTTTACCGCTATACACGGGTTGTGGAACACGATGGATAAACGCGGACTCAACGCCGTTTGCCACGGAATAGACTTCCACCTCATCCAAGCGCAAGGGGGCTATCCCCTCCCAATTGAGTCTTATCTCCAGCTTCCCGCCAGGATCATGAAAAGCGAACGGCACCCACACATATTCCCCAACCTTCAAATCTTCCGGCCAGACATCCTCCTGACCAAGGCTTGTGGAGCCGTAATCAACGCAGGAGTCCACCGTCGCCACCTTGTCATCCGCTGGCGCCATCAGCTTAATATGAAGCAGAGCCACGTAATCGCCCGCAGGAAGTTCGGCGTAGGGACCGTAGGTCATATACCCGACAGGATCCTTGTGAGCCATGCTCGCCTCCCATGCCGTACCGGAATACGCCTGGGGGTCGGAAACAGCCCTTCCCGTGTTGTGCCCGAAATCGGAGGGAAGATAAATCTTCGCCAAGGTGTAATCCCCCTTGGGAAGCTCCTTTTTGTTCGGCATGGACTGCAGAATTTGCGGAGCGATGCCGGTTTGAGCGAACGCGGACACGCTCATACAGATTAGAAAAGCCAGAAGAGTTTTACGGAACATACATGACTCCTTGATAGGATTATAGTTGGATATATTTCAGGTCTATGATGGTTCAAACGCAAAGTGAACTGAATTTATCTTCGTTATTGATCTCATTCAACTCATTTTATCTGATATCCAAGCTTAATTCAACACGACATCATGGCGATTCCGCATCAACGCCGCGAATACATCGTATTCTTGAATGGAATACACGCACATACATCGGCACATCACGGCCATGGGAAGAAGGGGGTGGGAGTGCGCCACAGGATGCACGGTATGCTCCAGAGAACGCCCATGGTGAATTCGCCAAGAACCATGCCAAGGAAGAAGGGTCTCGCCTTGGAGTAGAGCCGCATGCCTCCATAGCGCAGGATCAACACCTTGCATAACCACGCCACCAGGCAGGGCCACCAAAAAACCGCGATCGTCCAAGAGCCTGAAAGCGCGTAGCCGAGAGGGTGGAGCGGAAACCAATCCAACTGTGTGCGCAGGAAAGCGATGACGATGGTTATAAACACGCCAAGGAAGAAATTCAGCGTGTAATACCACGCCAGCGGACCCCGTCCTCCTTGCAGCACCAGAGAGGCGTCGTTGAACGCCCACACGGGGTTGCCCTGATACACGTATCCGTACATCTGATCCGCGCCGATCTTATACGGCAGGGTGATGTGCAGGTATCCCGCCACGCAAATCGCCACCACGAAAGCCAATGCGAACGCCCCCAGCAGCGATCTTCGCCTCACTCTCACACCGTCTCCGAACTTCATCGAATCCAAAAAACAGGTGATCGGCAAACCGCGCTGATCCCGCATCCACATGGCGTCAAGGAACGCGAGTCCCGTCATGTTCGCCCCGCCAAGCCTGCCCACGTTCCCGATCATCCGGTATACGTCCGTGGGGCGGAAGCAGGTCTCTGTCATGAGCATCCCACCCTCGCTCACACTTCGCGCCAGAACCATCTCCACGACAAAAAGCACGACGCACACCTCGAAAAGCGCCAGCCACCAGGACATACCGAACAGTGAAAGCCAAGCGGTGCAGCCCACGATCCCGCTGATCAACCCCCAAAACGCGACCCTGTAAGGGATGATCTCATTGGAGTCGTCAGGATCATTCGCCTTTCTTTTTCCCCACGCCGCTCTCCAAATCGCGGCCAGATGGGGCTTCGCCGTCCAGATCATGTACAGCACCAACATGAAGTAGCACCCCATAAGCTGGTAGGCGACAAATGTGCGTATGTCCCCGTACATCGGCATCACCGCAGGCTGGTACCCAAGACGCGCGGTGATGACATCCTCCGCGCGAATGACGAGAAAGAAGAACCAGAGCGAGAAGAGCAGATCCGTCGGCAACAGATAGAAAAAACCGATCGCGGCGAAGGAGAAATAGAGATGCAAAAAAAGCATCGCGTTCCACGGTGGCTGCGTGATGTAGTTCATCAAATTCACGTCCAAGTTGATCTCGGGAACGCTTGGGTACCATTGATGGAACCCGTTGAAGGTGAAAATCAGCGCAGGAAGCGCGAAACCCATCCACATCAAGCGGTTTTTCAGGAAACTATCCCGCTGCATGTTCGATGCTCCGCGAACCATTTCCAAGGGCAACTGCGCCAGTGGGAACTGCAGTTTCTCGTTATCCGCCCACTGTCTCCGAATCAACGCCGCCAAACAGAGAAACGATGTGAACATGCAGATGACCAGCACTCCCCAAGCCAGAAGAGGAATCACCCACAAGTTCCAGGGCAGCCTCTCGCCCGGGCGAAGGGAGTCGTAAAATCTTGTCGCCACATACTGATTAATCGGACCGTGGGGATTAAAGGGGACCGCCCATTTGGGGATGTATTTGAAGAACAGACTGCGCCAATGGTTGGTGTCGTTCGCGTAATAATCCGGAACAATCAAAAGCGGAATTAATTTCTCCAACAGACCACGCGAGGAGACCATTGCCGCCAACAGCATCATGATGTAGATGGTGAAGAGTTCGTGAGCTTTTAATCGAAGCTTCTCGGAAAAGCGGGTGAGGGAAGCCTGAACCGCCAGAATGAGAACCAGCATGCCGATGACAACCGGCGGAAGTTGGAGATAACCGATCTGAATCTGCCCGTCAACCAACTCCGCGTAACAAACCACCACGCAGGTGATCGCGACGCACACGATTCCGATCAGAAGCGCTCGGGGGGAGAGCGCTGATACGAGTTTATCCGCTTGCGCGGGAGAGGGGGCGTCCGCACGATCCTTCTTTGAGCTATTGTTTCTTTTGAAGTACGGCATGCGAAAGATCTCCTCTCCCCTTGGGCGGATGTCTTCTCATTTTCGCCGAATGCTTAGAAGCGCCACGCTTCTTCCGTCAATCTCCAGATTCTCCGTGAAATGGTTCCCGGAAACCGTCTGGCTATTCGCGGGGGACAATCCGTCCTTAAGCGTCACGAGCAGTTTCGAAGCGTCCGCCAAACCCCAATGGTCGCCATTGAAGACGATATGGTAGGTGTGCGCCACTGTGTCCGTGTTCGTGAGCAGCACGCCAATGCTTCCATCGTCGCCTTTCCACACCGCGTTCATCACGGACGGAAGCTTCACGGGCACCGCCTCCCCCGACCAGCCTCTCCATGTGCCGCTTAAAGTCGGGATGGAGGGATCATCCGGCAGAAAACCGATTAACTCTCCGTACAGGAGGTAGGGTTTCGCCAATACTCTCGCCCGCGCCAATGTCGCCATGTACGCCAGCTTTTGCGCGTTTTGGGGCTCCAGCAAAGCCGGGCCCATCCAACCAAGCTGCGCCCCCCAAAGAAAATCGCGCCCCTGCGCCAGAGCGAAGGAGGTGTCGCCGTCATTCAGAGTGATGGGGGTCGAAAAATAGATGGCGTACCCGCTGTACACTGCGGTGTCCATCGGAATCTCATTGGGATAACGCGGGTTCCATATGAGGAACCCATCCAAGTCCGCCATGTAAGGCTCGGAGTTGTTCTCCGATGTGAGGGCGACGTCCCTGCCATCCTGATGGCACCACTTCTTGATCCGCCCCAGCATGTGACAGTAGGATTGCACCCACCAATACCCTCCGCCCAGAGGATGGTGATGCGTCGGATCAAAGCAGAAACGAGGCGCGGCGGAGCTTATTTGATCTATGTATACGGCATTTACATGCTCATCCGTCACAAGCTTTCGCACAATGCCGAACACCTTATCCTGCCAGAACGGCGTGGAGGGGCACATCACGGCCAACTTCGCCCCGGAACCGTAGATCTCGATATTCAGATCCTGGTGTTCGTTCTTGGTGGCGAAGGGGCGCGCCTGCGCGAAATCCTCGTTCTGGCTGTCCCATAGCCTCCCGTTGATATAGGGCATCACCACCACATTCCGCTTTTTCAGCGCATCCACCCCCTCGGAGAAGCCGGGCTTGGGCGGGAAATAATCCGGATAATGAGTGTCGAAGGGAATCTCGTGCCAGTCGTACCAGTGCACCGCGACGGGCGCTCCGATCGCCTCCTCAAACCTCTCCACCTGCGGAACCACGGTCGCCTGATCCCCGCTGGCGTTGAACCACGCCGCGATATCCTTGAAATCCCTAGGCACGTCCTTCCGTCGCTCCAGCTTGCCCCTCGAGGTCCATGGCTGCTGCAAAGCCCAGGCGCGATACACTTTGCAACCGGCAAGCCAGTCGCCATGGTAAACGCCGATGGCGAAGGGATACGGGTTCTCCATGGAGTTACGCAAAACCCCCATGTTCTCCGCGAAGGTGGTCAGGGCGAACTCCTTGCCGGGGGTGAAATTGAACTCCTTGAACCATCCCTTGGGATCCTCGGCGGCGAGGTAAAGCCCGTTGTCGCCCTCGTTCACGAGCAGGAACTCCATGGGCCATGAAGCCGAGGGGTAGGTTCCATTCAGAAGGGAATCCTGATGATGATACAGAACACCCCAGTTGCTGCGCGGCACCGCCACATCCGCTCGCATGGGGTCCGCCAGAGAGGAGATGACGGGGAAATCCACCTGCCAGATCGAATAGCGCGGGCTGTTGACGCTCGCCCGGATACGCA
>JAJZOL010000072.1:17827-18487 GCA_021811565.1 bacterium | reverse complement strand
TCAGGAATCGGATATTGAGGAGGGGAGTCCACCGTTTTCGGGGGATTCCTTTTTTTATTGCGCACTCCCGGCGGATGGCATGCCATGCCATCCTTAGGGAAGATGATTGGAGGTGAAAGAATGCGAGAAAAAAATCCCCGAACGGATAAGGTGCAGACAGTCGCCGAATTGGAAACGATTTTTCGACAATCCGCCGCCGCCATTTTAACGGAGTATCGCGGGCTCACCGTGGCTGAGATCACTCATCTGCGCGGTAAGCTTCGCGAATCGGGCGGCGAATATCACGTGGTGAAGAATACGCTCTTTAAAAAAGCGTTGGGGGATAAGCTCACACCCGATTTGGAGAGTCTACTCTCCGGACCCACCGCCATCGCCTTTGCAGGCGAGGACGCCGTCGCCACCGCGAAGGTGGTTCTGGACTTCATCCGTGAGACCAAAAAGCCTGAAATCATTGTAAAAGGCGGTTTCATGAGCGGAAAGGTCTTTAGTCCCGATCAGGTGATCGCGCTATCCAAAATTCCACCAAAACCGGTGGTTTTAAGTCAGGCGGTCGGGGCAATCCAAGGACCTTTGAGCGGTTTCGCAGGCACCATGAATGGCGTGCTTGGGGAATTTGCACGTACATTGCAGGCTTTATCCCCCAACGCTTTTTTAAAGAGC
>JAJZOL010000072.1:0-17817 GCA_021811565.1 bacterium | reverse complement strand
TTGTCCTGAATAGGCTTTATCCGATAAAATGCAAAGCGAAGGCGCCCAAGCGGCGTAAGAACGAACTATCGATTATTAAACAAGGAGTGTATGATGGCATCCATAGACGAAATCATCGGTTCCCTCGAGAAACTTACCGTACTTGAGCTTGTGGAACTGACAAAGGCTATTCAGGACAAATGGGGAGTATCGGCGGCGCCGGTGGCGGTGGCGGCAGCAGGCCCCGTCGCAGCAGCGGAAGCAGCTCCTGTGGAGGAGGAGAAAACCTCCTTCGATGTAATCCTCACCGGAGTTGGCGATAAGAAAATCCAAGTGATCAAGGTCGTGCGCGAGATCACCGCTCTCGGATTGAAAGAAGCCAAGGAGTTGGTGGAAGGCGCACCGCAACCCGTGAAGCAGGGAGTGAACAAAGAGGACGCCGAATCCATCAAGGCGAAGTTGGAAGCGGAAGGCGCAAGCGTCGAGATCAAGTAGTTTCTATCGCAAAGAAAGAAGCGCCCGGTTTTATAAATACCGGACGCTCTTTTTTGTACTTGGCGGATGACGCATTCATTATCACTCATCTGAGATGCATGGTGAGTGAATGAACCTTTATTGTTTTATTTCCCGAATGGTTTCCAAGGCGAATCGGGTTTGAGCTTCGCCTTTGGCGGTGGTTTCGATCCGAATCGGAAGACATTTATCGGCTGAGCCGTATCGAACGAGAAACAATCCCTTATCCGTGTCGGGAATTTTAACGCCCTCCACGCTGCACGCCCTCTCATCATATGAAATACTCGTCACGAAATCGATGTCGCATATCTTGCCGATATATTGCTCCCATCCATTCGGACGATGATGTTCGATGGTGGACAGATGATTTTTATCCTCCGGCGCCAGCATCGAAGGTTCCGGACGGAACGCGATCTCGTTTGAATGTTTCACTTTCGCGGTTTTGTACAGGAGATCCCCCGCCGCGTTCAGGTAGATATAACCATCCTTATCCGTTTCGATCAAGGGTTCCAACGACGAATCGCCTTTGAGCCAACTCTCGGCATCCCGCAACCGACGCGGTTCGGAGTCGATCCATTGAAAAAAGGCTTCTCTCTCCAATACGTATCCGTCATCCCATTTGAGTGGCAAGCTCGGAAGACGAACCACCTCGCGGAAATATTCGTGCATATACACAACTTCAACATTCATTAACGCTCCGAGAAGATTCAGAAAAGCTATTTCCGGTTTGAACCCCCCAGTGGCGCAAAAGAGAGGGGTTAACTGTCGCTTCTCGGCGTCTTTCAAGCTTTTAAGGGCTACGTCCACCAAGCTCCGCAATCCCTTCTGGGCGAAATTCCCATACTCGTATCCCAAGGAGGCAACCGAAATGGTATCGGCGTTTCGCACCCCCCATTTTTTCCTTGCATACGTGCAAAGGATTTCCGCGCAAAACGCACCTTCGGGAGTGTCCGAATGCAGAAAACGCAGATGATCCGTCTCATCCACTCCGATGGTATGAAGCGTGTTCAACTCCGCACTGGCTTTTTTGGGATCGGAATCCATCAGCCAATTGTCGACAACCTCCTGATTTGGAAGAGGGTCGTTTCGCATCCATCCGCCCCATGGTCGGTCATCCCGGTTTGTTAAAAGCGATGTGCCTACGGTCACGATGATCATACGGAATTTACTGTTCATATTCATTTTCCCGTCCATAAGCGAATATACTCTCTGGCGTTTTCCAAATCCAGCAATGCCTCCTGCGCCGTGCACATCGGCTTTCGTTCCCCTTTGACCGCTGCGACAAAGTTGAACGCTTGTTGTCGCATTGCATGAATCCACGGCAAGGATGGCGTTGTTGTTTTTGGTGTGACGCCGCTTCCCGGATCCTCGAACACCTCCACCCTTCCTGGGCGGTTGCTCGAAAGAGGCGCAGGCAAATCCACGCAAACATATCCCTTTTCAAACGCCACCAACGCCGACTCCCTCCAGTCGATCGTAGTCCGGTAGGGAGTCATCTCGATTGCACCCGTAACCCCGCCAGCACTCTCCACCGCAAGCAAAACCCCGCTTCTATCCGCATATACCACGCGATACTCCTCGCCAAGCAAGTGACGCATCAGATTGACCTGATGGATGTAATAATTCACGAAGGAGATGTACTTGTCATTGGTCTCCTTATCCATATCTGACGCAGGAGGATCCCATTCCAAGGCGGGATAGGGCTCGTCAGAGGAGAGGAGATCATTGAATCCCTCCGCAACCCAGTCGCCAGCAGGCATCAGAATGCGCACGTATTTCAACGCACCCATAGCGCCGCTTTGTTTCCATTCGTCAATCACTTTTTTGGCGTACATTGTGGCGGGATCGCTTCGTTTGTGGTATCCAACCATGTAAAATCCCCCGCCCTTTTCCAGTGCGTCGACGATTTTTCTCCCTTGCTCAATCGAACCTGCCAAGGGCTTCTCGGTCATCAGAGGAATGCCGGTTTTCAGCAATTCAGGGAGCAATACGCCATGACGCGTAAAGGGCTGAGCGGATACAATCCCGTCCAACTTCTCGTTCGCCAGCATCTCTTCATGATATTTATATATGCGGGGCACATGATACTTCTCAGCCACCCTCTTCGCCAATCCCTGTCTCACCTCGGCGATGGCGACCACCTCGCAATCCGGAATGGTAACATAATTCTTCAGATGGGCGTTCTGCCCCATACTGCCCACCCCCACAAATCCCAACTTGATTTTCGCCATATCCTTCTCCCAATAAAAGTTTCTTAAATTATCTTTCTGCAAGAGTTCCAAATCTTTTTCCGATAGCCAGTGCCGGATCCAAAGGCACATCGGCACGTTTGATATCCTTTGGCACGCTTATAACCGGAACAGGCTTCAAGCTTTTTCCTACAAATTGAGGAAGCCACTCCTTTTCAGCCGTCATAAGTTCCGATGTCATTTCTCGTATTTCCGACAATGTGCAGCATGCGGTTGTCAATGGATCCATGGCGATAGAGTGCATCACTCGCTCCGGATCGCCATTGAGGGCGGCGTCAACCATCAAGGTCTGCACGGTTACGTTGCTTTGGTTAAGTGCTGCGCACTGCAAGGGCAAATCGCCCACGCGCAAAGGATGCAAACCCTCCCGATCCACATACACTGGCACTTCCACGCAACACCCTTGCGGAAGATTGGTGATGTAACCCTCATTTTTAACATTACCTTGAAGCCTGAAGGGATTGCCGGTTGCCGCGGCTTCCAGAATGTAGGAGCAGTATTCCGCGCTTCTCGGCTCCAGTTTCGGGGATTCATACTCCAAATAATCCACGCGGGAATATTTCTCATCAATCAGCTTCGTCCATTTGTAATAGGCTCCGGATTCTCCGCCAAACGCCGGCTCGTCGCAATATTGTTCCATCGAGCGTTTATGAGAGCGAAACCAAGGGATGTATTCTGAGAGATGACCGGTGCTTTCCGTCATAAAATAGCCGAAATGACGCATCACCTCTATCCGCACCTTTTCATTGACATAATACTCCGGCAACTCGCATTTCGACTTGAATATCGGATAGATATTCTTTCCCTTATGCTCCAGCTTCAGAAACCAGCCCATGTGATTAATGCCTGCGGCGATGTAGTCGATTTCATGTTTGGGAACGCCGACATAGCCGGAGATGAGATCAAGCGTGGTTTGAACGCCATGGCACAAGCCTATGAATGGTACGTTAGACACTTTGCCCAATGCATAACAACAAGCGGCCATGGGGTTGGTGTAGTTGAGCAGCAACGCCCCGGGTTTCGCCAGCGCATCCATATCCTTTGCCATATCCGCTAAAACAGGAATGCTGCGCAAACCGCGCATGACACCGCCCGGCCCAAGGGAATCTCCGATGCATTGGTCCACCCCGTATTTGAACGGAATCTCGTAATCGCATTGAAACGCCTTCGCCCCGCCTACATTCACCATACAGATGACGTAATCCGCCTCTCGTATGGCGTCCTGTCGATTGGTGGTGGAATAAACCTCAGCATCCACCCCATTCTCCCGTATCATTTTTCGGGTGAAATCCTCCATCCGACGCAACTTGGATTCCGTAGGGCTCATCAAAGCGTATGTGGCGCCGGAAAGTGCAGGAGTGGCGAGCATATCATTCAGCAGGGTTTTAGCGAAAACAATGCTTCCCGCCCCAATCATCGCAATCTTCATGACAGTCAACTCCTTCCGATGGACAGTGATGTTATGAAGATATAGTAGTGTTAATGGAACGTGAATGTCAATATTGCAGGCTATCGGGGAAATCCGGCTGATCGGACTGATCGGACCGATCGGACCGATCGGACCGATCAGCCAGATCAGCCGATGCAGAGGGGGTTACTTAAGAGCTATGAGAGCGGTGATGCAATAAACCACCAAGGAGATCGGCACCAACACCTTCCAACAGAAACCCATCACCTGGTCAATTCTTAGTCTTGGCAATGTCCAGCGAATCCACATCATCACGCAAATCAGAATAAGTGTCTTCAAAGTGAACCAAACGACAGGCGGAAGTATCGGTCCGTACCATCCCCCGAAAAACAATGTGACCGCAAACCCTGCGGAAAAGAAGTTGTTTGCAAACTCGGCGAGATAGAAGAAGGCGAACCGCATGCCGGAATATTCTGTGTGGAATCCGCTCACAAGCTCGGATTCAGCCTCGGGTAGGTCAAAAGGCGTTCGGTTCAATTCCGCCAAGGCGCAGGTGAGGAAAATCAGAAAAGCTGGGATCATAACCGGCCAGTAGGCGACGATATTCCACAGGTGAGCCTGACGAAGGACGATCTGTTTCATGGACATCGTATCCGAAAGCGTGACAACAGCGAGAATCATCATAACCATCGGAATCTCATACGAGAGCAGTTGCGCCACGGCTCTCGCGCCACCCAAAATCGAGTACTTGTTATTTGCACCCCAGCCCGCAGCCAAAACACCCAATGCCACGTTGGTTGACACCGCTACGACGAACAAAGCTCCAAGATCATAGTCGTATGCGATCCACGCCGCACTGAAAGGCAAAACCATGAATGTGAGGAGTGTTGGCATGAAGGAGAGGAATGGTGCGATCGCAAAAAGCTGGCGATCAGCCTTCGCCGGCACTATATCCTCCTTGAGAAATAGCTTTATAGCGTCAGCCAAGGTTTGCCCCAAACCTTGCCACCCCACATGCTTCGGCCCGAGCCTGGCTTGCATCCATCCTGCAAATTTGCGCTCCAGCCAAATAAGAAACAGAACATGGAGAGCCACGAAATTGACAACGACAAACGCCTTTAAAAAAGCGTTTAACCATGGATGCATCCCGATGAAATCCAGAACCGGATTGAGTTTGTACCATGGCAAAAGAGGCAAGAGAGACGCGATCGCAATGACGATCAGCGCTACTATGAGTCCCCCGAAGAACTGGCCCGCACGGTATGACTTGCTCGAAGTATACACTCTAACGCTCAACGATCCACCTCCCCCAAAACCGTATCCAAACTACCCAGTATGGCTATTACGTCCGCCACCTTCACCCCTTTTAACAGATCGGGAAGCATGCTGAGATGAATGAACGAAGGGGCTCGAACATGCACGCGAACCGGATTGAGGGAGCCATCACTCACCATAAAGAAGCTGAGCTCCCCTCGCGGGGATTCGGTGCGTGAATAGGCTTCACCCGCCGGCGGACGAAAGATTTTAGGCATTTTCGTCATAATCTCGCCATCCGGCATATCCTTGAAGCATTGCTCCACAATGCGCATACTCTGTCGGATCTCTTCAATTCTCACCAGATATCGCGCCATGCAATCGCCTTGATCAAACACAGGAACATCGAAATCCAGCCGATCGTAAACCTCGTAAGGGGCGATTTTTCGGATGTCATAAGGCACGCCGGAGCCACGGATTACAGGTCCCGTTGAACCCCAAGCAATCGCCTGCTCCTTTGAGATAACCCCGATTCCCTCGGTGCGCACTCTAAATATGCGGTTTCCGGTCAGCAAACGATTATTCTCGTCCAGTGTGACCTTTAACTCCTCGAAAACGGAGCGCACAGCCTTTTCAAAACCTTCAGGGAGGTCGGTGGGAACGCCACCCGGTCTGATCCAGTTGTAGGTGAGCCTGGCTCCGGTCATCATCTCAAGAAGATCGAGCATCTTCTCCCTGTCACGGAAGGCGTATAGGAACACTGTAGTGGCGCCTATATCCGTCGCATAGGTTCCAAGGAATACTAAATGGCTTGCGATACGGTTCATTTCGCATAACATAACTCTGATATATTGGGCGCGCTCCGGAACGGTGATATTCCCCACTCGTTCCACGGCTTGCGATATCGCCAAGTTATTGTTTAGAGCGGCAAGGTAATCCAATCTATCCGTAAAGGGGATGCATTGACGGTAAGGTCTGGCTTCAAACATCTTTTCCAAACCGCGGTGAAGATAACCAATGACGGGACGGCAGGAATGCACCACCTCTCCATCAAGCTCCACCAATAGTCTTAGCACGCCATGCGTGGAGGGATGCTGAGGCCCCATGTTGATGGTCATGCCAGGGCTTGAAATCTCCGTGCTGGTTAATGGCATGATATTCAGTTCCTCTCCTGTGGCCCGTGAAGCGGGTCTCCGCTGAAAACAGGCTCATAATCCTTGCGGAAGGGAAATCCATCCCAATCCTTGGGCATTAGAATTCGCATCTGCGCAAGATCCCCTTGGAAGGGATGCCCCTCAAAATCAATGCCGTACATATCGAAGCATTCTCTCTCCAGCCAGTCGGCTCCTGGCCAGATATCCGTTACGGTGGCGATAATAGGATTATCCCTGGACACATTCGTTCGAATGATGACGGTATGGTTTAAACTCATGGAATGAAAACGATACCATAGAGGAAAGCTCACGCCTGTGTCCCAGGAGGTTATATCCGCAAGAAAATCACAATCGAAATCCGTATCGCGTCTTAAAAACGTACAAAGGTTCTTAAAAGAGTCGCTTTCGACATTCAGTATCAATTCCTTCCCAGCCCAATCCACTTTTAATTGGTCTTCGGAGAAAAGTTGTTGAAGTTTGCTGATGGCTTCGGGAGTCGGCATTAGGCGTTCTCTCCTATGATAATGGGTTCTCTATGCGGCGCTCTATCACCGTTACGGGTCAGGACATGTTCTCTAGCGATCTTATCCTGCAGCTTCAGGATTCCATTGATGAGGTTCTCAGGACGAGGAGGACAACCGTATACGTACACATCCACCGGAACGAAATGATCAACTCCCTTGACAATTGTAATGCTGTCACGATAAGGACCTCCTGCGCATGCGCATCCTCCCATCGCGATAACGTATTTTGGTTCCGGCATCTGATCGTAAAGTCTCTTAATGTAGGGCGCCATTTTCACGGATACCCACCCAGCCACAATCATCACATCCGCTTGCCTGGGCGTGGCCCGAAAGATCATGCCGAATCGATCCAGATCGTATCGAGGAGCCGCCGTGGACATCATCTCAATCGCACAGCAGGAAAGACCGAATGTGAGAGACCAGAGTGAGTTCTTGCGCGCCCACTGGGCGACTCTCTCAACGGGTGCGATAATCGCCGCCCCACCCGGAATCGGAATGCGCCAGCTTTCCATCTCCTCCTTGGTGACAGGCTTTTCCTTCACTCCCATTCAAGAGCCTCCCTTCGCCATGCGTAAACCAACCCCACACCAAGGAGTGCGATGAATATAATCATCTCAACCACCGCGTAGAGCCCGAACATGCGAAACGCCATCGCCCAAGGATACAGAAAGGCCGCCTCCACGTCGAACACGACAAACAGAAGCGCAAAGAGATAGTAATGAATATTGAATTGGTTCCAGGCATCCCCCACAGGAACCGGACCACATTCATAAGTCTCCTGCTTGTTCGGATTCGGCGCCGAGGGTCGCACAAAGCGCGCCATCAAGAGAGTGACGAAAATAAAGGCGAAACCAATCGCAGTGAACATTACAAACGGCACATAGCTCTGCATTCGAGAAAAGCTCCTTTAATAACTTTACTCTATTATATCTCTTTTATCATTTCTAACGTTCCATTATGACATGATATGCTTGTATTGTGATATCCTCTTTTCGATGAAATCACAAAAAAGATTGTATATGGCGAGAGTTGCATTATCAACTCTCGCCAATATTCTCATAACATCATGCTTTGATACGTATTACACGCGCGAATTACGTAAAAACGGTTTTCTCAGGAGATTTCCAGCATCCTCTCCAATGATATCCGAGCGTCCCTCTTGACAGGCTCCTCCACCACGATTCGATTCACCACATCCCCCTTCGCAAGACTATCCAAAACCCAAAGGAGATAGTGCGGATGGATACGATACATGGTGGAGCAAGGACAGACGATAGGATCCAAACAGAATATGGTTTTGTCCGGCATCTCGTTCTTAAGCCTGTGAACGAGATTCACCTCCGTGCCAATCGCCCATGAAGTTCCTGCGGGAGATTGTGACACCTGCTTAATGATATATTCCGTCGAGCCGTTCAAATCCGCCGCTTTCACCACATCCATCGTGCACTCCGGATGCACGATCACTTTTATTCCTGAATTCTCCGCCCTCGCCTTGGTGATCTGCTCTACGGTGAACCTTTCATGAACGGAGCAGAATCCTTTCCAGAGAAAGACTTGCGCGTGCTCCATTTGATCCTGCGACAAGCCTCCGAAGGGTTTTGCGGGATCCCATAACACCATATCGGTGTCAGGATCGTAGCCCATCTGCATCGCCGTGTTCCCGCCGAGATGCTGATCGGGGAAGAAGAGGAGCCTCTTGCCTCCTTGCAACGCCCACTCCATAACCTTGCGCGCATTGGACGAGGTGCAGCAGGAACCCCCATGCGCTCCCACAAACGCCTTGAGAGTCGCGGCGGAGTTCACATAGGTGATGGGAACGATTTGATCTTCGGGAAATACGGAAATCAGGTCTCTCCAACATCGCTCGACCTGACGAATGCTCGCCATATCCGCCATGGAACATCCGGCGGAGAGATTCGGAAGGATCACGGTCTGGTTGTCGTTCGTGAGTATATCCGCGGATTCCGCCATGAAGTGGACACCGCAAAACACGATAAACGGCGCTTCGCCATGTTGCGCTGCGATGCGAGAGAGAAGGAACGAATCCCCGCGGTAATCCGCCCATTGAATGATTTCATCTCTCTGGTAATGGTGCCCGAGAATGATAATCTTATCACCCAAACGCTGCTTTAAAGATGCTATACGCTCTCCGGTCTCCTCAAGGGAGAGATCGGTGTATTCCGAAGAGAGTGATTGTTGATACATTTCAACCCCCCTGCAAATGCGATCGATTTTCGTGTTCGTGAAAAAAATCGCGATCCGCTAATATGATAACAGACCCGAGAACTCGGGTCTGAAATTCAGTTTTCGTCTTATTCCTTCTCTATTTTACCAGCAATATCCGCACGTGTTCGCCTTATTTTCACTCCTACGGACTCCACGATGGCGTTCATCGGTGGATGCAGTTTCCGCACATGAACTGTGACACTGTCCACTGGATACTCCTTTAGTATTTCCATCGCCATCTTATCCGCCAAGGTTTCCAAGAGTCTGCACTTAAGGCTTGAGCCAAGAGCGATAATTCTCTTTGCGACACGAGAGTAATTGACAGTGTCCTGCAGGTTATCGGATTCTGCGGCAGGACGAGTATCCAATTCCAGGATTATGTCCACCATATAGCGGTGCCCAACCTCTTGCTCGGCGTCCGAGGCTCCGTGGTAACCGTAAAATTCGAGTTGTTTTATTCGGATTGTATCCATAATTCATCCTTCATGCGGGGGCACGCTCTCTTATTGCATGTACTTGCCATTGTCCACCACAAGGTTCTGGCCGGTGATCGCCGAGGCGCCGTTGCTCAACAGAAATAGAATGGGAGGAGCGATCTGTTCCGGCGTGATCAACTGTTTGAGGGATTGATCCCGAAGCAGATCCTCTTTGTCCTTTTCGGTCACATGCTCCCTAAGCTGTTTTTCCGTCATCACCCATCCGGGGCTCACCATGTTCACACGAATCCCCTCCCGGCCCAACTCCCTTGAAAGCGATCGTGTAAAACCGAGGATGCCGCTTTTCGTCGCGTTGTAGATCGTAAACGGCTCCAACCCTAGCATATAGTTGGTGGTGCCGAGGTTGACAACGCTTTTCCCACTCCCTTTGCGCAAATGGTCCAACAACCCCCTGGTGAGCAATAGATAAGAGCGTAGGTTCACCTCCCAAAACGCGTCGCAATTCACCTCGTTGATATCCTCGAAACGGATTCGCGTATCGTTGGCGATATTATTTACAAGATAATCCACGGAATCGGTTACGCAGGATATCTCATGAACGAAGCGTTTTATCCCCTCGATTTCCGAGAGGTCCGTCTGGATAAAACGTGCGCGATCCCCCAAAAGTTCCTCCGCCAGTTCGCCTTTCCCGCGATCCAATCCGCAAAACCACACTTTGCATCCCAAACGCACAAGGGATCGGCTAACTTCCAACCCGATGCCCTCGCCTCCCCCGGAAATCACTGCAGTGCGGTTCGCAAAATCCTTGAACCAATCCATCGTTATCACCTCATCAAGGATTGATAATGATCTTGTTTCGATTCGGAGAGCCCATCGTCTCGACCGCTTCATGAATGCGTGACAGAGGAAAACGGTGGGATATGACCGCTTCGGGGTTAATCACGCCCCTTTCCATTAAACGGATGGCATTCTGCATTGCCAGAGGGTTGGTGCCGAAACTGGCATCCATCCGAGCTTCGAGGAAATGCGCCAAGCCTCCATCCAACTCGAATTTCTCATGCGTGGTGATACCAAACACATTCCACCGGGTTCCACGGCGCAACAGACTTACCATGAGTTTGACCGCCTCGATGGGTCCCGCAGCCTCAACAACCAAATCCGGACCTTCCGGGAGGATTTTTGCGATTTCACTTTTCACATCCACACCAGCTGGATTCAAAATATGCGTCGCCCCAAGTCTTATGGCAGTATCCAGTGCGTGATCGCTGACATCCACAGCGATAAGCCTCCCGGCACCCGCAGCTTTGGCAACCATCAGGCAATACATTCCTATTCCGCCTACCCCGATTATGACCACATCATCCCCGACGCTCATCTCCGACATGTGAATGACACCCTTCCAAGCGCCGCTCAAAGGCTCAGTCTGACAGACTGCGTCGAAGCTGAGGGATTTCGGCTTTCGAAACAGAGATCGCAGGGATACGACGGTATACTCCGCAAAACTTCCAGGGCGAGTGTCCTCCGGTCCATCCCCGCCGGTGGTGTAAGATTTTTCACAATAATGGGTTTTTCCGATACGGCAATTCGGGCAGACGCCACAGTATCCGCTAGGTTGCACGATCACTTCATCCCCCGTCTGAAAACCTTCGGCGTTCTCGCCCACTTTGTCTATCACTCCGGATGGTTCGTGACCGGGAATGAGCGGGAAGACGACATTGCGCCTGATCCCCTTGATGGCCTTGTAATCCGTGGCGCAAAATCCGCAGGAGCGAATTCGAACCCTCGCCTCCCCTCGCTTAGGTTCAGGAATAGGAACATCCTCAAGCTCCAAACGATTGTAATCCTTCAAAATCGCCGCCAACATGACGCACATCCCCCTATTTGAAAAGCGTATATTTTATATCATGGCACACCATGCTATGTTTCGGCTTCCATGGATGCTAACTTTCGGGCTTTCTCCTTGCAAACTATGTTTGATTGACAATTCATAAGCTCATACCATAGGAAATATGACGGATGTAAGCTAATATTATTCATGTAAGGTGAATGCGATAAACGAAAATGGGCTTTCACGTGATATCGCACTTGGAAAAAGATACATAAGGAGTTTCTATCGCAGTAACCATATGATCGCAAGAACAAGGTTTTCCCATCCAACTTGGATTGAACAGTTACGTATTGATGATAATGCTATTTACTGAGGTGATCGCACAATTCTGAAAATACGGCTATTATCGCTCTTTTCACGTTCGGTGAAATACCTGGAAACCAAATTTTGCAATCACCTGTACTTACAACGTTATTTTATTCACCGGCGAAGAACAATTCATGGCAATCATAAATTTTAGTTTATTGATGGTGGAATTTCGCATTCGCCGATCATAGGAGACGAGCATGAAAACAGCCGTGCAATTCGGTGCAGGCAATATCGGCAGGGGGTTTATCGCCCAGTTGTTCCATGAAAGCGGATATCGTGTGATATTCGTGGATATATCGCCCACCATTCTCGACGCCATCAATCACTTGGGTAATTACAATATCCGGATAGTAGGGGAAGGTGCGTCGACCATCCCCATCGATAACATACAGGGAATGGAAGCGCATGATGCCGGCGCCGTGGCGGAAGCGGTGGCGAATTGCTCCATTGCCTCCACCGCCGTGGGTGCTGGCGCACTCAAAGCCATCGCCCCTCTTATCGCCGAAGGCTTGATGAAAAGAATGGCAATCACCGCCGATCCGTTAAACATTCTCATATGCGAAAACCTTCACAACGCCTCCGATTATCTGAGGGAAATGGTTCTCAACCATCTCCCCCCCAACGTAAGGGAGACGATTATCGCTCGCACCGGATTCGTGCAGGCGGTGGTTAGCAGAATGGCTCCTCTGCAGGTTCCTTCGGAAACAGATCCGTTTTCTCTGGATATCCGCGTGGAGGCGTATAAGAGATTGCCGGTTGATTCCAAATGCATTGCGGGTGTGCTGCCCAAAATAGTCGGAGTGATCCCTGTGGATAATTTTCAGGCGCAGGTGGAAAGGAAGCTATACACGCACAATTGCGCTCACGCCACACTCGGTTATCTTGGATATCTGGATGGGATCGAATTCGGCTATGAAGCCCTTGAGACACCTTCCGTCAGGAAAATATTGGACGAAGTCTTGGAGGAGACCAGTGAGGCTTTAATACGCAAACATGGTTTTGATCGTGAAGAGCATCGCGAACATGTATCGGATCTCCTAAGAAGATTTGCCAACGTTGAATTGGGCGACACATGTTTTCGTCTTGCGCGGGATCCTTTACGAAAACTGGCCCCCGACGACCGACTGGTGGGCGCCGCCCGTTTATGTGAAACGCATGGAGTGAAGTCGGATGCTTTAGCGAAGGTGATTGCTGCGGCATTGCATTTTGACGCCCCCGAGGACCCATCCGCGATGAAGCTAACTCAGCTCATCAAGCAAAAAGGCGTTGATGTGACATTAATGGAGTTATGCTCCATCGACACCTCCGAACCGCTTGGCGAAATGATCCTGAGGGAATACCATAATTTGCCGTCGAATGACATCATCCTGGCTTAAACGAATCGCGTTCAATTTGCAAGTTTTGACAATCGCAATATTCGCTAATCCGGCTTTTACGTTTATCATTGTTGCGTAATAAGCAAAAAAACTGTTGCGCATTACAAAAAGCCAATACCGCTTACGATATGCTTAATGGTTCATCCGAATTGATTTTACAAATCCCGAATATGTTATGATCCGCGGAATCGCGACATTGAAATTGTTAGTTTTATACGAACCTAAATGGAGACAGATATGCAGAACATGCGTTTGGAGATACTGGAACAACCTGACTGGATGGATTACGTCATCGAGGCGGAACAAGAAAAGGTTTTCGCTCTCGCCGACGCCATCAGAGACAGAGACATTCGATACGTATTAATCGCCGCAAGAGGAACGTCGGACAACGCCGCAACATACGCCAAATATCTTTTTGAGATTCTCACTGGCATGCCTGTGGCCTTGGCGGCTCCGTCGGTGTTCACTCTTTACGACGCACATTTGAATTTATCCAACACCCTCGCCATGGGTATATCTCAGTCGGGGCAAGCCACCGACGTGGTGCAGGTGCTTTCGGCGGCGAGATCCGCAGGCGCCTTGACGGCATGCCTTACCAACAGCGCCGATTCGCCCATTACTCGGGTCAGTGATTATTCTCTCCTCTGTCATGCGGGAGAGGAAAGATCGGTCGCCGCCACCAAAACCTACACCACCGCTCTCGCTCTCGTTGCCATGCTTGTGGGACATCTATCAGGAAATCGCAATATTATGGAAGGGCTTAAGACTATTTCCGACAAGATGCGTCATGTCTTGAAGATGGAGGAGAAGATTTCTCGTTCGATGGAGCGTTTCCGTTATATGGAGGAGTGTGCGGTGCTTGCCCGAGGGATCAATCTCGCCACCGCTCAGGAGGCGGCTTTAAAAATGACGGAGACAAGTTACTTGGTGGCGCGTCCTTTCTCCGGCGCCGATTTTCTGCATGGTCCCGTCGCCATGCTTCACGAGGGGTTTCCATGCTTCCTTTACGCCCCGAACGATCACTCCTACTCCTTCATGCTGGAATTGGCGTTGCGCATTCGAGAAGCGGGGGGGGAGATGGTTATCACTGCGGAGAGCAAGGAGATCGGCAAACTGGGTGCGCAATTCATGCAACTTCCCGTCTCCTGTGATGAGTATCTCACTCCGATTCTCTATATCCTTCCGGCTCAACTGATGGCTTATCATTTGGCTAAGATCAGGGGTGAGAACCCGGATGCACCGAGAGGATTGACAAAAATTACGCAGACTCGATAGAGGCGAAGAAGATCATGACACCAAAAATTGACGTATCACACTTGACCAATCTCTTCCAGGATTTATGCCGTATCAACACCCCTCCATTGAAGGAGAAACCGATTGCGGACTACGTTCAAAACATGCTTGAGGGCATGGGATTGGAATGCATCAGAGACGAGGCGCACATTGCGACCGGTGGGGACTGCGGGAACATGATTGTAAACATACCCGGAACCAAACCCGGAGTTCCAATCTTTCTTTCAGCGCACTTCGATACGGTGGAGCCAAACCCGAATGTCAAAATCGTTATCGAGAATGGGGTTATAAAAACTGACGGCAACTCCATCCTTGGTGCGGACGACAAAGCCGGATTAGCCGCCATCCTTGAGACAGTGCATGTGCTGATGGAAAACAAGATATCCCATGGGTATATTCAGTTGCTTCTATCCGTATCCGAGGAGATCGGCTTGCGCGGAGCAGCAAATATGAACCACGACCTGATCAAAGCGAGAATGGGTTATGTTTTGGATACCGGCCCCCCTGTCGGTGCGATTATATACACTGCTCCGACGCATGATATATTCGAAGTCGATTTTCGAGGGAGAGCGGCGCATGCGGGATTTGAACCGGAAAATGGGGTTTCCGCCATTCAAGCCGCGGCATTGGCGATCAGCAAGATGAATCTTGGCAGGATCGATGAAGAGACAACAGCGAATGTTGGTGTGATCCAAGGCGGAGTGGCAACCAATGTAATTCCGGAATGCGTAACCCTACGGGCGGAGGCTAGAAGCAGGAACAGGGATAAACTTGCCGCTCAAGTGGAGCATATGTCCGCCGTGTTTCGTTCCGCCGCTAAAGAGTTAGGCGCATCCGTGGATATTCGCGTGAATCGAGAATACGAAAGCTACATGCTTCGCGAAGATGATCCGGTTATCGGTTTGGCGAAAAAAGCTGCGGAAAGCATCGGCTTGCCAACCTCGCTTCGCGCCGGCGGAGGCGGAAGCGACGCCAACATATACAATCGAATCGGCATCCCCGCATGCGTTCTCGGTACGGGTATGAGAGCGGTTCATACGCATTCGGAACATATTCTGATAGATGACTTGGTTCGATCCGCGCAATGGGCGCTGGCGATATGCATGACTGCGGCGGCGGAGTCGGTTGCATGAACTTGCGTAAATTGCTTCCATGGATCATTTCCGGATGCATTCTGCTTTTATCGCTTAGGACAATCCATGCGGATACGATTGATCTCATATCCGGGATACAATCGGAGACCCTTCCAAATGGATTGAAAGTCATCGTCAAGACTGATCACACCTTGCCGCTTGTCAGCGTGGATATCTTCGTACGCGCAGGGTCCGGATATGAAAAAACGGATGAAAGCGGTGCGGCGCATTTCATTGAACACTGCATCTTCAAAGGCACCAAGACCCTCAAGCCAGGTGAAATTGACGAGACGATCGAAAGCCTAGGTGGAACCCTCAACGCTGCGACAAGCAGGGACTACGCTCATTTCTTCACAACCATTCCCACGGATGGCGTGAACACCGCGATGAAGGTGCTGAGCGAAGCCTTGCAACACGCAATATTCAATCCCGTGGAGATGGAGAAGGAACGATCCGTGATCATGGATGAACTTGCAATCAATCGTAACGACCTTCACCGTCAAGCGTTTGACAAGCTGTTCCATACTGCATTGGGCGATTCCCCTTACTCCAGACCGGTGCTTGGGATTCCTTCAATCATGCAAACCCTTCCTCGCGATGAGGTGCTCAGCTTCTATCACCGGATGTACGTGCCCCAAAACGTGACCGTGATCCTCACTGGCGACATTACAACCTCAAACGGATTTGAACTGGCGAGTAGATATTTTGCCTCATGGGAAGGCGGGGGGGAAGTTGCCAAGTTACCCTCCTATCCGATTTCCTCCAGCCTCTCGCCCATGCAACCGATCACCTCCGCCGACACCGCATGCGCATTCGGATACATTATCCCTCCATTCCAACGCTCCATTTCGCCGGGAGGCATGAAGGAGGATTGCATTCTGGACATCATCACAAACATTTTGAATGATCCCAACAATGGGTTACTCTCTCGTGCATTCAAAGCGAACCATATCGATGTGCAATACAAATCGGACTACCTCTCCTTGCTGGGGCCTTCAATCCTCTCCATCTTTCTGGAAACGGATAAGGGTAACTTGGATCAAGCGTATGAACTTGCTCAAACCCAATTGGACAAGCTAAGCATCGTCGAATTTCCGAGAAACGCGATCGAATATTATAAACGCAGGGCAATCGGTATCCTGTTAAGGGATGTGGACACCCTGGACAGCGAATCGAAAACGATAGGATGTTACGAGATACTGGGGAATTATCGCATGCTGCAAACCTACATTGATGACATGCAAAGCGTCACCGCTTCGGATATCGAAAATTTCGCAGCGCATTACCTCACTCGCGGCAACATGACCGGGGTGACATTGCAATCCCCAGGTCGGGTGATGAAACCGGGGAATCTAGGCGAGCAGAAACGAAGCGATCAAGGAAGGAGGTTCATCAAATATGACGATGTTTCCCGGAATTTCGGCGAATTCTCAATGGATACAAGCTCATCCATTTCCACTCCAAACATCCAAACAGGGAATGATTCCTCTCAGTATCCGCTCCTCCGCGCAACCCTTTCCACCGGCGTCAGGGTTCTGATCAAGCCCGATCCCTACTCCCGGTACGTGTCGATATGCGTGCTTGTCAAAGCGGGGCAACCCGAAGAGATGGGTCTGTCCGGCGTGGGAGCCTTAACCGCGAGAAGTCTCTTCAGCAGCACCTTGGATTTGTCGGAGGAGTCGTTAGACCAAAATGTAATGCTTGCAGGTGGAAGTTTGACCGCCCAATTCACTCCGGACTACACCAAGATCACCTTCGCGACCACCGCATCGGGATTCCCGGACGCGATGTTCGTTATTGGCGAGGCGTTGAAAACGGCGCAATTCAATCCGAAAATACTCCCTGCCGCCAGAGAGGATATCCTGAACCGCATACGAGAAGATTTAACCACGCCGCATCTCGCCGCCCAGGTATGGCTACGCAACATCATGTTCAGTTCGGGCCCCTATAAAACCGATCATTTGGGCGTGAAGGACACGGTCAATTCCCTCACGAGGAACGATCTGATCAACTACTACTGGCGAACCTACACTCCATCGAACACCGTGGTTTCCATTGCGCGGTATTATACCAA
>JAJZOL010000179.1 GCA_021811565.1 bacterium | reverse complement strand
AGTGCATCCCCCGTGGTGATTTGTCTTATTGTCCTCACCGCCCCCTCCGGCAATTCGCCGAATTTTCGTCGCATCAGGCGAAGCAAAGTCTCCTGTTTCCCTGCCTGAATCCCTTCTATTATGCCTTTCTGTATTCCTTCTTGTATTCCTGCTTGTATCCCTTCCTGAATGCCTTCCTGTCTTCCAAGCGATCTGCCGCGCTCGTGCCATTGTGTCAACATTTCTCTGACCTCCTCAGGAATAAGCTTGCGGTATTTTTCGGGCACGGCTTTGAAGTCCCGGGTGGAAAAAACGGGGTTGGTCGCCAGATCGGTGAAATGTCTCCGCTCGATAATGGCACGCACTTCGTCATTCGTGATGTACGCCTTGAAGTAATGCCTGATTGCCGGGATGGAAGCGGGTTCCTCCGGTTTGCTGTCGGCGACGAACTTTGCGAACTCCTCCTCCAGCAGCTCATCCTTTGATTTGAATCGCGGGATCAAACCGAATATTTTCTCCAGTATCTCTCTAAGGGTGATTCGGCGATCCACCGCCGCCGCTTTTCTGAGTTTGTTGATGTCGTAATACTCCTCGGGTTTGTTGAAAACCTCCTTGTTCACATAGTCCACCACTCGATCCCACTGACCCGACTCCACCGCCGTGACTATTTCCGGGTTCCCCTTCACCATATCCTCGAAACGCTCGAAGAACATCCGGTCAATCTTCATGCCTGTGTTTCCGACGGCAACCTCCTTAACTGTTGTCAGCATGTCAGGTCCCGGATAATAGTATTCGCCTTCGAATGGAGTTGGCTGCGCCACGCCGTCACGTCCATTATGGGATACGGATATTGGCGGAAGCTTGAGAACCTCATCGTAATTAAACTCAGTCTCAAAGTATTCGCAATTGGCGAAGAAATCAAAGAGTTTGAAGGATGTTTTGTCAGGATTAGGGATGTCTCCTATGATGGTCTTATCGAAAAGCTCGTTCGGGAAATGATGCTTGCGTGTGCCTCTGCCCTTTATTTGGATGAAATCTGTGGGCGAGAAGATTGGGCGGAAAAGACCAATGTTGAGGATATCCGTGCAATCGTATCCGGTGGTCATCATCCCGACCGTGACGCAGATCCTTGCATGGCTCGTTTTATATGCAGAGTTGAAGTTTCCGGAACCGAGCAGATTATTGTTGGCGAATTGCACCGTGAACTGCTGAGCATCTTGGATTTGCGAGGTTACCTGCACGGCGAAGTCCGAGTGATACTTGCCCGGAAATATGCGATCGGCAATCTGATTGAATATCTGCGTTAGCTTGGCGGCATGGTTTTGGCTGACTGCGAAAACAATGGACTTTCCAATCTCTCCGCTGATCGGATCGCGAAGGGCGCTGTCCAGAAAGGTTTTGCAAAAGAGATAGTTGGTGGCGTCGGAAAAGAAACGCTTCTCGAATTCGCGCTGATTGTAGGCATCCTTCTGATCTTCGCCATCGTCATCGGTGAATGATACAATGAAGCCCTCTTCCGAAAGCAATTTGGCGGTTATGTCCGTGCGCGCATCCACGACAGTGGGATTTATTAGGTATCCGTCATTAACCCCGTCTATCAGGGAGTAACGAAATGTGGGCTGCCCGCTCTCGCAGCCAAAGGTGCGGTAGGTGTCAAGCAACTGTCGGCGTTCCGTCGCACGGGGATCGTTCATTGCGGCAGTTGCAGGATTGAAATGCTTAAGATAATCCCTGGGCGTGGCGGTAAGACCCAGCTTATACCCTACGAAATAGTCGAAAACCGCTCTTGCATTGCCACCGATGGAACGATGCGCTTCATCGGAGATGATGAGATCGAAATCCGTCGGGGAGAAGAGTGCTTGATATTTATTATTGAAAAGAAGCGACTGGACCGTTGTCACAACGATTTCCGCTCGACGCCAATCGTCGCGATTCTCCTTGTAGATGACGGCGCTATAATCAGCGGACAACAGTTCCGTGAACGCTTTCTTCGCCTGCTCCTCAAGTTCAAGGCGATCCACGAGGAAGAGTACGCGGCGCGCGTTGCCGGTTCTAAGAAAAAGCTTGATTACCGCAGCGGCGATCAACGTTTTGCCGGTGCCTGTCGCCATCTCGAAAAGATAGCGATCCCTGCCATCTTCCGCCGCCTTTTGCAATGAATGTATCGCTTTGAGTTGATAGGGGCGAAGAAAACGGAGTTTATTTGTCAAAAGATAGGCGGGACGTTCTTTCTCATTTCGCCAACCCGTCTCGGAACTGTAAGAAGGGCGTTGGGTGAGAACGATGTAATCCTCTTCGACTCGCTCCGAAACCAGCCTTTGGGGATTCGGAGCAACTTTGCGGTATTCGCTCACGGATGATGGTGTTGGGAATGAGGTGATGATATACGGGTTACCGCGCTCCAAGTCCCAGAAATAGTGCAGGTTGCCGTTGGATAGGATCACAAACCTGCATTTCATGGACTTTGCGTATTTGCGCGCCTGCTCCTTGCCGGTGAGAGGATTTTTCGCTTCCGATTTCGCTTCAAGAACGATGAGCGGAAAACCCTTTCCATCCAGCAGGAGGAAATCAATGAAGCCCTTCTCAGATCGTTCGAAATCATCTCCGAGGGATTCGATATCATGGCGCTGAAGGGTTACTTGGGGTTCCAAACGGATATTAGCCGGTACGTTCCCGTCGGGAAAGAATCTCCACCCCGCCGATTCCAGCATCATATTGATTTTAATCCGCGCCGTGGCTTCCTTGTTCGCCAATTGCAATCCCCCTTGTAGTGTAAAAGATCGGATATCCAACGAAATCGTCGCCCAGGACTGAACTCATTTTCGCGTTATTTTTTAGAAGTATACCGTACAGATTATTGCGATATTCGCCATTCGTGTAAATATCCCCGCATGAAATAAACGATATCAGCCTCGTTTGTCGTACATGCAATTACCAAATACACGGTAAGGTATTGAATTCGACATTCCCCCATATATGCACCTGTGTATTATTCACTTCACGGCGTATCCTCGGGTATCATTCCTTGAAATGATGGCGAGAGCGGGATTCATGTTCTCACGGGTCATCGCGCATTCAAGTAGCCAATTCAATGAGTCTGTTTTGATGTATGCATTCACCTTGCGGATTTTCACTCAAGGGAACCCCAAGATAGCAGTTCACTCCAATTTTTTTGTTATGCAAAAGGAAGGGCGTATCATGTGCGACACGAGTACCATCAAGCCTTTGAATACTCCATTGAAATCCGTGCCGTTCACGAATGTTCGGATACAGGATCGTTTCTGGGCTCCGAAAATCAAGATAAACCGGGAGGTGTCCATCCCTATCAGTTTTGAACAACTCGAAAAATCGGACACCATACGCAATTTCGAGTTGGCGGCTCAGGGCAAGCATGAAGGGTATAGCGAACCTCTGTTCCGCGATTCCGACCTCTACAAAGCCATCGAGGCTGCCGCCTATTCGCTCTCCACGGATCCCGACGAGGCGATGGAGTCGAGGGTGGATGAGATCATAGAGAAAATCGCCGCCGCGCAGATGCTGGACGGATATCTCGACACCTATTTTCAGGTGCTTCATCCCGATAAACGCTGGACCAATCTTCGCGACGCACATGAACTCTACTGCGCCGGTCACCTTTTTGAAGCAGCCATTGCGTACTATAAGGCGACCGGAAAACGAAAACTGTTGGATGTGGCGATAAAGCTGGCGGATCATATCGAACGCACCTTTGGCGCGGACGATGACAAGAGGATGGGGTATCCCGGTCACCCTGAAATCGAACTGGCGCTGATCAAGCTGTGGCAAGTCACAGGGGAGCAAAGGTATTTCGAGCTATCCAGGTTTTTCGTGGAAAACCGCGGATCCAAGTTTTTCGCGACGGAACACAACACCCCGTTGGAGGCATACGACGGAATCTACTGGCAGGATGACGTGCCCATTCGTGACCACAACGAGATCAAAGGGCATGCGGTGAGAGCCGCCTATTTGATGGCGGGTGTGACGGACATCGTAGCGGAAACTCGCGACCGCGGACTGTTGGACATGATGGCAAGAGTGTGGGATAACACCACATTGAAGCGACTATACGTGACGGGCGGCATTGGGCCTTCCGCTCATAACGAGGGGTTCACAACCGATTATGATCTTCCTAACCGCACCGCCTATCAGGAAACATGCGCTTCCGTGGCGTTAATGTTGTGGGGGCGTAGGCTGAACCTGCTGACCGGGGATTCACAATATTACGATGCCGTTGAACGGGCGCTGTTCAATGGTTTTTTAGCCGGAGTTTCCAGGGATGGCACTCTCTTCTTCTACGATAATCCTTTGTCCAGCTATGGAAACCACCATCGAAGCGAATGGTTCGGTTGCGCCTGCTGTCCGCCCAATGTGACGCGCACGTTGGCGTCGCTTGGGGAGTATCTCTATGCGGTTGGCAAAAACGCGATCTATGTGAACCTGTATGTGCAAGGATCGGTGGATGTGGAGATCAATGATACCACCGTCCGTCTCGATGTGGTGACGGCGTATCCTTGGGAGGGGAATGTTGCAATCACCGTCCATCCATCGAACGCCGGAGAGTTTGGTTTGATGTTAAGAGCGCCCGGATGGAGCAAGAAGGCGGAAATTAAGATCAACAACACTCCTGTCAATCCGGAAAAGGAAAAAGGATACCTGATTTTGAACCGTAACTGGCGGGAAGGCGACAATGTGGAATTAACTCTGGATATGCCGGTTATTAGACTGGAAGCAAATCCGCTCGTGCTGGAGGATGCAGGAAGGTTAGCGACGCAAAGAGGCCCGCTCATTTATTGCATGGAGGCTTGCGATCAAACGGTTCCAACGGGAAGTGTGATTTTGCCCGAGAACGCTGACATCAAGCCGATCCCCGCCCCGGAAGGATTGCAGGATGTGGTGGCTCTGCGTGGGAGCGGGCTTACCATCCAAACGGGGAAATGGGATAATGTCCTGTATCGCATGGTGACTCCTCCTGCAAGGGTGCAGGTGACTCTTATTCCTTATTACGCGTGGGATAATCGCAAGCCCGGGGCGATGTTTGTGTGGCTGCCTCGGTAGGCTCGATGTTGCGCTCAGTCCATAATTAGCCGGCTTTTCTTCCAAGTTCGTATGTCCGAAAGGATATATCGAGGGAAACTATAAGTGATAGCGGGAGTTTTCAACTGAGATTGAAAAAAACAGGTTGATTTCCAGCTATTGATGTGATACAATAAATTGCCGTACAAAAAAAACCTTATCAAGAGTGGCGGAGGGACCGGCCCTTTGATGCCACAACAACCACCCCGACAGCCGACGGGGCAGGTGCTAATTCCGGCCCGTATGGGGCGAGATAAGAGTGCGATGGCAATTACCCAACGCCGAATTCAAGCCTCTTTCCCAGCGGAAAGGGGCTTTATATTTGCCGTTTCCTTTGCTCCCGCGCTCGATTGACAACTATTCGGCAGAAAGGATCATAGGTTTAATGGCTGTACTCAATCTGTTCACTTCTGAAAGCGTCACCGAAGGACATCCGGACAAGCTGGCGGATCAGATCAGTGATGCGGTATTGGATGAAATGCTTAAGCAGGACCCGCATTCTCACGTGGCTTTGGAGACCTTCCTCACACGGGGATTGGCGGTGGTTGGCGGAGAGGTTACCACGGAGGCGTATGTCGAGATCGCGGACGTGGTGCGCTCAACGATTAACGAGGTGGGCTATACCAGCACCGCTTACGGTTTTGACGGGGACACCACAGGAGTGATGCTTGCAATTCAGAAACAGTCCCCCGATATCAACCAAGGCGTGGAGCGAGGCTCCATCGAGACACAAGGCGCGGGGGATCAGGGAATGATGTTTGGATTCGCCTGCAACGAAACCCAGAACTTCATGCCTTTGCCAATCACCATGGCGCATCGTCTCACCGCGAAATACACCGAGGTGCGCAAAGCCAATCCCAATCTGGGGTTCCGACCCGATGGCAAGTCGCAAGTGACCATCGCTTACGACAAAGGCGTGCCCCAGTTTGTGGAAACCATCGTTTTCTCCGCACAGCACGACGAGTCCCTCTCTCAGTCGGATGTGGCGGACTTGGTAAGCAAATATGTAATCTCCCCGGTGATGCAGGAGTTCGCATCGTTCGACAAAGGGAATATTAAATACCATATCAATCCCACCGGAAAATTCGTTATCGGCGGCCCGCAAGGGGACACCGGTGTTACAGGGCGCAAGATCATCGTGGACACCTACGGCGGTTACGCTCGCCATGGCGGCGGGGCTTTCTCCGGCAAGGACCCTTCCAAGGTGGACAGATCCGCATCCTACATGGCTCGTTACGTGGCTAAGAACGTGGTGGCGGCGGGGTTGGCGGATAAGTGCGAAATCCAACTCGCTTATGCTATCGGCGTTGCCGAGCCGGTGAGCGTTTTCGTGGAGACTTTCGGCACCAATAAAATTCCCAACGCCGAGATTTCCGAGCGGATTCGCCAGGTCGTCGACTTGCGACCAGGCTTGATCATCAAGAAACTTACACTACTGGACGCAACAAAGATTAGTTATCGACTCACCGCGAAGAACGGTCATTTTGGCAACCCGGTCTTTCCATGGGAATCCACGGATCTCGTGCCGGCGTTGAAAGGGTAAGTCGTTACCTTACCGAAGACGAATCTGATAGTTGAAATTGAAGCCGTCATTCGATTTGGAATCGGATGGCGGCTTATTTTCAAGCCAAACTATTACATATGCGGAAGTGTCATGAAAGAAAAGTCGTGCAATGATCGACGAAGGAATTTCTCGTCATTATTTGCCCTCTTCGAGAATGGACAGAACTGCCTCGGCAATGAAGTGCGCCGCCTTTTTGTTATGCACCTTCACCCCAACGCGAGCCAATGCGATTGAATGCATCGATCTGACCCAATCCGGAGATCCTTTCCTGAGGTTCGTCAACGCCCCTTTGCCGTTGCATGGATTACCCGCCGCAAGGTCGAAGTCCTTACCCTTCGCTCCTTCAAGGCAATTGAGAACATGATGAAGGTGCATCTGTATTGTCTTAAGTGTCGTTGACATTGCCGATAGCTTCGCATGTACGATGGCGGTTTGGTAACAACTTGGGGGTGGATTCTTGGTGTCGGGCTTCGCCGATGCGAGCGCGGTGATACTCAGGAGGAGCGTCAGCGCCAATGCCAGTTTAAACGAGACTATTCCGCAGTTACGGGATAAGTATTGGAAGTTCATGGTTTTACTCCTTTTTTTGCCTCCTTTTCACGGGAGTGTCATCTTTCCGGAGCCATAACATCCCGGAAAGCTTGTATGGATTGTCATTAGCCTATACGACTTTGCGGCGATAAGAAACTCCGTGATGTCCGAATGAATGCTTGACAATCGCACAAATCCCAAGTATTCTGAAAAGTATGCAAATATTTTGCGATCATGCTTTTGATTACCCCTTTTTATGTTTGAATGACACCAAGGTTAAGGATTTGTCAGTTATCTTCGCTATGAGCGATTGAACTAAGATTTACAGTTCTTGCCTTTCACGAAGACCTTTTTAGATGGTTTATTGCCACCCTTTTATGACGATTCATAGTCCTTTCATTTTATCAGTTCAGAAAGTGCGGGAATGAAATCCTTTGTGCGATCAAAGCGTATCCGATATCTTTGCATTGCAGTTTCCTTAGTAACGCTCATGATGCTACTTATTCCCGCAGGGAATCGTGGGATCGTGGAAAATCATATCTATTTATTAAATCCACTTGCGAGCGATTCCTCCACCAACTTGCCCGATATTCCCGCAATGGTTCAAACGACATCCAGTGCAAATCAATCCGTCCTCAATAGTCTGCATGAGATCGCCGCATCGAAAAAGCCGATGGATATGGGGTTGCAGATAGGATATTTAACAACTTCGGCAAGCCCTCCTCTCGCCGAACTGAATGCGATCTTTCAAAAGTTTCCCAATCAGCCGTCCGTATGCTCCGCCGTCTTGTTATGGGCAATGGATTATGATCAAGGCAAAAATCCGGATATCATGGAATTTACGATTAAAGTGGCGTCTCAAGGCGAGCGAGTGGATCCGGATAACGCGTTCTTTCCTTTCATATTGGCAAACGCTCTGTATCTGCATCATGACAATAAAAAGGGATGGCTGGCGTTTAAACGAATTGAGAAATGTAAAAAGTGGGACACTTATGTCAACGATGCCGTGCGGGATAACGCAAAACTAGTCAGAATGGGCTATGGATACCAAAGTTCCTTGGGACGTTATTCCGACGTCATAAACATTCAAAATTCGGCTTACTATTTTTCCTTCGGATTGCCTGGGTTGATGAAGAGAAGCCGCCAACAGGAGATAAAACTGGCTTTAAAAACCAGTCAAAACGGGTATGGCCACAAGGAAATCGCAATTCAAACCCTTCAAGAACGGCAAATATGGTCACATCTGTTGGGCCTCGTGATACAAAATCCATCATCCTATGGCGCGGATAGGTGGGGCATGGCGACCATATATATTGCGGGATGCATCGGAACACAACGCTATAGGAATTGGTTACTGCAAATGCCGAAATCGTTAACGAACGATCAGCGAATGCAATGGATATTGGATAAATTCGCAACATACACGCGCAGTCATCCGTCCGGAACGGGATCGCGGTATACCTCAAAAAATGTATCCGTTTTTCTGCGCGAAATGAAAATGGAAGAAATTCGCGATAAGCGTATGGCGTATCTACCCGCCCTTTGCTTATGGTGGGCGATAGGGGCGGTGACTTTGGCGCTTTTGCTTTGGATTGTTTTATTGAGCGGACTCAGTTATCTCTTTCACCCTAGCGGACGGCTCTTCTCCGCCAAATCAGGCTGGGCTTCCGCAGGTTCCATATATCTTCTATCGGGAATTGTTTTGGATGAAATCGGAGTGTTCATGCATTTTGATATGCGCTATGTGATCTTACTGGGGATTTGCGCGGTTATTTTCGCACTCATCGGGATTTTTTGCGATACATGGGTATGGAGAGGCATTTGGATAGGCGGGTTGATAAATATCCAGGAAATGCTTTATACTCCCAAAATAAAAATACAGAACCTTTTTATGTGGTGGTGGGTGATCGTAATTGTTTCGTGTATCGTTGCGATAATCCTTCATTATGTTCGGCACAGGAGAAAGGAAAAGGATGCGCCAACGCAAAAGGTGAGCGTCATGCACTATCTATGGCGTCTTGTTTTGAGTGCGCTTCATGGTGTGTACGTGTTTGTTGTATCCATGCTTGTTTCGGCGCTTATCTTTGGTTTCCTTTATATCTCGTGTTACACATTGACCGCGCTTATTTTTACCACGCTCCTCAATCCTCACCATCTGGATGTCTTGTATCTATGGAGTGACACTTTTTCCAATCTCTATTGAGTGTGTTGCACAAATGTATTTGAACCACACACTGATACAACATATGCATATTCAAGCCATTGTATTACCAATATTTTGTATGTGCACTGATTCTGATTATGTTTATGCAACACACTCTATTATCTCGCTCAAAGTTATCTCATGCGATCCTATTATTTCCATTCATCCGCCTCCATCCATCCTTCCTCGTTGATCCTTTTCATCATTCCTCTGGTTATCCCCATACTATTCGTCGTTGGATTGCTGGTGAGAAAGATACGAAATCGTATCACTTTGTCCTCCTCGATGATTGGCGGGATTCGCAAATACGGTTGGTGGTGCGCGTTTCTTCTATTATTGGTTTACGGAACCTTGGTTTTACTCACCGCGCGGCGGGAGCGTATCGTTACCGATGCGTTGTTAAATCAACCCATGTCATTCTCGCATGTTAATAATACATAACACCTCTTTACGATGCCGCTCTTTGCCGTTATAATAATCTCTATCAGGAATAAGTGGACCATTACTTCAAGTATTCCACTTTATAGGTTGTATGTGCGGATAATGACTAGCAACGATGCTGTATTTCCCCATGAACTTCTTGCCTTTTCAATCGCTTCCGAGTATGCTTCTAACAACTGGAGTAAAATATGTCTTCACCAAGATTGATCGGCTTTGGAACTCACTTTTGGATCGCATGCATCTTGCTCGCGGCATTGATGCTTCTCCCGTCGCATCAAACGCGTGCGGAAATATCGCTCACGGGTGATACCTCCAATCCAACCACGAGCACCTTCATTTCGGGTGAGCCTGTCTCTCTCACGTTTTATGTCTCGGGTCTCTCCTTGAACGATACGGGATTGAAGCTGATCCTTGACTTCGAAAACGAATACGACAAGGTTTTGCAGCACAAGGAGATCGCTGTCACGCCTGATGCATCCGGCAACTGGAGCTCCGTCGTCCCCGCACTCACGGATCGGCTCGGATTTTACAGGGTGAAGGTAAAGCTGTCCAATGGGGTGCTCATGGTGCCGCTCGGCTCTCGCAAGGGAAGCTATCTCACCTATTGTATCGTGCCCGATCCCTCTCTTCGTAAAAATTATCCCGAAACACGCACGCGCTTCGGCATGCAAGGCGGGTTCAGCGCCAACCTGAACAGCCTTCTTCCCCTTCTCGGAATAAGATGGGTGCTGGGTGGCTATTTCTGGAAGACGATGGAGCCGGATCGTGCGGGGCAGTACGAAGCGACCATGAATCAGGCCCTTGCAGCGGCTCAAAAGGCGGGGAAGCCATATGGCGTCCCGGAGGATACGCAGGGGGAGGTGAAACCTGGAGTTCCCTGGCAAGTGTATCCCTTTCCCACATTGTATGGTCCGCCCAAATGGGCTGTCCAGGATCCCAAGACGAATGTCCAGAACGCGGTAATCAAACCCGAGGACTACGCGGCGTGGACCTCTTATGCGGGGAGTGCTGCAAAGGGATTCAGCCTGAAGTATCCCAATATGGATCCGAGAGTTTATCAAATCACTTGGGAACCCGATTATCCCTGGGGATTCAACGGAGATCCGCGACAACTCGTTCAGATATTCTCGCTATGCTACAATGCGATTCACGAAGCCGATCCGAAGGCGATGGTGATGGGCCCCACCTATGGCGGCTTGGGCGGGGAAAACGATATGCAATTCGAAGCCGATCTGGAAAACGGTTTGGGCAAGTACCTGGACGCCTTCACCATCCACCCTTATTTCGCTATTAATCCGGAACAGAACGATATGGTGGATATATATCGTCATCAGGACGACCTGATACGCCAATACGTGGGTCATGAAATCCCCCGCATCGGAACGGAGGAGGGCTACGCCACAGGGGAGCATGAGGACAAGGAGGTGCTGCAGGCGCTAACCCTTACACGGCAGAATCTCATCACCTTGGGTGAGGGATACTGGTTTAACGTCGCCTTCTATATCGCCGACTACCCTGGTGAGCCTGGGTACGGATATTACTACAATCTCGATCCCAGGATCGCCTTCGGCACGGATAAATCCGCTCCGAAGCCTGCGGCGGCGGTTTACGCGGCGCAATCTTTCCTGCTGGATGGATCCAAAAGTTTGGGACCCATTCAGTGGCTGGGGAAAACAGTCCTCGGCTATGTGTTTGAAAGGGATGGGCAAATCACCATTGCTCTCTGGGATTGGGGAGTGAAAGGCAAAAAGGTGTCACTTCCGGTGGGAGTGCCCAAGGTACCCGTTTACGATTGGATGGGAAACCCAAGCATGGTCGATGCGAAGGACGGAATGGCGGAACTCACTCTCGGGCAGGCTCCGATATACGTGGTGGGTGCCTCTCCGGAAATCTGGGGCGAAAACCCTTCCTTGAACCCTCTTTCAGTGTCCTCGACAAGGCTGACGGCATTCCCCGGAGGCACCGTGCATCTTACGGTGACCATCAAGTCTTCGAAGGCGATAAAGGGGGAATTAACCCTCGACGCGACAGATTATCGTTTAGGGCTTAAGGAGATTTCGAAAAGAGTCAGCGTGGATGCGAACGGAACCGAATCTGTCGATCTGGATATACCTGTGCCCTCGGAAACCCCCGTTTACGGATACACCCTGATTTTAACCTTGCGAAACGGAAAAATTCCGATCTCCGGGGCGACGCTTCGCCTTCTGGTGCGACAACCCGTCACCGTCATCTCCGCCACCCCCGCCGTTCGAAACGGGCAGCCGGTTTTGGATGTCGCGCTGAAAAATAACGAACCAGCCGAGGCGAAGGGGAGCCTCCAGTGCCGGATAAAGGGTTTCCCAGGCGCCGCAAATCGCGTGAACTTCACTCTGCCCGCTCAGGGGGACGGGAATTTTTCGATGATTCTGAACGATCCCAATCTTGCCTCCGATAAGACCTACCAGGCGGAGGTACGCGTTTTGGCGGGCTCAGGCGAGGGAGGCGCTCTGGATTATCCCGTACATTTCAATATGCCGCCCGCAAACAACTCTGCGCCTACGATGCAATTCTCTGGAATTCTCGGACAAAGTCAGCCTGTGGGAGCCTCACCAATTCGCGTCATCGGGGCGCTAGGCGCGGTGAATGATCCCTCCGGGAACCTGTGGACGGTTTTCGGCAACCAGTTGACGGAATTGGCGCTGCAAAACGGACGCTATGTGGTGTCGAAGCGGATCACGCTCACGCCGCCTCCAAGGCTCGGATTGCAAAGCGACGGTGCGAAGTTCTATTACGTTGGGCAGGATAACCGGCTCTACTCCATAGACCCCTCTCAATCTGCGGCGCCGCAGCCTATCTGTTCCGTTGATCCGAAAACGCGAGCCTTCTCCGTTGCTCCGGACGGCATGTTCGGGGGATACGCCGGGGTCGCAAAGATATTCACGCTTGCGGGAAACACCGTGTCGTTTTACAAGGCGGACGGTTCCAGCGGGGGGGCTCCTCTCGCACTCCCGCCGCTTACCCCCGCAACCTGTTACTACGACTCCGTGGGATTGGATCCCAACTCCGGCGATCTCCTTGCAGGGGGATTTTATCCGGATTCCAAGGTGTATCGCTTCGATCTCTCCGGAAACTCTGTGACGAATGTGGATTGGCCCAGACCTGGGAATGTGAATACGATCGTGAATGTGAACGGTCTCGCTTGGGGGACGCTTTACGGCGGAGGGGCGGAGGCTCTGCCAGACAAATTGGCGCCGCATGCACCGAAATTGGAATCCGCATGGACGCAATACCCGTCCGGAATTGCCACGGATAAGAACGGTGACTATTGGATGGCGACATCGCAGGGATTGTGCGAATACGATTTCACGGGCAAATCCTTGGATCGGCGGATCGGGGGATTGAATAGCGTGACAACGCTCGCCATGTTGTCTGATGGTGTGATCCTTGCCGGAGTGGATAATGGAGGACAAGAGGCGAGGCTCTTTCTGGATGATGACGCGGATTCGATGATTTCGAGTAACGCGAACGAGCCTTGGAGGATTGGACAGGGATGGACGGAGAAAGCCTCCTCCGTGGTTGCATATGACAAGTCCTTCCTTGCTCTCGATCCGACCGCCAGAACCCTCTGGACGTTTACTCCATCGGAACAAGATGGCGGGGCGAACACTTGGGTGAAAACGCCGCTTCCCGCAAACATCACCACCCCTCGCGCGATCGCCGCAGGGAAAACTCTACTTTGGGTGTTGGATAAAAGCTCTCTGCTGGAAGGCGATCTTTCGAACCTCTCTTCGTTGCATGCCGTGTCTCCGCCGGACGCAGGCGATCTCGGAAAGGTGATCGCGATCTCCGCCTCGGACGATTCCATGATCGTGCTAGCGGATTCAGGGAGTGTGAGCGCCTATTTCCGAAACGCGGATGGATCGTACAAGCTTCTGTGGCGCAAAGGCTCCTTCTCGAAAATCGCGGGGATCGCCGTTTGCACTGCGGGAGTGGTGGTATCCGACGCAGGTGCGAAGACGGTGTACCTTTTATCCTCTCAGTCCGGCGCCGCACTGGGATCGGTTCAGGCGCAATCGGTATCGGGCGGATGGGCGCCGGATATCGTAACCGCAGCGGGATACTGGGCGGTTGTTGATGACCCGCAGGGGGACAGATTGATACGCCTAAGTCTTTAATGACGGGAAACACGGGGCGAGAGCAACGGTTCGCGATGATGAAACGGGTTATCGCCCAGGCGAATTAAGGCTTGACTGGAAGAAATGACCCCCTTGTGCGGCGCGGAAGGGGGATTTCTCTTCCTCGGATGGCGCTTGTCGAACCGATTTATCCTATTTATCCTTTCCGAAAACCATTTCCCCCGCCACTTAGCCTTTGCGAATTCACTGCGTGCGGATGCATGGATACTTTTCATCGATGCATTACCGCTTCTATGCCATGCATACGCACTTTGCAAACGAGTTTAGAAACTTTTTCCTTTTGCATACATGCTTTGCAGTCATGCATATATGCGTATGAGACGATAGAACACACTTTTAGATGATGTATATTCACTTTTGATCCGTGCATGGACGCTTCAGATGGATGCCTCTCTGTCATGCATGATTAAAAAGCGCATATGCAAGTATTAAAAGCGTATATGCATCACTAAAAAGTGAATATGCATGGATCAAAAGTAAATATGCATTCATGAAATGTTCGTATGCAAAAGTAAAAAGTTTTTTAAGTAACGCCTGTTTCCCATATGCATGTATCAAAAGCTTCCATTCAGAGGGAAAAAGCATCCGAACAATGATCAAAAGTCATTTCGATCAATCCGATTTTCATCGCGGTTGCGTCAAATGGCTCCGAAGGGGGGGTGAATCGATTTGCCGGTGCGTTAATGCGAAGTGTGATTGGCTCACGCGAGGGTGCGGGAATCGTTTCCAAGACGAATTTTTCGCATGCATCGAGGGGGGAGCGTTTCTCGGTCGTATTCATCCTCCGCATCCCCCGCCGACACTCTTAATAAACTCTTATCAATCCCGGACGGCTTAAACGGGTAGAATTAATCGTGACAAAGCTTTTCAATCAAAAGTCGCGCCCCACGGAAACGGCGGCGCAATTATGCAAACGGAGCGTTTCATGCCAACACATGCGGTGGTTCCCATCACCTACTTGCAAGCGGTTCTCCTCGGTCTTTTACAAGGTTTGACCGAGTTTCTCCCCGTCAGCAGCACGGCGCACATGGCGGTCATTCCGCAGATTCTCTTCAGGATGCGCGACCCTGGCGCGGCGTTCTCCGCCATAGTGCAACTGGGGCCCATAGTCGCCATCATCACTTACTTTCGCGAGGACGTGTGGAAGTATATCAAGGGGATTCTGGAGACAAAGACTCCCGCCAAGGGCTTCAAAGGGAGCGTGGACGCTCGACTCGGATGGTTCACCATTCTCGGCACGATCCCTCTGGTGATCTTCGGGGTGCTGCTGGAGAAGAAAATCGACACCACCTTCCGCAGTCTGAACTACATCGGCGCGAGTCTGATCATATTGGGGCTGATCCTCTGGTGGTCGGAGATTGTCGGGAAGCGCAAGATCGTTCTGGAGAACATCACCTTCAAGCAGAGCCAGGTGATCGGTTGGGCTCAGGTTCTTTGCCTGGTTCCGGGGGCGTCCCGATCAGGCGTGACGATCACTGCGGGGCTTTTCGAGGGGATGGATCGGGAGAGTGCGGCGAAGTTCAGCTTCCTGCTCAGTATTCCGGCTATCACTGCGGCGGGACTCTACAAGCTTTTGGAGGTGCTGCACCGCACCCATTTGGGACATCAGGTGTTTCCATACCTTCTCGGCTCGCTCGTGGCGGGGATATTCGCGTACATTGTGGTCAAATGGTTCATGGGGTATATGCAGGAGCATAACACCGGCATCTTTATCGCCTATCGCATCATCCTCGGGATTTTAGTGCTCTTCCTTCTGCACGCGGGTTATGTGAAGGAGCGTCCCCCGAAGACGGCTATGACCCCGGTGGCGCATCAACAAGTGATATCGCGACACGCATAGCCCCTTATCCATAAGTTACGCATGCCGTACCCTCCCGCTTAGCGAAATTCCCCGTCGGGGTTTGGAGGGAGCGGCTATTTTCATAACGGGAAGGAGCCGATATGCGCCTCAATCATACGCTGTACCTCCTAATGGGGGTTCTCCTTGCACTCCCGCCGTTAGCATCTTTTTCCAAAACATCCTCCGCTTCGCAGGGATACCTGTCGGTGAGGGGATTGGATATCGTGAATGCACAAGGGGAACCGATTCGGCTTGTAGGCATGAACCTTGGGTGGCCGAAATATATCACCTACGAATTGCAATTGCCTTCGGGAATCGAGGACAATCAAGGCGATCTTCAGCGAAACGTTCTGGATAAATATCTTTCCGCTAAGCAGGCGAAATCCTTCTTCCCCCTGCTCAAGTCGAAGTTCATCACCTCGGTGGATTTCCTTCACGTGAAGGAAATGGGTTTCAATCTGGTTCGTGCGGGCTTCTCGTGGAGGGATTTCGACAGAACCGTGCACGGCATGCCCGAGCCGTACTATTTTCTCGACAAGGTGATCCTGCCGAATGCGAGGAAAAACGGGCTGTACGTGCAGATTTGCCTCTTCGCGGGGGATGATTTGCGCCCTCTTTTTTACGGGGATACTCCGCAGGCGACCGCATTTCGATCCGAGTTCGTAAACCGCTGGAGGGAGATCGCAAACCGGTATCGGAATGACAAGACGGTTGCGATTTACGATCTTGTGAACGAACCGAATTCGAATTGGAAGGATAGCTCCATACGGAATTACAACCAGCTCTTTTATGACACCATCCTCGCGATCCGCAGCGTGGATCGGAACCACCTCATCGCCTTGGAACTGGATCATTGGGCGGCTCCCATGCCCGACGGCGGGAACTTGCGCATCCTCACCCAGCCGCACCTTCTTAACAACACTGTCGATCCCGCGCGCAAGATCATATGGGATTACCACACCTACAAACGAGGAGACTTCGCCTCGGGTGATGGGATTGCCGCAACACAAAGCGCATGGACGGCGATCCGAAAGCTTCAGATGAAATACGATACCCCGATACAGGTCGGGGAGATCGGGGCGCACTGGGGCGAGACTCCTTGGCTCAAAGCAAGCCTGGATATCTTCAATAAGTATGGATGGAGTTGGTCCTACTGGACTCTGAAGGAGATACATCCAGGATACTTTTCGCCTTATTTCCTGGTTCCATGGGATGCGGATAAGGAGAGCGGAGGTTGGGGGTATTACGATCTTGCCCGAGACCTGCAAACAGCATATCAAAACAAAGCCATACCTCGCAAGTGGACTGATGACAGGTTCGATAAAGCTATGGACCAGTTGGATTCCAATGTCGGTGTCGAAGGCAAAGGGTGGCTCACTTGGGATGCGTTGCGGGAGATATTCAAGCGGTATGTGCCTGCGGCTACCGGCCGATAGCATCTTCGGTTTAAGCATCCTCTCATCGAATTTAGGAAGTAATAGCCAAATGGATTCACGACACCCATTAATCTCTGATCTTTTCCATCTGAGGAATTCCACGAAACGAAACATCAAGCTATGGTAAAATAGCATATCGCAGGAATGCGACACCCATCCTTGAGGAGGGACGCGCCATGAGGCACGACCAGTACTGGAAGACGATAGTCCGAACATTTCTTCGGGAGTTCATGGAACTCTTCCTCCCGGAGGAGGCAAGGCGTCTGGACTTCTCGATCGTCAGCGACGTGGAGAGACAGCTTTTCACCGACCTTCCGGAGGGGAGGATGCGGGAGCCGGATTTGGTGCTGGAGGTTCGCTCGCCCGGGGGCGAGGCGGAGGTGATCGTCATTCACATCGAGATTCAGCATCGGCGCGGCGCGGACGTTCCGCGCAGGATGTGGGAGTATTACAGCCTGTTACGACTGCGGACCAGGCTCAGGGTTCTGCCACTCGTTCTCTACCTCCGTCGCGGTGCGGGGGGAGTGGCTCCTGAGACCTACGTGGAAACTCTGCTGGGGCTTGAGATCCTCCGATTCCGCTACATGACGGTGGGGCTTGGGGATCTGCGGGCGGAGGAGTATCTGGAAAGGGACAACGTGCTTTCCGCCCCTCTGAGCGCGCTGATGTTCGGCGATAGGGCGACGAGGGTGGCCCGGAAGATTCGCGCCTACGACAAGGTGCGCAGGTCGAACGTTGACGAGGCGCGGCGGAGCATGCTTGTGCACATGATTGACAGGTACCTGACTTTGAGCGAGGAGGAGGAGGTTGAGATGAGTCAGAAGTTAAGGGAGAAGGAGCACGTCGAGGTGCTGGAATGGCTGTCGGACTACGAGATTCGCGGAATTGAAAAGGGGATCGGACAGGGCATTGATCGCGGACTTGTTCAGGGGAAGAGGGAGACACTGCTGCTTTTACTGAGGCATCGGTTCGGCGCCGTGCCTGAGGATATAGTGAGGAGAATTGAGGCGATTGAAAGTGCATCCGAGTTGGATGCCCTAGCGTTGAAGGCGGTGGAGACGAAAGCGTTGTCGGATTTGGGGCTGGATTGACAATACCTATCCACGAAACCAAGTGATTTTGCATCCTTCAGGAATGAAGTGTCACCCGACACGGGATTTCTTGAAATGGTAAAATTGCATATCGCAGGAATGCGACACCCATCCATGAGGAGGGACGCGCCATGAGGCACGACCAGTATTGGAAGACGATAGTCCGAACATTTCTTCGGGAGTTCATGGAACTCTTCCTCCCGGAGGAGGCAAGTCGTCTGGACTTCTCGATCGTCAGCGACGTGGAGAGACAGCTTTTCACCGACCTTCCGGAGGGGAGGATGCGGGAGCCGGATTTGGTGCTGGAGGTTCGCTCGCCCGGGGGCGAGGCGGAGGTG
>JAJZOL010000062.1 GCA_021811565.1 bacterium | reverse complement strand
GCCATTTGTGAGAGTGTGCCTCGGGATTTATCCCGAGGTTTCCGGGCTGGAGTTTTATTTTTCATTTCTTGATTTATCCCGAGGTTTCCGGGCTGGAGTTTTATTTTTCATTTCTTGATTTATCCCGAGGTTTCTCAAATGATTACTCTTCCTTTTAATCCTTTGCTTTAATCTCCATCCAACACACCAATCGAGGCAGGATGGTTGAGGGGAGTTCAATCGAGGAAAACAGATCTCGCACTTTATTGCGTATCTCACGCAATTTACGCTTCAGGAACTCCTCATCCGATGAGGTGGCGGATTTCTCATCGGGTTTGGTATCTCGCAGCATCTTCAATATCTTTCCGGCTTCGAATGAAATCCCGCCTGAGGAGGAATCGAACGCGAGTATCGGGCGTCCAATAACGGAACCGTATTTTTCCAGGTCGGACTCATTGGCGTTGGACGAAGGCTCCATGGTGAAAAGCGTGAATAACCCCGAATGCGGACCGTTTCCCCACACTCCGAACGCTCCGGGGGGCAACGCCTGCGCTTTTTGAAGGCTAACGGGATCGTTTTTCAGGCGTAAGTAATCGATCAACGCCTGGTCCACCGGGCGAACCTCCCCTTCATAGCTTGCATTGAACTCTTTCAAATTTCCCGCAGGGTCGTCACTCCGAAAGAAAGAGACATCCAACCCGAGCGATTGGCTAATGCGAAGGGTGCGGTTTTCCACCGTCCCTATCAAGTTGATGATATCATTGATCTCATCCGCAGGCAGCACATTGATGATGTCTATGGAGTGTCCGTGCGGTTGGTATTCCGGATTTAATCGTCTATCCACCCTTCCAATGCGCTGGATGAGCCGAACCGGATTCCAATGGATATCAAATGAGACGATCGCATCCGCCTCCTGTAGATTGACCCCCTCGCTTAGAACATCCGTGCAGATAAGGATATCCAGTCGCTTCGGAACGGAGTGCGCTATGGCATAGGGATTATAATGAGGGCAGAATGCGTGAAGAATCGCCGCCCTCGTCTTTTCAACCCGACTGTCTATTCTTGCTATCCCACTAGAGGGGAACTCGCGTGTGAACTCCTTCTCCAGATATTCAGCCGTGCGCTTGCTTTGGGTGAAGACGAGGATACGTTTTTGGCTTTCGATAAGCTCTTTTATCACGGGTATGACGCATTGCATCTTCGGATCGGGGTGCTTGCGCGCCTCCACAGTGGCTGTGTGAACCTCTTTCAAGTGGTTCAAATCGGAGAGGATATCGTCGCGCCATTTAGCGATATCATGCGTTTCAGGCTTGAAATCCTTGAGTTTCTTTTTCAACCCTCTGGCTCGCACCGCTTCTTCCAGCCAGTCATCCACCTCGTCGCCAGTGGCGTCCAATACGGCGCCCTCATCGGAAACATCCTCGTCATTGATCTCCGTCTCCTCGCCATCCCAAGGAGTGGGTGTGTCGGAGTGGAAAAGCGATGTCCTGATCCATTTGGTATGTGGACCGATAAGAGGCTCGCAATCCTCCCCGAAGACACATCTTAATCGTGCGATGAGACCTTCACCAAGGCTTTGCAGAATGCCCTGGAAAGCCACCGGACTGCTTTCCAACTGCTTAAGAGCGTTTGCGAAGACAAGTTCCGCAAGGCGAACCTCGTCCTGGTACACCTTTTTGCCAGGCTCGGGGGTTTTACGATACTGCTCGGTGAGGTACGCCGCCAGGGTTATCCCGCGCTCAATTTTTCGGATTTTTTTCGGCAGGATTACGGATGCGTCCTTCTCCCTCGCCTTCCTGATCTCCTCCGTAATGCGTTGCAGCCATATGGCGGTAGGACGGAATCTCTTGTTCGCGTTGGCTATCAAATCCCTGTAAGCCTTGCCGTCATCGCCAATCCTCACGGGTATCGTTCTTGGAACACCGCGCTCGGGAAACAAAACCTCGTTCCCCGAGGATTTCGCCATCTCCTTGCAGGTCGCCCGGCTTCTTTGGATCACCACGTTCTCGAAAACGTTCCTAAGAATTTCATCCGGGGTTTCAAATATATTGAGGGACAATTGGCTCCCGTCCGGGTTGATTTCACACCGATCGAGCGTGGTGGCGGTTCTTCGTATTTTGTCTATGGAGTACCCGCCGATGTTTCCGCGATCCTGAGTGATTAACGCCAGTTGTGCGCTCATATCCCTGTATTGTGTATTGATGGGAGTGGCGGTAAGGAGAATTACCTTCTTACGCCTTCCGCCATAAGATTGCAAAACGTGGAAAAGGTTAATGTATCGTGACGCCGAGGTGGTGCGGAAATTATGACTCTCGTCTATCAATACAACGTCCGCCTGTTTCATCAGTCTTTTATTCCGCGCCCACTTCTCCTCGATTCTGGGGTCCGGATTTCCATCGGATTTTTCCTCCGGCTCAAAACCGAAATCGGTCATGGACATCTGATGTATCCGTCCCCACTCCTTGCCGTATTCGGCTAGGAATAACCCCACATACCCCTCCCACGAGGAGGTTAGGATGTTTTTTGGGGCTATCAGTAGGATTCTCTTGCCCTGTCTGCAATAGTATTCCATCAGAGCCAGACCGATGAAGGATTTGCCAAGTCCCACTCCGTCGCAGATCATCACCCCGTGCTGTTTCTCGATGATATTCAAAGCCTGTTTGTAGCCCTGTATCTGATGTGGATCTAGCTGTTGCATCAATGGGGTGGATTCCTCCAGCGCCCCATCCGCTTCCAGCTTCGATCCCCATTCAAATAACGCTTTCAGATAGATAACATATGGATCGTACAGGTCGATTTGTCTGCGTATCTCCTTAAGCACATCCAAAGTGACATCATCCTTGACCGCCTCCCCCCATCGCTCCTCGAACCATTGATCCAAATGAGCGGTCTGCTCGGGTGTGAGATGAACGTTCAACTCGATGTTTTGAAGAAGTCCGGGGCGTGTGAAATTGCCGCTGCCGATAATTCCCAAATCATGAGGATATATCGCCGGCCGGTTTATAAGATACGCCTTTGCGTGGAATTTTTGCGCGGTGTAACAACGAACCTCAACCTTACCCTCGCTGAACAATCTCCTCACTTTTTGCAGCGGCGCAAGCAAAGGTGTTTCAAATCGTTGATTGAGCAAAGCCTCATCGGATCTCGATTGCATCATTTGCATTAATCTCTGACGCTGGACTTTGCTGGCGTCATCCCCGAAGAGAATTCGTATGCAATCGTATCTCTCCAGGGTGTCCGCAAGAAGAAGCAAGCCATCGAGCGAGAAGAATGCGCTAGCAAGCTTCAATACTTTTCCGGATGCTCCGATCTCCTCGATGGCGTGATGAAGAGTGTTGCCATTACGGTTGTCAATGATACTCGAAACGATGTTTGAGTTAGCCATACAAGCAACCTTCGTATTTTAGGATAATATCAAAATTTGGGGATTATCACAACTTTGGAAGTATTATGGCTTATCTCAATTCCATCTCCCAAATGGTGGGGCCGTCGGTGGCGTCAAGGATGTTCAGTCGGAAATATCGCGCCGTAACCGCAGGAAAGTTCTTTTGATAATTCGCGCCGATCCTGTTCCCTTTGAGAATGGTCACCCATTTATCACCGACCCTGTACTGAATCTCAAATTCACGCACCCTTCCCGGATACGCCTCATGAATATCCACGCTACTGATAGTCATCTCCTTGCGCAAATCCAGTTCCAGCCACGCTTGTTTCACACCGCTGTCGGTCGCCCAGCGTGTGCTCATATCTCCGTCAACCGCCATCTCCGACCCGTAATTGGGGTCGTTCTGAAAGACATTCGACGCCGTGGCGATTACGGCGGATAGGGGATGTATCGGCGGAATGCTCATGGCTGCGACGTTCAAACGCATTCGAACTACGGTGTCGTTCGGGTCGCGATACTTTACGGGAACGGACACTGTAACTCCAATTGCGTTTTGCGTGAACTGCACTTTCCCGCCTTCAAGAAGGGAGGCGTGCATGATTTTCGCGGGTAACGGGGGAAGGTTCAATGTATCTCCTTTCCAGTCAAGGATATGGAGGAAAAGGTCATCCCCTCTGCGCGTGCAGGCGTAATCCGCGCAGGGCATGTAGGGACCGCCGCGCGTGTTGTAAATGCTCGCGCCGTTCCGCTTGAGCCATGCCCCGATCTCCTTCAAACGCTCCACTTGACGTGGCTCGATCTCCCCGCTCGGTTCCGGACCAACGTTCAACAGGAGGTTGCCGTCCCCGCCCGCGCATCTGGCAAGTATTCCGACGCATTCCCGCAGGGATTTCAATTTGTCGCCCGGTTTCCATGACCATTGTTGGCAGAGCGTCATACAGGTTTCCCAAGGACGATTCATCTGAAAACCCCCGATCCGTTGCTCAGGGGTGTCATAATCACCCGGCACTGCGCAGCGGTTGTTGACGATTATGTCCGGTTGGAGAGAGCGAACGTAATCCACCACCTCCCGTCCGCGTTCCGCTGTGAACCCCTCCGGATTGTCGAACCAAACGAGGAGCAGCGGTCCGTAGGAGGTGATCAGCTCCTTAAGCTGCTTTTTCATGTACTCCGTGTATGCGTCCATGTTGGGGTGAGGGTTCAGCACCGATCCACCCGGACTGGTGTAGAGGAAATCGGGATTGTGCCAATCGCAGACGGAATAGTACGCTCCGAAAGGAACATGCTGTCTTTTGCAGGCGTTGGAAAGCATGCGGACGATATCCTTGTGATAGGGGGAGTGCATGATATTGTAATCGGTCTGTTTCGTATTCCACAAGCAGAAGCCATCGTGATGCTTTGTGGTGAGGACGATATACTTCATTCCAGCCGCCTTCGCGATGGAAACCCATTGATTGGGATTAAATTCGACCGGATCGAATCGTTTGTAGAGATTGTCATAGACTTTTATCGGCGTTTGCACCCCTCGGGACCAGCTTATCTCGTTTCCAGTGAGACTCACCGGTCCCCAGTGGATGAACATTCCAAAACGCGCACTGCGCCACCATTTAAGTTTCGTTGCGTTGGGGGGCGTCAATTGATCCTTGATCTTCGCTCCAGCGTTCACCAAACAGACTGTCATAGAAAACAGAGCGAAAATGAGGGGCGCAATCCGAGATCTTTTCATGATTCGTCCTTATGAGGATTCTCCTCATCCTCCAAAGAGATTTGCGGCAGTTTGCGTCTTTTTTCCGCAGGTAGGAGCCGTTCCATCATGTCGTCAACGGTGATGATCCCCTGCATCTCTCCGTTATCATCCACCACGGGGAGAGCGAGAAGATTGTAGCGGGTGAAGATATGAGCGACTTCGTCCGCATGCTCCCCTGTATGAACGCAACGAACATTCCGTACCATGAATTTCTCTACCGGGGTGGTGGGTTGCGCGACGATAAGATCCCTCAGAGAGACGACACCTACCAAATGATTCTCGTCATTCACGACATAAAGGTAGTATATCTGTTCCGCCTTGGGGGCGATGCTTCTGAGAAAATCTATCCCTTCCTGCGCCGACATCTTTTCTCGAATGGCCAGATACTCCGTTGTCATGAGCCCGCCTGCGGTTTCCTCGCCGTAAGACATCAACTCCTTGATATCCGCAGCCTCTTCAGGCTCCATGTGCTCCAACAACTCTTCCGTTCGAGCCTCTGAAAGGTCTCCCAGGAGGTCCGCAGCGTCATCCGGATCCATCTCCTCAAGGATATCGGCGGCTTTCTCCTCCTCCATCAACTCCATGACGGAAGCGGCCTCCTCCTTTTCCATTTCCTGAATGGTGTCGGCGGCGGTCTCTATGTCAAGGGATTCAATCACTTCCGTGCGTTGCTGAGGACTGAGTTGTTCGACAATATCGGCTATGTCCGCCGGATGCAGACGAGATATCTTCTCGTGAGGCACCTTTAGCTTGATCATGCCTCCGCGCTCCGCGTCCGGTTGCAAGGCTTCCATGTCATCCCAGGATATCAGATTGGATTGAAGCGGGCGATGAAAGAGGTTCATCACGGCCTCCACCAACCAACCGAAACCGGATCTTCTGAATAACGCGCGCGGACTGACATCCGCTCCTATGACCACAAAGCGATCCTGATGTTCCGCAATCCGCACGTCATTCACGCGCACCACGCGGTAATCGTGCACATCCACGATCTGTTTGTCCATGATATCGCGTTGCAATCTTATATCCATCGTCCGAGGGGTGTAAGGAGTTATCCCGTCCAAGGGCCGTCGAAGGGTGAATCCCGTTTCCGTTATATCGATGTCCGAAAAGGAGTACCAAGCCTCTTTGGTGCGTCCTTTCATCAGGAGAGCGTTAATGGTGGGCAAACGACCTCCCTGCGAGGCGATTGCATCCCGTACCGTTCCAAGCACTTGTCCATCCTGGGTGATTACGGGCTTGCCTAAGATATGTGTGAGGTAATGTATCTCTTCCGCCATAATTCAACCTCCCTTTCCTCTGGAATTATAACCCCATGCCGGATGAGTGTCAATGCACGCCCCCTTTTTCTCATCCCTTCCACGCGCCTCCAGGTTTTTTACGAACAAGAGAACATTGAAAACGAGGAAAATATGAATCCTTCAGTGGGGGTGAAATGAAATATCGTTCTGGAGTTATGAAAGATCGTATCATGGGATGAAGCCAAGTTTACATTGAGTGAGAATGCCGGTGAGTTGCGGTACGCTCACTCAACTTTTGCGGGACTAAGAAAGGAGGGTTGAAATCAGATAATGCAGCGTGGAAGGATTCGTAAAAAACGATCCGACATTCATGGGCTTTGCAGGTCAGCATCTTCTATCTTCGGAGGTAATTGCAAAATTCAGAAAATGAGGCTTATATCGCTCATTTCACGCTCGGCGAAATACCTGAAAAGCGAATTTTGCAATTACCTGTTCGTTTAGTTCATTCTTTTCAATTTCGTTACTCTTCCCACCTCCACCCACTCCACCACGAATATGTTCCCTTCGTGATCGAAGATCGCACTGTGAGGAGCCACGAATTTTCCAGGAGTGAATGCCGAGCGATCTTTGTCCCGCACACCCTCGTAATGCCCGCCGTCGCCGAGATGGAGTATCAGTCCGTTATCCTTGTTGAAGATCGTGACTCTGGACTCCAAATCCGGTATTAGCAACTCCTCTCCGCGAATATGAAAATGGCAGGGTGCGCGAAGCTCATCCTTTACGAAACCCACGTGTTCGCCTACAAGCGTGAAATATTGGATTCGTCGATTACCGCGATCCGCAACCGCGAGTAATGGTTGCTCTCCTCGGTTATCCACGATTAAGCCATGAGGACAGCTCATGAGACCTGGCCTCGACCCCGTGCCGCCGAAGGAGAATTTGTAGTTTCCATTCGAATCATAAGCGTGGATGCAATCACGACCGTAACCATCCGCCACGAAAACCGTTCCGTCCTGAGCGGTTGCAACGTTCGTGGGAACGTATTCATTGGAGGACTTGTAATGTCCGGTATCATCCGGGCATCCGCGCTCCCAGACCGTCTCCCCATCCAGAGTGGTCTTTACCAGTTTATGGCGAGCCGTATCGCACAGGTAGAGGAACTCATCGGCACCTTCTTTCGACAGATGCATTCCGTGCGCTCCCCCGCAGAACTCCTCACCCCAAGAGGTGACAAACTTTCCGTGCTCGTCGAAGACCACGATGGCGTTGCGAGATTGACTTGTAGGGTGAACGGTGTGCTTGATGTAGATGCGGCCCTGGGAATCCTCGACGACTCCATGGGTGTTGCCATAGGAAATGGAACTGGGCAACTCTCCCCAATCGTGGATGCATTCGTATCGATGCTCCCCCTCTCCGATGATAATAGTTTTTCGGAGGGGGTTCAACGTGGTGGAGGATGTAGCTTTGGATATATTATCTTTCATTTTATGGACCTTTGGATGGATATTCATTTCCCGATCGGTTCCGTCAACGTCGTGATGGGTTGTTTGATATACTCCATTTTTTGCGCGTATGTCCCCTAAACAATGGAGAAAATAAAATCATATCTCACAAGCTACAACCGCCACCACGGGACTCATCGGCGGGATATCCAGCGCAAGCGTCCATTTATCCTCTTCTTTTTGAATTGTCCCCGCATCCGTTCGAAGTTGAGCGTTCTCCGGGAATCGCCAATCCTTCGGGGAGAGAGGGATCTCCCTGTGCACAGGGGTCTCCGTGAGGTTGAAGGAGACGATGGCGGCTTTGGGTTGCTCGGGATGCAGGTGGATGTGATTCATCTCATCCAATCCCACGAAGGCGCCTCGAGTGAAGAATTCACGGTTTTCCAAGTAACGCGCCACGGCTTTCTTGTAGGCGTTCCACCTTGGAATGTTGTCCTGCGCGGAGTTCAACCCCTTTTTACCGCCAATGCCAAGGTGCCTTACGGTGGAGGCGTACCACCAGAAGGAGAGACATTGATCGTTGTCGTATTCCATCGTGATATGATCGTAGAGGGGAATATCCGTGCCGAGATTATAGTAGAAGAGGCAGAGAGCCTTTCCGGATTGCAGGTCAGCGATGGGGTCCCACATGAACTCGAAACCCCAGTTCTCCTGATAATGATGGTTGGCAAATCCTTGACGAAAATACACCGGGCAGTATCGCACTCCCCAAGGCCAAACGGGGTCGTGAGCCTCCACAAGTAGTTGATGTCGATGTTTGCGGGTCTCCTCCACGAGCCAGTAGACAGCCTTGACATGTCCCTCGGGGGTGGAGGGAACCTCATGCCCGTGGTTTGGATCGTAGCAGGGGCCTCGCCAATCGAACTCGTCGAACATCATGAAATCCATGCCCGCTTCGGTGATGGCGAGAATGCGCTTGAGCTTCTCATTCCGCCACGCTTCGCATTGCGTGCAAACTTCCCAAAAAACGATGGGGTCGCCCGAATCGGGATCCACCGGTTTTGGCTTACGAACCGGCTGCTCATCGTTCGATGCCGGACCGGCTTCGTAAATCTCGAGTTCGTCAATTCTCGCCGCTCCGCCATCGGCTTTCAGAATATCCACTCTCACCCATCGTGCGTTGACGGGTGGGAACTTGAAGAGGGTGGTGTTGTGCAAGGGGACGCCGTTGTATTGGAAGACATCTTTCCATGTGGACGCTTCGGAACTCGGATTATACTCGGTGGCTGTTAGAATGCGCATTTGGGTGATCGCGCGATCCCCGAAATGTGTCGTATGTTCGCTTCCCAAAGCCACGCTTCCCACTCGATACACGGCTCCAAGATCAATTTCCGCCCAGGAGGGATCTCCCCCGGATACCCAACTCGCAGGGTTGTCATACCAGCCGTCGTTAAGATGCGGGATGGTGTGTAAGAGGGGATAACCAGAGATGACTGAGGATGCGTTGGCTTTTGCCTCCGGCAAAAGGGCGAGATTGCGATGTCCTTCGGAATCGTGCAGCGGCACCGGCTCCACCGCAGGCTGTTGATTGATGCGCGGACGATGATATGTCCCCATTTCACCTTTACGACGCATGTACCATGCGTTGGGGAACTCGTTGCGATATACTCTGCCGATGGTGCGATAGCCAACCTCCAAGCCGTATCGTCGCTTCACCTCTTGGATAAAATCGCTCACTTGTCCTAACCGGGAGGAATCCCAGAGGGTGGTTCCCTCGCACACCTCCCAGCCGGGATCAAGATATAGCAAATCGCATCCGATCTCTTTCGCCTTCTCCGCCTCCATCATTAACGCTTCCCGTGTATAGTGTTCCCGCAGCAATACGGGATCGGAATGATACCAACCCACATCAAAAAGCTCGTTCCAGTTTAGAGGCGGGGTGTAATTCTTCGGGAATCCGTGCCCTTTTTGACGGAGGAACTCCTTGAAAAGCGCATAACCCTCCTTCCAATCCCCAGTGAATTTCCGATATCGCGTTGCACCGAACACGAAGGCCTGTCCCGGCTTGAGCGTCATTGCCTCACGGGGTTCGTTGTAAAGGGCTAATCCGGCGCCGCCAAACCGCAGAGCGTCTTTTTCCACCCCGCACAAAGAGAACTCAATGTGTTCCGGGTTATATTTTATCCATAAGAGACCCTCTTCGCCGTCACACCAAATCCATCCCTCGGAGCGCAGTTCGCCCTTATCCGCCAATGGGGGATGCGTCACGACCGAGTCCGTTCCGCCGTCGGAATTGGAGAATTTGCCCGCCAACAAATCCTCCACGGAGTAATCGTGAGTGGCGCCATCGGCGTTGATGCGGAAGGGAACCGCTACGAGGCGGAAGTTATCCTCTTCAGAAGAGAACGGCAGGCGGAATCCAAATCGGAAATGCGTAAGGCGGACCTCCTCTTTTCCATCGTTGTGCAGGGACATTATCTCCTCAAGCTCATCCTTCACGATGGATATTTTGTGGGTCACCGATAAATTGGAATCGGATAGCTTGCCTCGAACCTCGATGTTTTGGGTGGAACGGTGCAGACCGCATCCCGTTAACCCCGTAAGCATGGAACGGTTTTCCAGTTGTACCTGGTAAAGATATTCACCGTCTGCATACGTGCGTGTATTGCGATTATCGAGCATCCGGAAATGGATTTCATTACCGATTTGCTCCGCTCCCAAGGATATCCCCGAAGTGTAAAGCCAGGATTTGGAGATCATGATTCGGTTCCCCTTTCCCGATTTCTTATCGGAAAGTGAAAAAAATATCGCGCAAAGAGATCCGTTTCAGTCATTTGGCGGATACGGTTATATTTTTACACATTGCTTGTTGTTTCGCGATCATCGCCAATTACGAAGAAGACGCTAATATCGCTATCTCAAGTTTTGTGACATGCCTAGGCTTTTTTAGACACATCTGCCTTGACAGGGATCATCTACGCAAAGAGAGGTTGCCGAGGAGCGCAAGGTTATGAACGAAGCGCCTGTGTGAAGGACGGTTCAGCTATCTTCTCCACGTGATCCATCATGGTTGTGTTCTCAAAAAATGATGTATTAGCGTAAAAAGATAGTTTTTAGAAAAAAGAGATATTTTTTTCATTGGAACTATTGACATAACTCCTAAATACCTGTATGATTAGACATCTATTGAGACTTATGTGGATACGGAGCGAGACATGTCGCAGGAAAAACGAGTTCCCAAATATCTTAAAATCAAGCATGACATCATCGAAAGGCTTAAGGATCCCGAGTTGTCACCAAATAAAGTGTTGCCGACGCGAACTCGATTGGCGGCGCAATACAATACCACCGTCGCAACTGTTGACCGGGCTTTTCGCGAACTATCCAATGAGGGATATGTGCAATCCAAAAGCGGTCGCAGGACGATCATTGCGGATAGCTCGGCTAGGAAATCAAATACCATAACGGTTCTTATGAACTGGCCAGTGGAGCAGAGAGATGTCAGCGCCGATTTCCTGGAACCGCTCTTCCGTGGGGTGCGTATGGCGTGTCATGAGCATAAGCTTGAAGTCCGATATGAATTTCTGGAGGGCTCCTATCCTGAGATTGGCGAATTAACCGAGGACAGTGGAATTCTTGTAATCCGCCCGAATTACAGCGAGATACCCTATCTGGAACGCCTTACAACACAGGGAATTCATGTAGTGTCCGTGCCCGCCATATTGGATGATGTGAGAATTCCCTCTATATCCTCCGATAACCTTCAGGGCATGGAATTGGCGGTGAACCATTTGGTTTCCCTCGGGCATCGTGAAATAGGTTTTGTAACACTCTCCGCCACGGTGCCGGATCACTTCGAACGTTTGCAAGGTTATTTAGGAAGTATGGAGAGGCATGGGTTGCCTATTAACGCAAAATGGCTGTTAATCCAACATGACAATCGTTTCGAACGATACATGGATCATCTCTCCGAATGGATGACTTCCAATGATCATCCAACCGCGATCATTGCAGGCGATTTCCTAATGACCTTGGCGGTTATCAGGAGACTGAATAGTTTGGAGTTGCAGATACCGAGAGATATCTCCTTGATATGCTACGATGATCCGCCCGCCGCCGCACACATCGATCCTCCTTTGACCGTGGTAAGGCAGGAGATATCCAAGCTTGGATATCGCGCTGTGGAAAGTTTACTTGAAGTGATGAATGGAAATGCAGTCCCGGTTGATGACCGCATTCCCACATCGTTTATCATACGAGAATCAACGTCAGCACCGTCTAAGTAGATGGAGAAAGGATATGGGGAGATGAATCAATTTTTGGTAATTCGACGAGAGAAAAGGGCTTTCACTCTTATAGAATTGCTTGTCGTAATAGCAATTATAGCTATATTAGCCGCAATTCTATTTCCTGTATTCGCCAAGGCTCGTGAATCCGCTCGAGCGATAGTATGCGTTTCAAACATGAAACAGATTGGCGACGGGTTCATAATGTATACACAGGATTTCGACGAGGCGTGGCCATCCATTATCAGCGGTCCCTCCATGGGCGATGGATGCGCGCCTAATTTGGGATGGCTCAATGCAAATGGCGGCTGGGCGACTTTGGTGTATCCCTACATTAAGAATGGCGGCGTGTTTGTATGCCCGAGCGCGTCACCGACGCCCTTCTGGTGGTCAGGAGATGTGCAGGGTTGGTGCGGGACGGCTGAAAATCCAGTCTATGCGAACATGCTAGCCCAGGATGCCCCCAATGGGGTTACCTACATGTACCGAAAAGCCTTGGCGGGTGGGCCATGGTTCGCGGGTGGGCCGATTACGGATTCGCAATTCGAACTTCCATCCCAAAATTTTATATGTTATGAATACGCCTCCTGGCACATGGGAGAACCATCCATCACAGTGTATCGTTCCGGTTATACACAAGATCAGGTATCCAAATACGGTTTGAATTGTCTTTTCGCTGATGGGCATGTGAAGAAGATCATCGGGCATCAGTTCAGAGCGCTGCGTTACGGGAACCTGGGGTATGGCAACCCTCCAACCGGTATGGATTTGGACTGGTTCCTGACCGATGATAATTACACCGCCTGTCCGCACTGCAACTGGGCCACTCCTTCCGCGGACACCCATGATGTAGATTAATCATGATTTTAGTGACGGTGTGTTGCATAGACCACGGGATGAGACTGATGGAATCATTCCTCAAGCCTATGCAACATTCCCGTCATCCTTTATTAACCATATCTTATTTCATAGTTCATGGAGGAGAATGGGATGCGAAAAACGATTCCGAACGTATATTTTTTCATCGCAATAGCGGTGACGGTTATTATTCTCGGTGTTTTTTTCTACCGTGAGATGGTCTATAAACCTGAGACCCCTCTTATGAAGGATATGTATCCCCGCACCACAACCCAAAAAGCCAAATAAAAATAAACAAGTTTAGAAATCAAACAGGGAGCATACTGAATGGCGAAAAGAAAGACATTTGACCCTAATCCTCAAAACGACCAGGGTATGTTTGAATGGCAGTTCCCAACGCGGGACAAGGAGGAAACATGGAGGCAACGCTCCTTCAACATTGATAACTGGTGGGGGGATTTCCCGCGCGATCTCCCGGATCAGATGGAGATGTTCGCCGATAATTCCTGGGCGATCGGTCCTTTCCACAAATACGAAGGGAATCCCGTGCTCTCCCCGACATCCGGTTCATGGGACGAGGGGCGATACGATGGAGGAGTTCATAACGGTTCCGTTATTATCAAGGACGGCAAGTTTCATTATATCTATCGCGGTGAGAAGCTGATGGATTATGATTCGAAGAGCGAGATAGACTACATCTGCGATATCGGCATTGCCGTGAGCGAAGATGGCGTGCATTTTGTCAAGGATACCTTGCATAGTCCCTTTTTCCGCAAGGGCGAGGATCACATATATAGCTACGAGGATGTAAATGTGGTGAAAGCGGGCAATAGCTACCACCTTTTCTGCAACCAATGGCTTTGGGAGAGAATGGGGGATACGCGAATTAATGGTGTGTTTCACGCCGTATCCGAGGACCTTATCCATTGGAACAAGGCGGGGATTGTCTTTCCGAATGCAGCGCGGATACATCGTAACGCTGTGGTTTTGCAAAACCCGCGCAACGAGGCTATTCAGGTGGATGGCAAGTACGTGATGTATATCAACGACGGGCTTATGGCGTATTCCGAGGACATGATGCACTGGGAATCGCAAGAGAATCCGCATCGCTGGCCGGGCGGGGAGTGCTGCTTCGCCCTTGGCGATCATGATGCAAAGAACCCCGATCATATCATCCTGTTTACCGGAGGGGCGCATACGGGACACTTTTACGCGGTGGGTGAGGTCTTATTCTCAAAGAACGATCCGGCACAGCCTCTGGCATGGCTGCCCCGATCCCCTCTTTTCGCGGAAACGAAGTATCCGTATGAAAACGGCTTCACCGCCGAAACCCCGCACAAACCGATATCCAGCTTTGCGGACTGCATCTTCTTCAACGGTTTGACCCTGCATAACGGCAAATGGTGGCTCTATTACGGAGGGAGCGAATACTACACTTGTCTCGCTACAACGATGGAAAAGAGATAAGATTTACCCACCAATAAAGATGTGTCTTTGGAGAAAATATCGCACATGGCTAATAGGAAAATGTTGAATTGTTTGTCCCTCTTTGTAATCACTTTCCTTATCGTTTCGGCTACCGCATCCGCACAGTCGAATTCCGGCAAGCCATGGAACTCCGATCTGGTTCAAAATGCAAACCTATGGACGAATCGCCTGAATGACGCCATAGTCTCCAACGCAGATGGCGGGTTGCGTGTGGAGGTGGCTCCGGGGAAAACCTGGGCGATCGCTGCGATACCGAATATCATCATGCCGGCGAATACCATCTCCATCGAGGTTTCAATAAAGTCCTTGAGCGGCGGAGGGAAATGGCTCATGCGCCTTTATAATGGGGATTTCTCAACTTTAGGGGTTTTCGAGAGTGTATCAACCGCCGGAGTCCACTTCGTTACCCCGGAACCTGGACTACTGATCCTAACCAGGGGTCAGCGTTTGGAGATACAATTGGGATTGGAGGGGCAACCCGGCTCTTACGTGGTTTTCCAGGGAGTTAAATTTATAACCGGTAAATTGAAAACATATGCACATACGATTCCGGGACAAAAGGACATTCCCTGCGTTGATTACATGCCCAATCTACCGGAGCCATTGAAAATATTGAACTGGCGTCAAAAAGCGAGGGATTTTGACAGATTGGCATTCGACTTCGACGCCAAGGGGAAGTTTCTTCCTCTAATTTGGCTTGATAACTCGCGTGTGAACATAGATTTCCCAACATTTGGCATGCCAAGTTACGTTGGGGGGAATAATGCAACCGGAGAAAACCATGAAGGTATCACATGTATGGGGGCGGTTCTCGGCGCTACCGTGGCGGGGATTAACAAAAGCAAGCAAAATCACAATTACGTCGCCATGTGCGAAGCCTATTACAACAAGAAAAACGGAATGGATTTGGCATTCGATTCGATGAATGTAAACGGAACAACGGGTTCCTTTTGGTATGATATCCTTCCCAACATGCAAATTTTCGATTTAGCGTTTCTCTATCCTCATGAAATGCCAATGCAAGGGATGACCAAAACCATCGCGAACCGGTGGAGGGACGCTTGTATTGTGATGGGAGGTGGTAAAACCACCATCCCGGATTTTGATCATACCGCATTCAATTTCAAGACGATGAAACCGGAGGATAACGGGCAATGGAGGGAGCCGGATTCTGCCGCAGGAGTCGCTTGGCTGGAGTACGCGGCTTATCGAAAATGGAAGGATCCACAATACTTGCAGGCGGCGGATTGGGCCATGCGGTTTTTGGATGATCGCAAGAAGAGCCCCTATTATGAATGCTTGTTGCCATGGGGTGTCATAACCTGTGCGAAGATGAACGCGGAATTGGGTCGAAAGTACGATTTGGACAAAATGCTTAATTGGTGTTTTGGTTGGAGCCAAATCCGTGAGGGATGGGGGATTATCCTGGGGAACTGGGGAGGATACGATTGCGCCGGATTGATGGGAAGCATCGTGGATTCCAATGGTTACGCCTTTTTAATGGACACTTTCCTGCAGGCCGGGGCTCTTGTTCCCATAGTGAGATACGATCCGGAATACGCTCGCGCCATTGGCAAGTGGATGCTCAATTTAACGAACGCCGTGCGTTTGTTCTACCCTAATCAACTGCCTCGGGATCATCAAACCTATGTCGAATGGAAAGGGGATCCCAAATCCTGCATTGCGTACGAGGGCTTGCGGAATGTGTGGGAGGGGATAAGCCCTTACGCCACGGGCGACCCATTGCGTTTGAATTGGGGACCGAAGACGGATTTGGGGATATACGGTTCGTGCTTCGTAGGCGTGCTCGGCGGAATTGTGCATCCCACCAATGTGGCGGGTGTTCTCCAACTCAATTGTCTCGATACCGATTTCTACCATGGGAAAGCCTACCCAACATACCTCGTCTATAATCCCTATCCCCAGCCCAAAAAGGTGCGGATATCCCTTGGTGATTATCGCTGCGATCTTTATGACGCAGTGTCAAACCGTATCATCGCGAAAAATGTTGTCCACGACACCCTCATCTCAATACCTTCCGATTTTGCGATGGTTTTAGTCCTTACACCGCCAAATGGGAAAACAACGATCCAAAGAGACAAGAAGATGATCAACGGCGTGGTGGTGAATTACCATGTCGCACAATCCGTTCATTAAAGGAAGGAGCGTCCAAATATGAACCTATTCCATCGCATTCTGATCTTATTTGCCTGTGTTGGATTTAGTCTTAGTCAGGTGCAATCGAATGCGCATGCAAAAGGGGCCATCCCCATGATCTCCCTTGTCAAAAACATGCCGAACCTACCCACCCCCTATCATATGCGTGATTGGAGGAAGGTGACCAAGGATTATTTAAAGCTCATCTTTGATTTTCATAGGCAAGGGGATATGCTCCCTCTCGTGAAGTGGACGGATGACTCCCATTCCGTGTTTGATCTTCCAAGTTACGTTGGCATTTCCGGATCGGAAGCGATCAACTGCATGGCGGCGGTTGTGAGCGGTGAATTGAACGGATTGGACATGACGGACTTTCAAGGGGAGAACTGGGTCAAACTCACACAATTATTTTACACCCCTCAAGACAAAATATATGTCAACAATATCGGTGGCGGGGCTCCGGATTCCTTTTGGTACGAACTGTTACCCAACATTCTGTTCTATCAGATATTTTATTACCGTCCTGATGTTGGGAAGTCCGCAACTCAGTTTCAAACGGTGGCGGACCAATGGCGCATAGCATGCGCGGACATGGGCGGGAGTTACAAATCAAACCTTTTGCCCGATTTGGACCACACCTCTTTCAATTTCGAGCGAATGCAACCCGTTAACAATGGCAAATGGTTAGAGCCTGATGGCGGGGCGGGGATCGCTTGGATTGAGTACATGGCGTGGAGAAAATCCGGGCAGGCGAAGTATCTACATGCCGCCGAGCTTTGCCTTGAGGCTCTGGAGAATAGACCGAATGATCGGAATCCCTTATATGAATGCCTATTGCCTTATGGAGCCTTGACCGCCGCGAGGATAAACGCCGAAGAGGGAACGCATCTGAATACTCGCAAACTGGTCAACTGGTGTTTCGACGCAGGAGGGAGAGAATCTGCGCGCATCGGGTGGGGCGTGATCACCGCGCGTTTCGGGAATGATGATTGCGCCGGGCTTGTGGGAAGCGTCACGGACACAAACGGATACGCTTTCGCCATGAACACATTCGAGTGGGCGGGCGCTCTTACTCCCATTGCGAGATATGACCCAAGGTTTGCTCATGACATTGGCAAGTGGATGTTAAACCTAAGCAATGCGGCAAGGTTGTTTTACCCTAACAGTCTTCCAGCAAGTCATCAGGACTGCAAGGAATGGGCGGAGAAAAACGACCCCAATTTCTGCATTGGTTACGAAGGGTTGCGTAAGGAGGCGTGGTTCAAGGGGCAACAGCCAAATCCGGCAATCAGTCCTTTTGCCACGGGGGATGCCTTACGAAACGGGAATCCGTCCAATCTATGCCTGTACGGCTCCTCGCATGTCGGGATACTCGGCGCGATTGTGAAGCCTAGCGATGTGAAGGGGATTCTCATCCTAAATCTGCTGAAGACGGACTATTATCACGCACAAGCGTATCCGAGCTATTTAACATACAATCCTTATGACTCCGTCAAACGGATTCGTTTTGACGTTGGCTTGAAATCAGCCGATCTTTATGATGCGGTTCGTCATCATTTCGTTAAAAAGGATGTTCGGAACGATGTGACGCTAACCATACCGGCGGATACCGCGATGGTGCTGGTTGTGACTCCGGCGCATAGCAAGGAACACGTGAAGGATGGACGGTTGTATGTTAACGGGATTGTGGTGGATTATAGGTATGGTGAATCGAAGTGAGCGGTTGTCTTGTATCCGTTTTTTCTGGCACCTATTCAGAATGTTGTGGATGTGATCCGTTCAAAAGCATATGACCGCCGTGCAGAAATGTCCTTCAGTTCTTATCATCCAGGATTATGGTATATCTTGAGTATGTATGGTATCCTCATTTTTGTAGACAGGAAATTGATTGGAACTAAAAAGGCTGGTTTTATAAACACACTCAGAAACGTATGGTTTCTTATACAATAAATGCTTTCGAGAGATCAGCATACGGAAGTAATCAGGTTCCTCGCTATTGTGTGTGGGTAATAGGTTGAGAGTCGCCATCACCTCATTCAAACAAAATGGAGAACAAAGTAAAATGTACGACGAGAATGAGCTTTTCACAGCCGCCTTGGGCTTGCACATC
>JAJZOL010000226.1 GCA_021811565.1 bacterium | reverse complement strand
GCGCCAGTATGTCCGGGGATGATTCGTGATCCATCCCTCGAGGCGGATTTTTAATGTCTGCGATAGAATAACACTTTTGATTGAGGTTGTCAATGGGTTTTATGAAAATCCTGAAAACGATACTTGAGTCCAAAATCAACATGAAAAGCACATACCGTGCCTAGCGAAGTAAATAAGTAATATATTGCTTTCCAAATGGCGAATGGAACATGCGTTTACCGTATCCAGTGGAACATAAATAAAGCGGCCCTCCGGACAATTAGCCGGAAGGACCGCGATATATTCATCCTTCTTACCCCTTACTTATCCACCACAGTGGAGGGCGAGGAGTGCAGACTGATCTCAGCACTTTTCAGCCCCGGCGAGGTGGCGATCAGCCGAAGCGCTCCCGGAGTGTTAGTGGTTCCCACATCCACCGCGCAGAGGCCGTTGAACGCCTTGCGGTAGTTCGCCTTGTCCGGATCATGATCGCTCGGGTTGCCGTTTCCAACGCCCGCAACGTATCCGTCCCCGACCACCTTGAACCTTACGAGGTTATCCGCTGTTGGAACGACCCTGCCTTTCGAATCCACCACCGCCACGTCGACCACCGTAACATCCTCGTGGTTCGCCTGCAAGCCGGAGCTTATGGTGGAGAGTTTCAAGGCGTAGGGCTTGCCGGTGGTTTCCTCGTTCGTTACGGCGGTCACATTCCCGGAGGCATCGTAACCCACTGCGGAGAGATCGCCGGGCTCGTAAGGAACCTCCCAGCTTAAATGCCCGTAGAGCGGCATCTCCTTTGCACCGAGGCTCTTCCCGTTCAGGAAAAGTTCCACCTTGGTGCAGTTGCTGAAGGCGACCACATGGATGTTTTGCCCCTCCTTGCCCTGCCAGTTCCAATGGGGGAACAGATGGATGATGGGTTTGGATTTCCACCACGCCTGATAGTAGTAGTAGTTATCCTTGGGGAAGCCGCACATATCCATGATGCCGAAGTTACTGTTGATATCCGGCCAGTTGTATGGCGTAGGCTCCCCTTTGTAGTCAAACCCCGTCCAGGCGAAGCTTCCGGCGACGAAGGGTCTAGTCGCCACGGGGATCCAGGCGCTGTCGGTCACGTTGTAGGAAGAGACCCAGGTGTGGATCGGATCATTCACGTATTCGCCTCTGGTGGAAACGACGCTGGCGGTCTCGCTGCCGAAAATCGGCATGTCCGGATGCTCCTGATGGAAGCGATCGTAGACATTATAGTTGTAGTTCACACCGAGAAGGTCTTCGACGGTGGAAAACCCAGGATCAAACCACCCTCCGTTCATGGCGCAGGTGATAGGACGCGTGGTGTCGTATTTGCGCACCGTCTCCATCATATGCTTGAAGATAACCGCTCCCTTGGGGAGTCCCTGGTAATAGCCCTCTTCGTTGCACATGGACCACATGATGATGCTGGGGTGGTTACGATCCCGCCGCACCATTCTCGCCACATCCTCAAGATTGCTCTCGGAATCCCCCACATGGCGGTTCTCGTCCATTACCAGCATGCCGAGCTTGTCACAGGCTTCCAGAAGGGAAGGCGTGGGCGGATTATGCGACATGCGCCAAGCGTTCGCACCTATTTGCTTCAGTTTCCTGACTCTCCAGTACTCCATGTTGTCCGGAACCGCGATGCCGAGTCCGGCGAAATCCTGGTGGTTGCAGGTTCCCTTGATCTTCACCGGAACTCCGTTCAGATAAAAACCTGTGTTAGGATCGAATCGTATAGTGCGGATGCCGAAGAGGGTGTCCTTGTCATCAATCGTCTTTCCGTTTGTCTCCATGATGGAAACCAGTTTGTAAAGGTAGGGATTATCTATCGACCAAAGTTTCGGATCCGTCACCCTTATGTTCTGGATGAATCTCTTTACGCCGTAAGCCGGGATGGAGACAATCGTCGCTTCGGATGCCACCACGCGCCCGTGCTCGTCAACGATCCTTGAGATCAACTTGGCTTGCTGCGAGAGGGAGTTGTCGTTTTCGACGTCGGATTGCACCCTTACATTCGCCGCAATGACCGGTATCCCCGGTTTCGGTTCGGGAAGTTGGGAGGTCACGAAAATCCCCCAGGGCTTGAAGTGCATCTTGTCCGCCACATTGAGCCATACATGGCGATAGATGCCCCCTCCTTCGTACCACCATCCTTCGAACTGTCGGGGATCGACATGCACCGAGAGGACATTGTTCCCGCCATAGTTGGCATAGGGGGAGATGTCATAGTGGAAAGAGGTGTATCCGCTGGGATGCTCTCCGAGGAAATGCCCGTTGAGCCAGATCATACTGTCGCGGTATATACCATCAAATGTCAGCCAGACACTTTTGCCCTTATCGGCGGAGGGGAGCGTGAATGTTTTGCGATACCAGGCGGGCATCACGGGCAGATAGCCATGGTTTCGATCCGCTTTCGGACTGAACGTTCCCTCAACAATATAATCGTGCGGAATGTGCACCACCCGCCAGGATCGGTCGTTATAAGAAGGCTTCGCCGGTCCAATTGCGGCGTAAGCCTCGCCGGGCTTTTGCAGATAGACGCCCCCGTAGATACCCCCTGGTCCGGCGGTGTTCTCCACCAACACCGCCAGCACGTTTCGCCCATTGGGTTTCCATGCCGGTTTCAGATTCACGTCGAACGCTTCGTTCCATCCGGCGTGACTGAGCAGATACTTGCCGTTCAGATACACGGTGCCGTTGTCATCAACGCTGTCAAAATGTATTGTAGGAGCAGAGCCCTTCATGGCGGGAAGCACGGTGCGAAACCATGCAAATCCCACCCTTCCCTGAAACACGTCCTGCCCCACCTTGGCATCCTTCCATCCCCCCGTGGAGGTGTCGAGGGTGGGACTTGCCATTTGATCTGCGTCGGCGCCTTTGGTGTCATCGGGCGTCCAAATCCATTTCGTTATGGACTTCCCTTGGGGTTGAATAACAACACCAGGGATATCCCCGCGATGAAAACGCCAAGCGGCATCCAGCAGTATCCGCTGACGCACGGAATGAGGCGCAGAGTGTGCAACGTTGAAAAAAGTGAGGGAGAGTGCGAAGGAGAGAAGCAGTGCCAAAGTCTTTTTCATAAATATCCGCCTTTCCGCTATATTACGCTGACAAGGAGTTCGGGTCAGCAATCCAGACGATGAAATAAGGGATTGGAATATTAATGCCCTAATACATTCACGCTTGTCAATAAAAATACTCAATTTCACTCAATCATAAATGTATTTATCCTGTGCGCCAAGATGTATAATGTGTCTAATCGCGCGATCGTTATCGCGCACACCGCCTCTTTGTCAATTCACAGGAAAAAGGAGATGCGAAAATGTCAATCGAACCGGGCAAGTCCCCGAACGGTAAACGGAAAAAGACCAATGATTCCAATATCAGCCGCAGAGAGTTTCTCGCCGGCGCGGTTGCTGCGGGGGTGTCAATCGCCGGCGCGAAAGCGGACGCGCAGACCCGTGTGGGAGACAAGGGGAATCGGGTTATGAAAGCCAAATCAGATGCAACCGATAAAATTCAGAATGTGAATATAGGAGGCTATCTGGTCACTTCACTGAGTCGAATGCCGGATTCGTACAATGCAGGCTTTTCGGTTTACGCGGCTGCTTATCCTCTCACTGAAAAGTATCAGGGACATCGGTTCCAGAGCGGACTTTTCGGAACATGGCTGGCGGCGCAGTATGATGGCCCCGCGCCCGCCCATCTCTATTCGGATATCGAAGGCGGGCTTGGATGGTGGACTTCCACGCAATTTCCGACCGTGACTCCGAAGTTCATCATGGGGGGCGTGGCTCCGAACTTTAGTTACATCGCAAACGGTCCCGGTTTCGGCGCAGGAGATTGGAGCCATCCCCGAGGTCTCTACGGAGTGGCGCAGCTCAGTCCTTGGCTGCTTTTCCCCCTTGACGGTTTGAACATTCGTCAGGGTGTTTGCGGGGAGCTTTTCGGTTACGGCTATCTTACTTTGCCGCTGCTTCCTCCGAAAGCAACGACGGACGGCGTCGATGTCCCCACCGGAGACAATTGCTGGACTCTGTTTCTGAACACGAAGAATTTCAAAGGCCCTGTCGCCTTCTTCACACCCTACTTCTGGTCGCACGCGACCGTGAAGAATCCGCAATGGGCGGGAAAACTTCTGGATACGCGACCGGGCAACCCGAACAAACCTTTTGATATGGAGACACAATACATACCCGTCGCCGTCACCGAGGATGCACGCGGTGAACTCTATGCTCGCTCCGCGGTCGTCCAGTTTCCCATTAACGATGACGGCAACAGCGTGCTGCTGCATCGTCCCACCGTGTATGACAAGGATGCACTCTGGAACAAAATGAAACAATGGTTCGATGGGGGGGCGGCGGCAAGCGGTTTGATCCAACCCCAGGACGAGGGAGTTCAGGTATTCAAAAGCGGCGGAGAGGAATGGGCGATCTGGCATATGAAACAGGGCGAGGAACCGAAACCGATATGGGTGCCTCAACCGAACAAAGAACCGCTGGAATGGAAAACGTTTGGCTCGAATTTCATGCCGGACCCGCATTCCTACGGATACCGATGGAGCAGTCAGTTGGCTCGTGTCAAAACGGCGCAAGGCACTCTCGTCAGGCTTCCGGAGTATTATCATCTCTCCGTTGATGCGAACCAAAAACCGGTATGGGTCCCCGTCGCACCGAGCGCGGTGCCTCCGGAGACGAAACTCGCGAGCCTGAGTTTTGACCGTCCCTCCGAGCCGATAGCAAAACCCTTAACGACTCCGGATGATCCGAATAGCTGTTGGAAGAATCCGGGACCGGTTGCCGGTCCGTTCAAGGCGCGGATAGGCGACGGCAGCGTGGTTACCTATTACTGGTATCGTTTCGCCGATCAGCCCGCACTGCTCAACGCAGGTCTCACGGATATCGAACGCGAGCATCTCCAGAAACGGGTGGAGATGATTCATCGTTCATGGACGAAGAACCGTGAATATATCGCTCCGCCGACCATGGGAAAGTTATGCGAACTGGATCCGGCTCTTATTGTCAGACCGCCTAAAGGCAAGGAGGTCGGCTACGTGCCTATTGCGACCCGTCAGGAGTGGGGGGGCTGAACGATAAACGACAGAGTTGTTGAAAGCCATGGCATCGACGGATCAAACCAAAGGAGGATAAATGAGCCGGAGGCGAACACATATTAGCGGATAGCTTGTGCACAAGAAATGGCGTTATTGCTGTTACATTTATGTCGCAAGTACGAGGAGAATATTATTTCGTCATTGAGGGAGAAAAGCGAAAATGACATCCGAAGTGCGCAAATCCTCTGGCGGGAAATCAAATGGAACCCAAGAATCCGATTTCAGTCGGAGAGAGTTTATCGCAGGCGCGGTCGCTGCAGGGATATCCCTAGTAGGTGCGAAGGCGAATGCTCAGAATATTGAGGGGGACAAGGGGAAAATGGCGATGAAAATCAAACTGGGCGTGATAGGAAACGGAGGGCGCGGGGACTGGATTACCGGTCTTTTTCAGCAGGACGGCGGATACGAGATACATGCAGTGGCGGACTATTTCCAAACTGTCGCCGACGCATGCGGTGAAAAATACGGGGTGGCGAAGAGCAGAAGGTTTTCAGGGCTTTCCGGTTACAAACGCCTTCTGGAGAGTGGTGTGGATGCGGTTGCGCTTGAAACGCCTCCGTACTTCTTCCCTGAACACGCCGAAGCGGCGGTGGAGGCGGGAAAGCATGTCTATATGGCGAAACCGGTGGCGGTGGATGTACCTGGATGCGCGAAAATCGAAGCCGCAGCGAAAAAGGCGACCGGCAAGCGTCTTTGCTTCCTAGTGGATTATCAAATGGAAACCGATCCCCAAAACATCCATGTTGTTGAACAGGTTCGGAACGGAGCGATCGGCAGGATCATCTTTTTGTACAGCAGATATTACGGTGGGCAGTTCGCCGATCCCCCACTGACGCCCACCATTGAGAGCCGCCTTCAACACCTCATCTGGGTCAATGACACGGCGCTTGGCGGCGGTTATCATGTGAACGCCGACATCCATGCGGTGGATGCGGGAATTTGGCTGGCTGGATCGCACGTTGTGTCGGCGGAGGGGATATCCCTAAAAGGTAGAGTGGATCCGCATGGCGACAGCGACGATGTCTTCCTTTTGAACTATGAGTTGGCAAACGGGATGATCCTCCAGCATCAAGGACGAAGTTTCGTGGACATGGTATCCATCCCCGATTTCTGCTCGTGCATGGCGCACGGGCAAGGGGGCAATGCATTGCTCGGTTACGGAGGTGTGGCGCAGTTGATCAACTCCACCACCGCTTTTAAAGAGAATGTGGTGAATCTGTACGAAATGGGGGCTCGCAGAAACATCGCCGCCTTCCACCAACTTATTCAGCAGGGAAATTACTCCAACGACACCGTTCCACACGCTGTGGGAAGCGCATTGACCACCATCCTTGGCAGGGAGGCGGGGTTGAAGAGAGCTAAAATCACAATGGCTCAATTGAAAAAAGAGAACAAAAGGTTGGAAGTGAACCTGCGAGGGCTGAAGGATTAAAATAACAGCGAGAAACAAAGGGAGGTTGGAACATGCTACAAACGGAAATCATGTCTCTTATGATCCTGTTGCTGGCTTTTAACGCCATGGCGGGAGCGAACGCAGACGATCACATCGTCCCGCTGAAGAATCCCTTTTTCGCGATGGACACATGCACCCAAAAGCGATACCCCATCTCCGACATCCCGCCGGAAGAGCAACTCGCTCTGGTCAAGAGTTTGGGATATAAAGGGATGAGCTGGACACTCGGGGATTTGAATCAGGTCATAGAGGTGGAAAAGGATGCGAAAAAGCTCGGATTGAAGATATTCGCACTGTATGTTCCAATCACCCTCCAACGCGAGGAGCTAAACTATCCTCCAACTCTCATTCAGGCGATGGATGACCTCAAGGGCACGAATACGCTTATCTGGCTCATGATCAATAGTGACGCTTACGCCAAATCCTCCCCGGACGGGGACAATGTCGCCATTCGGGGAATCAGAGAGTTGGCGGACAAGGCGCAGTCCGATCATCTGCGCATAGCGATCTACCCTCACGTCGGAACCTGGACGGAGCGATTCCAAGACGCCTTTAGAGTGGCGAAGGAGGTGAATCGCGCGAACGTCGGCGTTACCTTCAATCTCTGCCACTGCCTGCAGGTCGGGGACGAACCGCTTATCCCCGAACTCCTTAAGGAGGCGAGCCATCATCTCTTCATGGTGACGATCAACGGCGCCGACACAAACGCAGCCGGGGCGTCGTGGTCAAAGTTGATCCAACCGCTTGGTGAAGGGACATACGACATGGTTCCCCTCCTCAAGGAACTACATGCGATAAGGTATTCCGGACCGATAGGATTGCAAGGTTTCGGACTGCAGGGTGACATCAAGCAAAACCTGGAGCAATCCATGTCCGCATGGCGCAAGCTAACGGGGCAACGATAGTCACGGCGCAAGGATCATTACGTCTACTTCAGTTCCTGGGAGAAAAGCCAAGCCCACGTTTCCGGGTCTTCGTATGCATTCCACCAACTGTCATGCCCCACGTTGGGAACCGCCGTAATCTTCGGGTCGCCTCCCGCCGCCTTCAAAGCGTTGTACATGTCGACGTTCAATTGAGGTTGCACCACATTGTCGATCTGTCCGTACCATATCCAAATCGGCATCTGCGCGAAGAGTTTGGCTTTCGACGGGGTGCCGCCGCCACATATTGGCACAGCCGCAGCGAACAGATGGGGGTAGTGCGCGAGGATATCCCACGTGCCAAATCCGCCCATGGAGAGCCCAGTGATGTAAATGCGCTTCGAATCGATGTTAAACTCCTTACGTATTTCATTCAACACTGACATCGCGTTTGTGGAGGCTTGAGTCATCTTATTCAGAACCGAAAGCTTGCCTGCATGATTGATGATCGGCGCCCACATGTCATTCAACGGACATTGCGGCACAATGACAAAGCAAGGATACTTGGCACGGTATTCGTCCGAGGCGAGTATGCTTAAATCATTATGAAGTTCGGCAATGTTGTCATTCCCTCGCTCCCCGATACCGTGAAGCATCAGCACCAGCGGATACGACTTGTTTTTATCGTAATTCCATGGTACCAGCAAACGGTATGGCAAGATGGAACCATCCTTCGCAGTGTAGAGACGCGCTTCAAAGCGATCTTCGCGCTTCAACTCCTGCAGGGGAGTGGGGTTCGCCAGGGCGAAATGCGATGTCATTAGAAACAATCCGGCTATAAGCAGCCAGGAGTATCGGGTATTTCTCATTTGCATCCTCCTTTTTTCCTTCGGATCGGTCGGATCGGTCGGATCCGACCGATCCGACCAATCCGACCGATAAACCAGAGTTGCCACTTTAAGGCAATTGAGGTATTGTATCTCATATTCCACGCTTCATTCAAGGACTGCCAGTTCGCTTGGAAAGGATACGAAAAATGAGATACCTGTTCCCCGTTTTGTTGTTGATCTTAACCGCTTGCGCAACCACGTTGGCTTCCCCGTATCCCATCACCATCAATATCTGGAATAAGCTAGCCCCGGGCGAAACCACCGCGAACCCCGGCGTGATTACATCGGATCATAGTGGCAACATCGACCGCATGACGGAAGTCACCTTCCCGCAACTCCTAATCTACGGCATTGACGATAATAAAACCCATCCCGCCGTGCTGGTGTTTCCGGGCGGGGGGTACTCAATTTTGGCGGTGGATCTGGAAGGCTCCGAAATCGCCAAATGGCTTAACTCCATCGGTTTTGTGGCGGCGGTGTTACATTACAGGGTGCCCAACAATCGAGAGGGGGCGTTCCAGGACGCGGAACGAGCCATGTCTCTTATCAGAGCGGAATCCAAGAAATACCGGATTAATCCCAAGGAGATAGGCGTAATCGGTTTCTCCGCGGGCGGGCATTTGGCGGCGCGACTATCCTGCGAGTACGAGAAAAGGGCGTATGAACCTGTGGACAGAATCGATAAGGTCAGTTGCCGCCCTGATTTCGCCATGCTGATATACCCCGCCTATCTGATTGACGGCAATACCGGAAAGCCAGCCCCCGAGGTCACCCCGCACAAAGGGATGCCTCCGATGTTTTTAGTCCAAACCATGGATGATCCTTTCCTCGACGCCCCCGCCTACGCGAAATTTCTTGAGAAGTCGGGAGTGAAGACGAAACTTTGCACATACGAAAAGGGCGGACATGGTTACGGTTTGCGCACCCCCGCCGATAACCCGCTTTCGCAGTGGCCAAAAGAGGCGGAAAAATGGCTGAATTCTATTTTGCATTAACGCACCCGAAATTGGACGGATCGGTCCGATCGGACCGATCGGACCGATCCGTCAGAACTGAGAGCATTGCCGGAGAACCCCGAAACCAAGGAGCAAGCTAATGACCGAAACGATTGCATTGCAACAAGCTATGACCAGACGCCGATTCCTGCAAACCATGTCGGGAACATTTCTCGGCGTTGTGGCGGGAAGAGCGTTCGCACAGCAAGCGGATACTAGCGGTTGGGTGACATATCAACCCGATCTCTTGAAAGCCGCAGTGAAACGCAAAAACGACCTCTATCCACTCTCCGATCAGGGGAACCGTAAAAAATGGGTGAAGTACGAACCAATGAGCGATGAATTCAACGGTGACACTCTCGACACCACCAAATGGTATCCGAACAATCCCACATGGCAGGGAAGGCAACCGGGGTGGTTCGATCCTGAAAATGTGACGGTGCGCAATGGCTGCCTGAACTTAACCATGCGACTGGCGGAGCCTCCGGCAAAGATGCGCGCTTCAGGGTATCACACCTACACCTCTGCGGCGGTGCAGAGCAAGGGGACGGTGCTTTACGGCTATTTCGAAGTTCGAGCGAAACCGATGGCGTCGGCTGGATCGAGTTCCTTCTGGTTTTACAAATCCGATCCGGATATCTGGACCGAAATCGATGTATTTGAAATCGGCGGCAAGGCGAAGGGCTACGAGAAGAAGGATAACATCACCGTTCATGTTTTTTACACCCCCACGATAAAATCCCACTTCCAGATTCATGAGGAATGGGTGGCGCCTTTTGATTTGGATGCGGATTTTCATGTTTACGGATTGGAATGGGATGAGAAGGAGTTGAGGTTCTATCTGGACGGCGTACTGATTCGCAAGGGACCGAACACCTATTGGCATCAAGCCCTCACCATGAACTTCGACAGCGAAACGATGCCGGATTGGTTTGGCTTGCCTAATAATGCGGACCTCCCCTCCGTGTATCAGATCGATTATGTGAGATCGTGGAAGACACGTAATGAATAAACGGGTAGTCCGTAACTTAGGATATAATAAGGATACGCGGATTGGACTGATCGGGCGGATCGGTCGGATCGGTCGGATCGGACTAATCGGTCGGATTCGCACAATTAGAAATAAGAAAGGAGCCAGCCATGAAGCCGACACCACCCCCTTCGCCGGATACTCCCCCTGACGAACTAATGCGTTCTCGCGACAAGACATTGCGCCCCAGCGGTGGTTACAGACATCTTAAGTGTTTTCAGATAACTACCATTATCTATGACGCCACCGTTTATTTTTGCGAGAGGTTCATACCCAAACACTCCAGGCTTGTGGACCAAATGGTACAAGCGGCACGCAGTGGTCGCCAAAATATTGCGGAAGGTAGCCGTGCCTCTGCCACTTCGAGTCAAACGGAGTTACGACTTGTGAACGTCGCTCGTGCAAGCCTTGATGAACTATTACTTGATTACGAAGATTACCTTAGACAACATCATTTCGCTCAATGGAAATCGGATTCCCCAGACGCCTAAGCCGTGCGCGAAGTTTGGCGAATGTCCCCCAATAAGGCTGATCAGTCGGATCAGTCCGATCGGTCGGATCGGTCGGATCGGTCGGATCGGTCGGATGAGAGCAACTTCGGCCTTTACGAAAAATGGCTTGCAAACCCGGATTCAAGCGTGGAGGCAAATGCAATCATTTGCCTTATCCATCAAGCAAACTACTTGCTGGACCGTCTCATATCCAGCTTGGAGCGCGAGTTTATTGCCAATGGAGGATATAGCGAGCAACTTGCAACGCGTAGATATATGGAGCGGAGCAAACAGAACATAACCGCCCCGCTAAATTCAACGGCGCAGCCAACTCAACCCCCTCCCAACTGCCCCTTGTGCGGTGCGCAAATGGAGTTGAAACTCGCGCGAATTGGGAAGCATTCCGGAACGCAATTCTGGGGATGCGCGGCATACCCGAGGTGCAAAGGACGAAGAGCCCTTTAAGATACGTCGGATCGGTCGGATTCGACCGATCCGACCGATTATTTTTGGGTGATGTTAAGCGAATGCTCTATGGATATATCCGGTTGCTTGGTGAAAAAAGTTGGCAACGGATTAGGATCTTGGATGCGGTTGCCCTCAATGATTGCGCCATCCGTCCATTCTACATGGATATCCCCATCGTAATTGGAAATCAGCCGATTATTCCTGATGATGATCTCCCTGTTTCCCATCGCCCCATCGCCATGAACGTAGATCGCCGCGCCTCCGTAACCGGATATTCCGTTGTCCCGAAGCGTATTACCCTCCACCTTGGCGTTCCACACGTAATCCGCCTCGTTCCAGTAATACTCGGGGCCAAGGCTGATGGCGGACATGCCGCACCCTACAATCACATTATCCTTGATGACGCAGTTGGAGCCTTTGATGAGGATACCCCTTGACCGTGTGTCCCCCAAACGACAACCAATCACCTTGCATCCCTGTCCATCCGCATCCGGGTTGCTCACCTTCGCACCTGCCGGAACGTTTACAGATTGGTTCAAAGTCACCGTCAAAGTGTTGTCCCCATTCGGCTTGATCGCCGTAACCAACGCCTGCGCAAAGAAACCTTTGTTATCGGATATCCTCGCCGGATCGCCGACTTTCAAACCGGCGTAACCGTTCTCCACCACCATCGTATCGCCAGTGGCGCTCTTTACGGTTTGGAAGTTCCCGTGGATAGCGATGCAATCGTCCAAAAAGACTCCTTTGAAAACGCAATCCTCCAAATCCGTTCCCGGGTTCGCACCGGTGGAATGAATGCCATCCGCTGCGTTGGTGACCAATGGCGCCTCGGTGGCTCCCTCCGGTTTCGGACCGAGCGCCCATATGCAATGCAGGATATGATTGCCACCTCCTCTGTCCTCTCTAAGCGGGGCGAAGCCGTTGCGCATCATAGTGACATCTTTGATGGTGCAGTTTCGGCAATGCTCCAGAAAAACCTTGAAAGGAGCGTTCCCGTAACGCCCCACGATCCAGTCCCCTACGCCGAAATTCAGTTTCGGTTGATTGAATTGGATTCGAAAGACCCCATTCCCGGTGTACTTCATGGGAGGGCTCCAGAAATCCCCATTCCCGAGTTTGAGCATCCTCGTTCGCCGATCCACGACGTTCGCTCCTCCGGGAAATTGAGTGGCGTTCTCGGGCGGCATGGGATATCCCTTGTCCGGCTTCCAATCGCACCAGGCTTTACCGTTGGCGTCCTGACCGACATCCACCACCCGCCCCTGATAAAATGTGACGACGTTCTGAGAGAGAACCGGTCCTTGCAAAGTCACATTAGTGCAATCCCTCAGATCAAACAGATCATGCCCCCCATCCGTGTCCTGCAAAATCATCGTGCACCCATACGCGGACAGAGTAGCGTCAGTCCATCCCTGCAGCGTGAATACGGGATGTCCCAATTTAGGCAATAGATACACTCCGGGGCGAATTACGATAAATCTCGCACCGTTGGCATAGGCATCCTCAATCTCCTGAGGAAGCGTTTCGGGGGTTTTCGGATTCCCCACCTCCACTTTGCCTGATGAGGGTTTTACGCGGTGGCGTGCGGATTTGGCGTTGATATCGCCGATTGTCATAACAGAGCACAAACCCATACATAAGAGGATCATCATCAAGATAACGGGAAAACGGTACATGGCGGACTCCACTCGAAATTCACAGGGAATAATGGACACTCTCGATGCGGTTGCACAACTCCCTTTAAGTATGACTGATGATCGCCATGAATGGAATATGCGAACAAAAAGATGGAATGCGCATTGAGGGTATTCTAAAATGGAAGCAATTCAATCGCTGTCTTCAAGGATGTGTATCACGCAACCGCTTTTTGTATGTATATTTGTTTTCATAGATCCATTTTCATTCTGTAGCATGAGGGAAGACATGAAAAGAGAATTTTCTCACCGTATGGGACGGATACTCGCAAATCTGTTCCTATTTCTTATGATTGGTTCCGTATGCCGAGCCGACCGCCAAGTCATCTCCATGGATGCCAATTGGCGATGGGCTCCCGAGCAGGGGATTAAGCTTATCCACACCGTGAACATCACCCGATGGCAATGGAAACCCGCTGATAATCCCGCCTATGCAGAGTCGGTGATTGCCAATCAGTCAGGCTGGAAATCGGCGCCTACAGGGGTGGATGTATTCAGGGGCAAAGCCGGATACGCATGGTTCAAAACAGCCCTTCCTCCGATGCCATTCCCCAATCGAGTGGTTCACTTCGAAAACGTGGACGACAACGCAGTGGTTTATCTGAACGGTCATCTTTTGGCGAAGCACGAAGGTTTCGCGCAACCCTTCGATGTACCTTTGGGTAGGGCGTGGAACCCGCATGGTCCGAACGAATTGGTCGTCCTAGTTCAAAATTTATCCGGACCGGGTGGCATCCGGGGCGCGGTGATTTTAGGCGCATTTCGCAATACATCGCTTGCAAAAAACAATCCCTCTCAACCCAACTTTGACGACAGACGCTGGAAAGTCGTGCAGTTGCCGGATGATTACATTATTCGGGGAAAAATTACGCGCTCCGCAAACGCCTCTCATGGATTTCTGCCTGTATATCCCGCATGGTATCGCAAAACCTTCCAAATTCCCATGGCGCTCAAAGGTAAAACGGTGCGGTTACATTTCGGAGGGGTCTACAGAGACGCCAAGGTCTACCTGAACGGTCACTTTCTTGGCGAACACCCTGGTGGTTATTACGCATTTCGGTTCGACATTAGTCATTGGTTGCATTACGGCGGGAGCAACGTCTTGGCGGTGCGCGTGGATCCAACATTTTTCGAAGGGTGGTTCTACGAGGGCGGAGGAATCTATCGCCATGTCCGGCTGATCGTCACAAACAAGCTCCACGTCGCGTCATGGGGGGTGTTTGTGAATCCCTCAGTGACCGGAGTCATTCATTGGAACGCCTCAAGGGGAGCGAGCGCAAACGCCAATCTATCCATCCAAACAACCGTCAGAAATGACGGATCCCATGCCAAGCGGTTCGAAGTCTTGTCCAAAATCTACGATCCCAAGGGAAGAGTGGTAAGGGAGTTACGTTCCGTTCAAACTCTTTCCGCCTTCCAAAAAAGAACCTACACGCAGAAAATCGGCATTGCGAACGCGGTGCTTTGGTCGTTGAACCATACGAATCTCTATCATCTTCACACCATGTTGGTATCCGACGGGAAGATCGCCGATCGACACTCCGTTGAGTTCGGAATACGCAAGCTCACCTTCGACGCCAACCGGGGATTTTTCCTGAATGGCAGGCATGTTATGCTGCAAGGCACCTGCAACCATCAGGATATCGCCGGGATCGGCATCGGAGTACCGGATAATTTATGGGCTTGGAGGATCAAGAAACTCAAGAAGTTAGGATGCAACGCCTACCGCACCGCTCATAATCCGCTTCCCGACGCCTTTTATCGGGCGGCGGATCGCCTCGGAATGCTCGTCATGGATGAAAACCGGCATGTCGGGGATGTGTACACCGCCAAGACCCCGCTCGGAGCCCCGTATTCCAAGTTGACCGATCTTCGAACTATGATCATGCAGCATCGCAACTTCCCCTGCATCATCATGTGGTCTCTCTGCAACGAAGAGGTGGCGATTCAGGGCACCCCGTGGGGGGCGACAGTCTTCAATGCGATGATGAAGGTGGTGCGAAGCATTGATCCATCAAGACCCATCACCAACGCTTTCGCAGGAGTTCCGAAGGATTTTGGCAAGGGGTTCATGGAAGTGGAGGACATCCTTGGCAGCAACTATCTGCAAAACTACGCCTGGCTGCATCAAAAATTCCCCTCAAAGATGATCTTCGGCAGCGAAGACACCAACATGTACAGTGATCGCGGCGTGGTGCGCACGAACGTGAAAGAGGGGCATATAAACGAATACGGCACTTGGGTGCAAAAAGGGAAATCCGAACTGGTTTGGGGACACGCACCGTGGGCGTCCTGGCCGATGGTGATGCAGAACCCATTCGTAGCAGGGGAGTTTGTATGGACGGGATTTGATTACCATGGAGAACCTAACCCCATAGGATGGCCTGATGGCAGCAATCGCACCGGCATGATGGACCTCGCAGGCAACCCCAAGCCCTGTTATTACTACTGGAAATCCTGGTGGACCCGCAAACCTCTGGTCTATATCTTCCCATCCTGGAATTTCCCCAAAAATCAAGTCGGAAAACCGATACTAGTGCAATGCTATTCCAATTGCGATCAGGTAAGACTGCTTTTGAACGGTAAAGATCTCGGCGTGAAAACCATGCCGAAATACGGATACCTTGACTGGAGCGTTCCTTATCAGCCGGGTACGTTGATGGCGGAGGGGATCATTAACGGCAAACATGTAGCACACTATATAGTGCAAACCACGAACTCGCCTTACGCTTTGAAACTCATCAATGAGACACCCGGATTGCACGCCAATGGCGAGGATGTGGCGATGATCTCCGCGGAGGTGCTGGATAATCGCGGGAGAGTGGTGCCCAACGCACACAATGAAATCCGTTTTTCCGTTAAAGGGGAAGGGACAATCGTTGGCGTTGCGAACGGCGACCCCGCAAGCCATGAGTTGAACGACGCCAATCATCGACGCGCGTTCCACGGTTTGGCAATGGTCATGGTGCGCATGACGCACAATCCTGGAAACATCATCATCACGGCAAGCTCTCCTGGCTTGAAATCCGGCACAATACGAATCACGTCAAATCGGTGAATGAAAGGCGGAGCTGAAAATCTCGAAAATGGGTTAAGAATGACGGGTGAATGCGTAATGAATATAACATAAGTTCTATCTCATGCGGCATACGAGCATCATTCTAGAATGGGAACCCTTTTCACTATGTAATAAATGGAAGGATTCGCATCTCTTTTTCAAGGAGGTTATTATGAACCGACGCGATTTTTTAAAAGCCACAGCGTTAGCCAGCCTCGCCGCCATGCTGGAGCCTCAACTGGCGCTTGGGGCGGATAAACCTCTGTCGAAGCGGAAGCTTGGACGCACTAACGAACACCTTTCCATCCTCGGCTTGGGGGGAATCGTGGTCATGGGCATGTCTCAAAGCGACGCCAATAGCACGGTTAGTTCCGCAATCGATCATGGGGTTAACTATATCGATGTCGCCCCCAGCTACGGCGATGCGGAGGAAAGGCTTGGACCGGCATTGAAATCGTATCGCGATAAGGTGTTTTTGGCGTGCAAAACGGGGAAACGGGATAAGGCCGGCGCCATGGAGGCGTTGCACCAAAGCTTGCAGCATCTGCAAACGGATCATTTCGATTTATATCAACTCCATGCCATGACGACCCAGCAGGATGTGGATCAGGTGTTTGCACCGGGAGGAGCCATGGAGGCGTTCACGGAGGCGAGGGATAAGGGATTGGTAAGGTATCTTGGATTCTCCGCTCACTCCGTAACTGCCGCGCTTCAATGCATTAACCGATTCGATTTCGACACGATCCTTTATCCCGTAAACTGGGTCTGCTGGTACAACGGAGATTTCGGTCCGCAAATCATGAAAGCGGCGAAGGCGAAGGGGATGGGTATCCTGGCGATCAAGGCGATGGCTTTGACGCCTTGGCCGGCGGGGGTGGAACATACCTATCCGCATTGTTGGTATGAGCCTAACTCCGACCCTCAAAAGGCGGCTCTTGGATTACGTTTCACACTCTCCCATCCCATTACCGCCGCGATTCCTCCAGGGGATGTGCGACTGTTCAATTTGGGGATGACAATTGCACAGCGCTTCAAGAGAATCACCAAAGAGGAAACGGAGCAACTCAAAACCGAAGCGAAAGGCATACAACCCATCTTCCGGAATGCGTGATTGCGCTATGCTTTCAATAAAATCCCCCTTCCGTATGCAACAAAACTGGATGGGGATTTTATTTTGGCTGAATCCGTCTAATCTCCGAGCCAATATTCAACGGGATGGAGAAGAAACTCATCCAAGGAGACCCCATCCCCTCCAACCAGGAGGGTTCGCGTGGAATGATGCAATTCTCGAAACTTCGCCATGCCGGGCAATAACCTTTCCGCCCTGCCGCACTTCACCTCTATCGCTAATAGAAACTTTCCGGATTTCACCACGAAATCCACCTCATGGTTGACCTCTCGCCAGTAAAACACCTCGCATACTCCTGATAACTCGGCGTTGGCGAGATGAGCCCCTACCGCCGATTCCACCATCCTGCCCCAAAACGCTCGATCGGTCATTGCCTCCATGGGAGTTAATCCGGATTGCGCCATTATAAGGGCGGTGTTCTAAACCTGAAGCTTCGGGCTTGAACCCCGCATTCTCACCGCCCGCCCGGAGTATTTGGGAATTCCCATGATCATACCCGCCGAAGCAAGCATATCCAGATAATGGGCGAGTGTGGTCGTATTCCCGGCATCCTGCAGTTGTCCGAGCATCTTGGTGTAAGAAAGCATTTGCCCCGAATATCTGCAGCCCAAATCGAACAGACGACGCAACAAAGCGGGCTTATCCACGCGAGTGAGCAACAAGACATCACGATAGATCGTTGTTTCGATAAGCGAATCCTTGATGTATCGAACCCACCGGTTGAAATCTCCGGTCAAACTCACCGATGCCCGGATACCCCCCGAAACAGACGTATTGCTCAAGCGACCAGTCAAACGCCTCCTTCATCTCCGAGTAAGACCAGTGTGGCATTGGGATTATCTCGAACCGTCCCGCCAAACTCTCCGATAGACAGCGCTGTATGAGCAGTGGCGCGGAGCTTAAGATGATCACTTTGAGATTCCGCTTTCGGTATGTATCCTCATCCCACAACCTCTTCACGGTTTCAGACCATCCAACGGCTTTTTGCACCTCATCCAGAACTATAATCGCTCCCCTGGCAGCAATAGAGTATCGCGCTCTCTCCCATTGCTTCACAATCCACTCGGCATTACGCAATGATGGCTCATCCGCGCTTGCGTAGATTATCGGTATATCCATGGAATCCGTAACTTGCTGAACTAGCGTGGTTTTGCCCACTTGACGCGGTACCGCCACCACCTGAATGAACCTTCTTGGCTAATCCAAGCGAGAATGGAGTGTGTGATAATACGGGCGTTTGCAGGTAGCTGGCGAATTACTCATCATATTGAGTAATTTTATTCAACGCATTGAGTAAAATCAAATGATAAACTTTAAGCCGATGACGGGCATTTGAAAAAATGCAACCAAATTCAAAGGATATATAACTACAGATTACAAACTTAAAGTTAAGATTCTATCCACCTTGGAGAAAGATGAAATGGAAGTAATCATTCATTCTCAGAAAAAAACGGTCAAACGGCGTACGGACTGAGGTTTCGAGCATCCCGATTTTTTTGAATTTACGATAAATGCCTGATTGTTCTTATACGATTGCTTATGCGACATCTCTGTTACATGGATGTGGAGGCTCTCATTGATGAGGACATTACGAGCAAAAAAGCATCTTGGTACGACTATTTTATTTCTTTGCTGGATTGGTTTCATTCGGCTTAAAGTTTATCATTTGATTTTA
>JAJZOL010000147.1 GCA_021811565.1 bacterium | reverse complement strand
GAGATATCATGATCTCACCTTTGCAGACGGGGAGATTTTGACGGGGGAGATTCATTGCCCATCCTGCGGCAGATACTATCCGATTCGCGAAGGGATCGCGCAACTCATGCCGAGTGATTTGACCGAGGAGGATGAACGCACTGAAGACCAAGTCGTCTCCGCCAAGCTCTCTGAAATGAGTGCGAGGGATGATCAGGTTGAAGCGTATGATAAGATGTGGTATCTCAGTCTGTATGGCTTGGCGGAGATTCCCATGACGCTCTCCATGCTTTCCATGGCTTCGGATCATACGTTGCTGGAAGGCGGATGCGGCACGGGCAGGATGACGCATGTTTTCTCGCACAGATGCCGCCGAGTGGTATCCGTGGATTTTTCATGGGAATCGCTTCGTGTGAACCGCGAGAAATTAATGAGAAAAGGAATCCGTAACGTGGATTTGATCCAGGCGGATCTTTGCCGTCTTCCCATTAAAACCGAATCCGTGGATCGGGTGGTCAGTTGCGGCGTTTTGGAGCATATTCCAACTCATGAAACGCGCGTGAACGCTTTAAAGGGTATGTCTCGCGTGCTCCGTGTCGGGGGGAATTCGGCTATATCGGCGTATAACCACTCGTTGCTGATGCGTCTATTCGGAGAAAGAGAGGGGGAGCACGCAGGGGGGATTTACTTCATAAGGTTCACCCGCAAGGAGTTGCATGAGCTTCTCTCCGAAGCGTTCGCGGTCGAGCATATTTCAAGTTCGCTCGTTTATTACCACCATGCCAGGTGCCGGAAAATAAGGTCTTACGTACCGATGGAAAAGGAAGCGATCGTCATTTGAAATTGAACGAAAATGATTCCAACACGCCTAGGCGAAAACGCTCCACATGGCGCATCGGACTGAAGGAGCGCATGAGGATGCAACAGGTGGTTATCGTGATTATCTGTTTCCTCCTCTATATGGCATTGAAGCCGGTTGTGATGGGCATGATTCAAAATCGCAATTTTCAAGTTTGCCAGAACAATGTGCGTAAAATCTCTCAAGGCATTAAAAACTACGCCGGGGATTGGGATGATACCTTGCCAAACGCCAATGACTGGCAGGATGCGGCTGAGAGCGATATCACCGCAACCACGGGCACGGGTTTCTCAGTTGAAACTTATTTCCACTGTCCTTTGGATCATACCCACGATAAATGCAGCTACGCTTACAACTCCATGCTCGGCGGGATTTCCATGAACGTTCGTCCGGGGGATTTGGCGAGACGGAAACGATTGGAGGAAATAGGAAGGCTTAGCGATGCTCCGCTGGTGATCGAGAAATACGGAGGCGGATATAATCAAAGCGTCAATCTCAAAAACTGGGATGATGTGTCGAAAAATCTCACAAAGATGCACAAAGTCCCAGAACCCACGGGAAGCGTGATTATGGGTGATCTTAAGGCTACCTATCGGAATGAAGATGAATTAACCGATCTTGAGGGAAGACGCTTTTAGAGGCGACAAATGCGTTCTTGAGCAACAACATCAATGGAGAGTGATCAATTACCTATTAGGTGATGAGGAGATGGGATGGGAACCGCCTATACGCCGGGATTAAAGGTCAGTGAATACACGCGAATTGAAAAGGTGCGTCGCCTGCCACTGAAAGGCGATGTGCTGGTTAAAGTCGGAGATCGGGTGAATCCGGACACGGTCGTAGCGAAAACCGATCTTCCTGGAATTATGCAAACGATCAAATTGGCGGAGTTGCTTGGGGTGGAGCCCGCTGATGTTGCATCCGCTCTGCAAGTGAAGGTGGGGGATCGTATCCGGAAGGGTGACCTGCTCGCGAAGTCCAAAGGGCTGTTCGGTCTATTCAAGAGCGAGGTGAAATCCACTGTTGATGGCATCCTGGAGGTAATCTCCCCCCAAACAGGACATCTTCAGATTCGTCAACCCCCCACTCCAATAGAAAGAGACGCCTACGTTGAGGGGACCATCACCCAGGTGATAGAGAGCGAAGGAGTCATCGTGGAGTGTTACGGTGCGTTAGTGCAGGGCATTTTCGGAGTTGGAGGGGAGAGGCGAGGCGCTATCGTGATACCCCATTCCGACAAGGAGAGAGAGATCAAGGGGGATGATATCCGCTCTGAACACAAAGGTTGCCTTCTCGTGGGCGGTAGCTCGGTGACAGGGGAAGCCCTTGAAAAGGCGGTGGAAATGGGGGTCGCGGGATTAATCGTGGGGGCGATCGTGGACAAGGATCTTATCGCTTTTATGAGGAAATATCTGAACGATCCCAATTACGACATAGGCGTGGCGATTACGGGTCACGAGCCGATTCCATTTTCACTCATACTCACCGAAGGGTTCGGAACCATCTCCATGGCGAAAAGGACCTTTGAACTGTTACGCTCATTGGAGGGAAAAGAGTGCTCTTTCAACGGAGCCACTCAGATAAGAGCCGGAGTGATTCGTCCGGAGGTGATCACACCTCTTTCCACATCTCCCTGTTTGGATGCCTCGGATGGAAAAAACGATGGAGGGGCTTTGGATATAGGATCATATATTCGCATTATCAGGGAACCGAATTTCGGCGGTTTGGGACGTGTGATTGAATTGCCCGCCGAATTACAGACCGTGGAATCCGAGACGAAGGTTCGCGTATTGAAGGCGCGTCTCGATGATGGCTCGGAGGTGATTGTGCCTCGCGCAAATGTCGAACTCATTGTTACCAATTGACGCCGGAGGAACCCTCTCTTCCGCCGAGCATATGAAGAAGGAGGATGATATGAAAATCGGTGTGGCGGATTTCGGACTGAATGTATACGAAGGCGGGCTATTCGATTTGGAGGATCGTCTGCTAAAGCTTAGGGAGATTGGATATGACGGCATCGAACGCCTTGAGGCGGACAGTCCCTCTCAAGCTCTCGAGCGTGCAGCCATCTTCACACGATTGGGCATGGATTTCGGTACGGTTCGAGCTACGAGCTTCGGTTCATCCTTGCAATGGACGGCGGGATTCCGCAAAGAGTACATCTGGACTGCGGCAAGTGCGCGGGATATGGACGCTTTTTGCAGGCAAGTGAACTTTCAGTGCCAGGCGACGGCTAAAATGAATGTTCGCACGGTGTTGCACAACCATTTGGGAACGGTGGTGGAAACTCAGGAGCAATTAGATCATTTCATGGCCGCTTGCCCAGATTGCGGGCTTTTGTTGGATACCGCTCATCTCGCCGCTGCGGGGGGAGACCCTGTAGGAACGGCGAAAAAGTACGTCCAGCGCATTATCGCGGTTCACGTGAAGGATTGGTTCGCCTATGAGCCGGATGATACGATAAAGGAGTGGCATCGCAAGGGTAGATTTTGCGAATTAGGCGCGGGAAACATCGGGCTGGATAATCACGCAGTTTTGAATGTGCTTAAGAGCGCTGGCTACAATGGCTGGATTTTTGTGGAACAGGACACTCATCTGAGAAACCCTTACGAGGATCTTGCCGTTAGCAGAAGATATCTTCGCGAATCCGGAATATAAAAATACAAAGTCCTCCGTAATAAAGCCATTTTACGGAGGACTTTGCCTCATTTCTACGCTTTCGTCTCTATCTTCTCAATGGTTTCGCTTGGCGTCGCATTGGTTTTTTGACTTAAGCCAGGGATGTTCTTCATAAGATCCTCCAGCTTTATTCCCGTCATCGCTTCCATGATGGGAGGTATCTGAGTGATCATTTTTGTCACCTCGCCTGTCAACTTGCTCGCCCCGATTCCATCCGTTCCTCCGCTGTTAATCATGACAATACGATCCACTTTTGCGAGCGGAGCGGACACCGCCTGAGCGATATCCGGGAGCTTTTCGATGAACATCTGCGCGACGGCGGCTTCGTTATAGGTACGGAACGCTTCCGCTCTCCGCGACATGGCCGTTGCCTCCGCAAGTCCCTGAGCCTCAATGGATTCTCCCATCGCCTTGCCTTTCGCGGCGATTCCATCCGCTTCGGCGATCGCACGTGCTCGAGCGACTTCGGCATCCGCAAGTCCCTTCACCTTGTTCGCCTCCGCCTCCGCTTCACCGGTGCGTTGGACGACGTCTGCTTGAGCGAAACCGGTGGTTTTTGCGGCTTCCGCTTGTCCTTGCGCCGTAACCTTCAGACGGAATTGTTCCGCCTCGGCGATGGTTTGGATGCGATTTCGCTCCGCTTCAGCTGGGCGTTGCACGGTTGCGATCAGTTCCTTTTCCTTTCGGGCGATCTCTTTCTCCTCGAGTTCAGCCTGCTTGATCTTTTCCACGATCTGAACCTGAACGGACTGCTCCTTGACCGACTGTTCGGTTTTGTATCGTTGCAGATCATAGGCCAAATCGGCTTCGGCTTTTTTCTGATTGACGGATCCATTGTAGTCCTGGAGCTTAAGTTTGTAATCTCTATCGGCTTCTGCAATTTTGGTGTCCGCCATGAATTTGGCTATTGAGGCTTCCTGATTTGCTTGTGCGGCGCGAATGGTGGCGTCGCGATTAGCCTCCGCCTCTCCGATCTGAGCATCACGCTTCACCTGGGCGATTCGAGTCTTTCCTATCGCCTCCAGATAACCGCGGCTATCCGTGATTTCCCTGATGGTGAAGGAGATGATCTCCAGCCCCATATTGGAAAGATCGCCTGCTGAAACCTCCGCCACTTTTTGGGCGAAAGTTTCGTGGGAAGCGTAGACCTCTTCCACCGTCAAAGTTCCGAGGATGGCGCGAAGGTGCCCCGCCACCGTTTCATATGCGATGTTCTTGATTTCGTCGCGGCTCTTGTTTAAAAATTGCTCCGCCGCCGTTCGAATCGATATGTCATCGCCTTTCACTTTGATCTGGGCTACGCCATCCACCTTGATAGGGACTCCCATCTTCGTTAAAAACTCAGGAGTTACGAGGTCCAAAGTGATCAATTCCAAGGACATTATTTCCACTCGTTCCGTGAGAGGGTTCACCAAGGAGCCCCCGCCCTTCACGATTCGGAACCCAATTCGATGTTTTTCACCGTTCGCATCGGTGACCACCTCTCCTTTTCCGCCGGAGATCACAAGCACTTCATTAGGTCCAACTTTCCTGTAGAGCGATCGATAGATGGAAATGAGAATCAGGAAGAAAACTACAACCGCGACAACAATTACGAATGTCATGGTGATGACGTTCATATCTGGCATGAAAACACCTTCCTTTCTTCAACTGACTTTGGGATTTTCTTCCGCAACTAATAAGGTGAGTGCGGACTTCGTGCGCCTATGGAAATATCTTTTGCCGGTACGCTATTCAGTTTCGCATGGTTTACTTAATGGATCCTCATCACACGAGCGATGTTGTTATCCAGCCGATGAATCCTGACATCCACACCGGGGGGAATAACTCCCTCCTCTTCGTTTATCGCGCGAATCGTTTGCCTGGATCCGGCAACCACATAGCAAATCATTCCCGGATGATCCTGGGAGATCGGAGCGGTCACCTGCGCCTTAAGACCTATCAAATCCTCCAAGACGTTATGACTGGAGGTGCTCGCCGCCCCGAAAACTCGATTGATCAAAAGCCATGCACCGGTCCACATCGCTCCTCCGGCGGCTATCGCGGTGAGCAAGCCATATATCATCGCTGCATGAACCGCTTGAGATAATAATCCCGCCCCGCCAAAACCGATAAGAAACCCCGAAACGGACATGGGGTCGATATAATGCAAAATATTCAGATGTGTGGTCTGTTCGTCATTCGAGCCATTTCCGTTTTGCGAAGCATTATGCTCCGCAGTGTGAACGATATCCTGATGCCCTAAATGAGTGTGTCCAATGTGGATATGCCCTGAATGCGCTCCTTCAGAGGCGTTTCCGCCCACCGTATGAACATGACCATCTACAGGATGAGCGATATGCCCTCCAAGATGATGTACATGTGCCGAGTGAGATAATCCGCCAATAAGGAATGAGATAACCGCATAGGTGATACCCAAGGCGAAGCAAGCCAAATATATTATTACAAATCCATTCATTTGCCCACCATCCAGTTACAGTTTAAGAGAGGGCGAAAGTAAAAGGAAGCCTATGTTCCCATCCTCAATGATTGCAAAACCGCCATTGCCTGAGTATATTGTACGCCTATTTTCATGATAAATCATATATTATTTCACTGGCGTTGATTGCACTTTAATCGTTTCATTGCCATAATTCCACACCTATGATACCGCGATCCAAAGGCGAGGGGGCAGTTTCATTTCCCTGAATTGATTAACGTGATTCCTGGGGTTTCGGTTTCACTGAAGATCAGGTTTTTTATGCATCCTCGGCTTCTTTGGGTAACATAATAGGCATGAACCTCTTTTTAGGAGTGAATGCATGTCATACATCGTCGGCTTGGATATTGGAGGCACAAAGTGCGCCGCGTGCCTGGGTTCTTCCGAAGGGGACGTGTTCGATAGACGAGAGATAGAAACCGACCCTGGGGAACAGCCTGAAAGTGTCCTTGGAAGGCTTTGCGAGCACGCAAAAAGCATTTTACGGGATAGGAATGTGCCAATACAGTCGTTGAAGGGATTGGGAGTTTCATGCGGAGGTCCCCTTGACAGCGCCACTGGCATGATTCTTTCTCCCCCGAACCTTCCCCTATGGGTCGAAGTTCCCGCAGGCGACATTCTAAGGAGAGAGTTTCCGGATATCAAAGTAGCGCTCGAGAACGACGCCAACGCCACTGCGCTGGCTGAGTGGAAATTCGGGGCTGGCAGGGGCACTGTGAATATGTTGTATCTAACGATGGGCACGGGCATCGGGTGCGGGATGATACTTGATGGCAGGCTGTATCATGGCACGAATGATCTTGCTGGCGAGGCGGGGCATCAAACGATTCTTCTGAACGGTCCGGTTTGTAAATGCGGCAAGAAGGGGTGCTTGGAGGCGCTGAGTTCCGGGCCTGCGATTGCGCGTTTGGCTCAGGACAGTCTGCATTACGGACGAGGCAAGCAACTTGTGGCAAAAGCAGGCGGGAAACCAGCCAACATCACCGCCAAGCATGTAGTGGAATGCGCCAAGGAAGGGGATGCGTTCTCCATCAGGATATTGGAGGAGGCTGGATTTTACATGGGAGTTGGGTTATCAAACCTGATACAGATATTGAATCCCGAGAAAATAGTTTTGGGCACTATCGCCGTCCATGCGGGAGACCTTATCCTGAACCCCATTCGCAACACATTGAAAGAATACACTTGGGCGCGGTCGCTTTACGTTTGCGAGGTGGTACCGGCTGCATTGGGCGATAGGGCGCAGGATCTGGCGGCGATTGCGTTGATATAAAAAGAGGGGCGATAGAAAACGCCCCTCTTACTCATGTATCTTCGGGATGGATGTGTAGGCTGGAGTTATTAATATCCTCGGTATCCGCCGCTATTGTAGCCGCCGTAGTTATTGTATCCGCCATATCCTCCGCCGTATGAGTTACCGAGACCACCTCCGATGCCCCCGAAGCCTCCGCCGAAGCTGTTACCAAACCCTCCGCCGTAACCTCCGCCGAAGCCTCCTCCGAATGAGTTGCCATAGCCGCCGCCATAACCACCGCCATAGCCGCCACCATAGCCTCCGAAGCCTCCGCCGCCGAAGCCGTTGCCATATCCGCCTCCCATGCTATTCATTCCAAGCATGCCCGCTGTATTGTAATAGTATGAGATGATTGGTGTTCCACCCAAGAGCAAGGCTATTTCACCCGCATCCGCGAAGTTCACCGGGATTTTGGTGAACCGTTTAGGCAGCGATGGAGTGGTTGTTGATGAGGATGTACTCGTATTATCTTGCTGGGTAGGAGCATATGTGTTGGTATTATCCTCCTGCTTGGGAGATATGGTGTACACCCCGTTTTCAATGCGATAGGTTAAGGGCATCATGCTAGATGCTCGTAAGATGCTCTCCAAAGCGGTTTGGAAAGGAACATCATTAAGTGAAACGGTGACGAAGCCTCTCACGTCACTAGCAATGGAGAAGTTTGCGCCAACAGTGTTGAAGAGGAGCGTAAGGGCGGAGTGAATGTCCGCGTTCTGCAGATTGAGGGTAACTTTCTTGTTTGAGATATCCTGCGATCCACCAGAACCAGTATCCTGCGCTCGTGCGATGTTCGGCATTAGCAAAACCGTTGCCAAAAACATCATGGAAAGGAATGCCAAAAATTTTCGAGCCGCGACCAGTTTCATGGTAATCAACCTCCATCATACGACAATAGCTATTGTTTTATAGGGTTATTCTCCAGTATGTTTGATTATATAGACGAAACGGGAATGGTTTCGTTACATTTTATTTTCGGCAAAATCGTTCGAATTTGATAGTTGTCAATATAACCTTCCCAAAGCATAGTCATCTTCGCTCAATCTTGATGATGATTACGGAAAAAATATTGAAGCAACTTCGTTTCTACTGTCTAATACGGATGGGAAATGATGGAGTTTCCAAAAAAATGCATCACTGAAATGAGATTTTTCTAATATTCCCATTCCTCTTTCAGCATTTGAGGCGACTGCAAAATCCATCATCCGAGCGAATGGCGAAGCTTGAAATGAGCGATGTCGTGTCCGGATTTGCGAATTCGCAGCCGTCTCGATTGAGAAAGGGGTTAGTCAGATGCTGTAATCGGAGTCGTGTATGACCACCCTGGACTTTTTGGCTATGGCTTCATTCGCCTTAATTACCGCCACTGCAGCCTCGAAACCGTCCATCGCGGTGCACGCCACGGGCGCCCCGGTGCGGATGCTGTTGAAGAAGTTATCCATCTCCAATTGGTAGTCATCCTTGCCTCGCACATCCCCTTCGATAGTCATCTCCCCAACCTTGACGCCGGATTTGTTCAGTTTTTTCGTGGCTGAGGGATCAAGAAGCAATCCCGGTTCCTTATGTTCGCCTGTTAATTTGCCTCCCACCGGATGTTTCATCCAATCCAACAGGGGTGCGTTCGGTTCGCGATAAAACTGTCCGCCCGTGCCTTCCGAGACGATAAGGGTGCCATCCTTGCCCATGAATTGTTCCGCGTAACCGTCAAATTGATTGGTGGTTAAGGAGGTGTAGTTCAATTTGATTCCGTTCGGGTATTCGTAGAGAACCTCCACATTGTCATTGACAGTTCTTCCATCCTTCCAATAATCAATGCCTCCCAATCCAACCACCGAGGTCGGGCGCGATTCCAAGTACCAGTTCACAACTTGGATTTGATGGGAGCCGAGTTCCGCCAATAGCCCTTGAGAGGTCTCTTTGTACAGCCTCCAGTTCCAAAACTTATCCGTCGTATCTGGTGGGACCGGACGTCTCCAACTGCTGTTGCGGTTCCATTGGGCTCGGATATGAGTTACAATGCCGCATATCTTTTTATTTCTGATAAGATCCCATCCGTGATTATATAGGATGCTGGATTTGCGCTGATGGCCGATCTGGAGTATTCGATTGTTTTTTATGGCCGCGCGCGCCATGTTACGCGCCTCTTCAATGGTGTACGCCATCATTTTTTCACTGAACACATGTTTGCCGGATTCCAAAGCCGCGATGGCGATTGGGGCATGCCAGATGATTGGAGTGGCTATCAACACCGCTTCGACATCCTTGCGGTCCATTACCTGGCGGTAATCCTTGTAACCTGTTGCGTTCGGTGCATCCTTCAGGGCGCGATTCAGGTTAGGTTCGTATACGTCGCAAATAGCCACCATTCGAACCCCCGGCACATTCATGGCGCGCTTGAAATCCACACCAAAACCCTGCGCTCCCACTCCAATGAATGCGACATTCACAGGGCGCACGTCCCCCGATGCAGCAGGGCTGGCGTCCTGCGCCTGAGCGATCTGGCTAAGACCCAAACCGAATGCGGATGCGATCGCAGCGGTGCCTTGGATGAACTCCCTGCGACTCATGTCAGTTGATTGAAAGGAAATAGTCCTCTTCATTCCGTGATCCTCGCTTTTTGTGAGTGTATGATTCGGGCCGACTGTTACAATTCCAACCTTATAAGACTATTCGACGGGGATATCGGTGTTATCCCAATCTCCCAACTTCACAAACGCCGTTTTATCGTTATCAATGAAAGTTAAAACCACCCTCATGCCTTTAAGTGTCGAACAGAATATCCTCGCTTTCTCCACTCCCATGAGGAATATGGCGGTGGAGTAAGCGTCGCTTTCCATCCCCGATGCGCAGATTACTGTGGAGCTAAGGATGTCGGTGTCGGAAGGATAACCGGTGCGCGGATCAAGGATGTGCCCGTAACGCTTGCCGTCATGAATAAAAAACTGCTCTGTGATCGCGGATGTGGATAATGCCTCATTCCTAAGATTCACCGCGCACAATTTCGTTTCGGGGTGAAAGGGATCGGTAACATGGAAGCGCCACGGCTCCCCTGTTTCAGTGGAACCTAAAGCGTAAATCGTGCTATCGCCGCCGCTTATCACGGCGTGTTCCACACCATATCGGCGCAGAGTATCCACAGCCTCATCGATTGCGTATCCCTTGCCGATCGCGCCGAGGTCGATTTCCATTCCTTCGCGGGCGAACGAGATCATACTTTCTTCGTCATCGAAAAGAATATGGTCGAACCCGACAGATTCCAGCGCGTTTAGTATCGCCTGCTTATCCGGAGGCGTGTCGGTTTTTGTATAGAAGCCCCATAAACGCACCAGTGGCGCGCAGGTGATATCAAACGCCCCATTGGTTTTTCCTGAGATATCCGACGCATAACGTATTAGGTGATATAATCTTGGCTCCAAGCGAACCCAGCCCTTGGAGGCGTAGGCGTTTATTCTGGTTACGTCGCTATCCTCAATAAAACTACTGAGGCGATTTTCAAGTCGTGTGATTTCATCTAGAGCCTGTTCGGCTGCACCGGTTAGGTTGTCATAATCCGATCCTGCAAGATAGATATCAAAATTGCATCCCATAGAGGCTCGGCTGACTTTAGGGTGGTGAAAGTCCGTAGGAGGAATTGTGGGGGCGATGGGTGCTTCCGCGGACGGAGATGATTCCAGCAAACCCGCTTGCGGGTGCTCCTCCTCTCCAAGTGACATCAACCATTTCGCCAGATTTTTAAATAACAAGGAACCTAACATGGAATATTATCCCGCGATACGGTGATTTTTTCGCTCGGTATCATCATGTTATGGTCGAGTTTGAGGTGAATACGGCTTCAGACCTTAGGCAACGATTCATTAGCGTCGTCGAGAAGCCGAGGCCCGAGAGCACCCAAAACTCCGTTGACAAATCGACCGGATTCCTCCGTGCTGTATTTCTTCGCCAGTTCAATCGCTTCGTTAATCGTAGCGGCGATTGGGATATCCTTCATGTATAGGATTTCATAGGCTGCGATACGGAGTATATTTCTATCAACGGCGGCTTGTCGAGCCAGTGTCCAGCCGGTCGCGTTCATCGATAAAATATGGTCGATCTCCCGCCGCATTTTTCTTGTTCCAAACACCAGTTCCCGCGTGAATTCCGCAATTTGAATAGCGTCCTCCGCATGTTTATCGAACGCAGCCAGAAGGTGCTGTGTGGCATGATATGCTTGTTCAGCGGATTCGATTAAAATGTCGGCGAACGGAGTATTCTTTTGAGTGAGTTTCGTGATTCGGACTTTGGCATCTTCAATGTGGGTTTTAAGCTCCTCTCGTCCCTGCGCTTGGGTTATGGCGGGATGGACATCCACCATTCGAGCGATGATCGACTCCGTTTGAGATCTGAGTTGCTGCATGCTCTTGATCATCATTGTCGCGGATTGACGTATCAATCTGCGAGTTTTAGGGGATATCTCCGGATTATCGGTTTTACTCCGAGATTGGTCGTGTATGATATTTTGATCGCGCATCGATATCTGTTGAATGGGTTCCATCACGATGAAGCGTATTTGCTCCATAATGCCAGGAAATATCTCTTCAAGCGGCTGCTTGCCGACATCCTTTTGAAACAGGGCTTTAAGGGCCAACTCTCTCGCGATTCTGCGTGTGAATATCAAGAATTGCTCCGATACGATTAAAACTGCGATAAAACGTATTCGTTAAACATGACTGGACTTTATTGGTGTTTTCCTATATTACCGCAAAAACGGGAGCGATAATTATCGGAATATTCGCGAAAATTTATCCATGCCAATCCAAATCGGAGACTTCCCGAGCGTGTCGGATGATGAAATCCCTTCGGGGTTCCACCTTTTCGGACATCAATGTATCGAATAGCTCCTGAGCGGCGAACGCCTCTTCAATGTTGACGCGCGCCAACTTTCGCTTGTCCGCCTTCATGGTGGTGTCCTCAAGGTCCACGGCGTTCATCTCTCCCAATCCTTTAAACCTTGTGACAACGACATCCCTTTTATTGCGCAATCCTTTTACAATATTATCCCGTTCCTCTGCGGTTTGGGCGTAATATTGGGTGTCTTTACCAGCCTTGATGCGATAAAGCGGTGGTTGAGCGATATAGACATATCCTTCTTCAACCAAGGGCCGCATATACAACCAGAAGAATGTGAGCAACAGGGTTCGAATGTGATCGCCGTCCACATCCGCATCGGTCATGACGATGATCTTGTGATAACGGAGTTTCGAGAGATCATAGCCGCCCTTTTTTTTGTCTCCGTTTCCATTGCCATTCACATGGTCATCCATGCTTGCGGCATCCGTTTCCGTATCATTGCCATTTCCGTTTGAATCGTTTTCAAATGCGATCCCTGTTCCCAAAGCCGTTATCAGAGAGCGAATTTCGGCGTTTTCAAGAACCTTGTCCATACGCGCCTTGCCGACATTGATGATCTTGCCTCGCAAAGGAAGAACGGCTTGGGTGCGTCTGTCCCTCCCCTGTTTTGCGGAGCCTCCGGCGGAATCACCCTCGACCAGAAACAGTTCGCACTTGGAGGGGTCTCTCTCGGAGCAATCCGCCAGCTTTCCCGGCAGGGAGTTGCTTTCCAGCGCATTTTGTCTTTTCACTAAGTCGGCGGCTTTGCGAGCTGCGTCGCGTGCGCGTTGCGCTGTCTGCACTTTCTCGATTACTTTGCGCGCCGTGGAGGGGTTTTCCTCCAGAAATTCGGCGAGTTTCTCGCCTACAATGGAGTTGACAATCCCTTCAACCTCACCATTTGCCAGCTTGACCTTCGTTTGGGATTCAAATTGTGGATGGGAAAGTTTGACGGATATGATCGCTGAAAGCCCTTCGCGTACATCCTCCCCGCTGAAATTTGCGTCTTTCTCCTTTAGCAACCCTTGTTTGCGAGCGTACGAGTTCATCACGCGCGTAAGCGCCGTTTTGAAGCCGGAGAGGTGCGTGCCGCCATCAGGAGTGTTGATCATATTCGCGAAGGAGAGTACCGCCTCCTGGTAGCCGTTGTTGTATTGCAACGCCACCTCCAGCACGATATCGTCCTTCATGCCGCCAAAATAGACCGACTTATGGATCGGGTCTTTGTTTTCGTTCAGCTTTTCGACAAACTCCTGCAAGCCTCTTTTGAAATGAAATACCTCTTCATCCGTTTCATCACGTTCATTTGTGAACGCGAGGGTGACATCCTTGTTAAGGTACGCCAACTCCCTCATTCTGCGAGTTAAACGTTCGGGATCGTATTCGATGTTCCCGAATATCTTGCTGTCCGCTTTCCAGCGTACCAATGTGCCTCGTTCGTTATTGTTGTTTTTTGATATTACATGCAGAGGTTCGGTGGTCACTCCGCGCTTGAATCCTATACGGTAGCAATTGCCATCGTGCCAAAACACATCCACTGTAAGCCATTCGGAAACGGCGTTAACACATGAAACACCCACGCCATGCAATCCACCGGAGACCTTATACGCCCCGCTATCGAATTTGCCACCCGCATGCAGTTTCGTGAGAGCCAGTTCAACGCCGGAGATGCCTGATTGTTCGTTAATATCCACAGGTATTCCGCGCCCGTTGTCTCTTACCGAAACACTTCCGTCCTTATGGAGCGTGACATTGATGCGGTCGCATTGCCCAGCCATGGCTTCATCTATTGAGTTATCGCAGACCTCAACGAAAAGATGATGGAGTCCTCTTAAATCGGTTCCACCGATGTACATGGCGGGTCGTCTGCGAACCGCCTCCAAACCTTCCAGGACTTGTATCTGGTTTGCACCGTATTCAGCGATGATTTTTTCGGTTTCGGGCAAGTCCTCAATTTGACTTGCCTCATCGACATTCGCTTCAGGGGATTCTGGGAGATCATTCATCTCTGACATATTCGTAGGGGAACCTCCTTAGGGGCTGGTTTCATGATTTCGGATTATCTCCATCGGATGTTTGCGAAAGCAAAAATCCTGAACGGAAACGAAGCCTGTCTTAAGGCTTATCAAGCGCCGATTCCGCTGATTTTGCAATTCCATTCAACATTGATTTGTTGTTTGGTACACTCATATATTATAGCATCTATATAGAAATTTGTCAACAGGAACAGAGGCGAAAACCCCTCGTTTCCGATCCATTCCAATCTTTGTCAAAAAGAGGAGAGGGGGCAAATAACCGGTTATGCCGAAACCGGATTGAATCCAAATATCCGCTTTTGATAGGGGTATAATGAAAGTTAATTATCTTTTGGCGTCGCCTTGTTCAGGGAGACTCCCTTTAATTCGCCGTTGAGTACCTCTCATCGGAGTGCGCCATCGTTCCAGGATAACATTTCGCCTTTATGAATAATGTCCGGATAAATGACGTTTTTAGGATCTGAGCATGAAATCAGCTATTATGGATATTTCTCAGAGCTATCCCGCGTTGCCGTTGCTTCGCATCATGGAGGAATCGCGTCAGGGAGACCGTCGTGAAGGCATTTTACTGAGACAAAACCGCGGGATATTTCAGGTCGCAGGCATGGGCCATGAGGCTATCGCCGTTCTCTCTTTTCTTCTTGGCCCTGAAGACTTTCTGTTTCCCTACTATCGCGACCGTGCTCTTTGCATTGCCCGTGGTTTGTCCACCTATGAGATCGCTCTTAGCTTCTTTGCGAGAGAGGACGTGAACGGCTCCGGTCGCCCCATGCACGGGCATTACAGCAGCCGTCCGTTGAATATTTTCTCTATCGCCACTCCTACATCGAGCCAATGTCTGCCTGCAGTGGGATGCGCATGGAATTTGCGAAGAAACGGGGAACACTCCGTCGTTCTTTGCACCATAGGAGACGCCTCTCTTAGGCAGGGAGAGTATTTTGAGGCGGTCGCATTTGCAATTCAGGAAAAACTCCCGATCGTGTTTGTGGTCGAGGATAATTTGTATGGCATAAGCACCAACACCATCCATCAAAATCCCTATCGTCTGGGGGTATTCAACGATGAGCATTATGTGCGTTTGGATGGTCGAGTGCCGGATGTTATTTATCGTCATGGCGTTATCGCCGTTGAGAAAGCGCGGGCGGGTGAAGGTCCCACAGTGCTTTGGTGCGAACTGGATCGATTGTGCTCCCATACATCCTCGGATGATCAAAGGGTTTACCGTCCCGAGCAGGATTTGGAAGATATAATCTTGTTGGATCCGATTGCACAGACGAAAGATCGCCTCATTCAGGAAGGCGTCATATCAGCCGAGGAGTGGGAGTGCATCAAGGATCAAATAGCCCTAAAGGTGGAGCGGGATTACTTGAAAGCCGAGGAGGCGCCGCTGCCTTCAACAAGCGCACTTCGAGATCATATGATGGCGCAGCAAAAACCCATTGATCTCGATGCATGCATTAAGCCCGCCGATGCTGATAGCGTTACCATGGTGACGGCGATCAATGATACGCTCCGTCATACGTTGGAAACGGACCCTCGGGTAATTATGATGGGTGAGGATATCGAAGACCCCAAAGGCGGAGTTTTCGGACTTACAAAAGGATTGAGTTCCTCATTTCCCGGCAGGGTACTCAACTCTCCTTTAGCCGAGGCGACAATTATCGGAACAGCCGTGGGGCTAGCCGCAACTGGGGCTAAGCCCATATTCGAGATTCAATTCATTGACTTTATCACCACTGGCTTCAACCAACTTTCCACTCAGGTATCGACTTTGCGGTGGAGAACCTGCGGTGCATGGACATGTCCCATGGTTCTACTCGCTCCCTGTGGGGCGTATCTACCCGGCGGCGGACCATGGCATAGTCAAACCAATGAGGGAATATGGGCGCATTTGGCGGGCATAGAAGTCGTTTCTCCGAGCACTCCCGAGGATGCCGCTGGATTGCTGTTGACAGCGATAGAAAGCGACAATCCAACACTTTATCTAATACCCAAGCATATATTTCGAAAGCGAGAGGCATCTCCGGAATCATTCGCTCCAATACCTTTTGGCAAACTAGCGATTAGAAGAGAGGGGACCGATGTCACCTTGGTGAGTTGGGGGAATTGTATTGAGGTGGCATTGGAAGTTGCGGATCAAGCTCAATCTCACGGGATTAGCGTTGAGGTGTTGGATTTACGAACCCTCGTGCCATGTGATTGGGAGGGAATATGCGCTTCTCTCTTGAAGACGGGACGATTGTTAGTGATCGAGGAGGATGCAAAGACGGGGAGCTTCGGTCAGACTATCATTTCAGAAATCGTCACGAAACCGGAACGATGGAATCTGCTCAGCGATCCTCCCGTATTATTAGCGAGAGAGGATGTTCCTGTTCCCTTTGCACCCCATTTGGAATATGCATCCCTGCCGGATGTGGATCGCACACTCAAAGCTTTGCTGGATTTAGTTCATCCGCAATAACAAAGCACGATGTGATAGGATCGCCTTTCACTCTTTGGTGGTAATGTTAATAATCTCTTTCAGTCAAAGGAGCGGAACAGATATCCCATGCCAGCAACTGAAATTGTTATTCCCCAACTGGGTGAGGGTCTTCAGGAAGCTCGAATCATCCGATTCCTGAAAAACCCTGGGGATGAAATTGCCCGTGATGAGCCCGTATTCGAGATGGAAACCGACAAGGCGGTGATGGAAATCGAATCTCCGTCGGCAGGGTTTCTTGATGAATGGCTAGTCGCTGAAGGCGAGGTTCTTCCAATTGGGGCTGTCGTAGGAAGAATTCGCTCGAATGATCTTTCTCGGGCGGCTGTGGTAACCAAGACCGGGGGATACTCTCGGGACGAAATCGAAGAGAAACAGACAAACGGTCTCTTATCGCCTGTAACGGATGTCCCACTGCCAAGTCTGCGCAATCTACATGTCTCTCCGCGTGAACGACAATACGCGCATCAAAAAAACATCACGGATGAGGAGATTTTGTCGCTGTATCGGGATTTGGGGCGCAGGGTTGAAAAGAGCGATTTGGAACATCTCCTGATGAAAGAGATCAACGGCGATGCTTCGACGCGGGTTTATTCCCACAACGATATCTCCATAACCTCTCGACAGCGAACCCTCATTTATCGATTGCAGCGAGGTGTGAGCCAGACGATCCCGGCAACGTTGGAATCGTTCATTCAATGGGATGTGCTGGAACAGGTCCGTAAAAAATGGATTCCCACGGATGCCATCCGGAAACCGTCGCGTTTCCTTTTGTTCGCATGGTGTGTCGTTCAATCTTCAAAAAACCATCCAAAATTCCGCTCCGCTCTTCTAAACGAGAATAAAATCCGCGAATACGAACACCTTCACTTGGGTGTGGCGGTGTCCATGCCGGATGATGAATTGGTGATGGCCAGGATTCCTGACGCCGACACACTCGACTTTGTGAGCTTCTGCGATGTGGCTGAAGACGCAATGAAACGCGCGAAAGCGGGTGAGGACCAAACCGGTGACGTAATGCAGTTGAGTTTGACGAACCTCTCCCACACCGGAATCCGGTTCGCCATTCCCGTGGTGATCGCTCCGGCGGTTGCAACGTTATTTCTTGGAGCGCCTCATGATGAGGCTTATCCCGCGATTGACGGAGCGTGCGCCTTTAGAAAAGTCGCAAGGATGTCTTTAACATTTGATCATAGGCTGATCAATGGAGTCGGCGGGGCGCGTTTCCTTGCAGAGATCAAGCGCAGAGTTGAAAGATTGCCCGAGGAGTTTCAAGAATCAATAAAATAGGATCTTTTGAAAATGAACGCCGAGAAGCGGTCAGACGATCATTCCTCCCTTATCCGCGACGCTTGGGAAGGACTATTGGATTTCACCTTTCCCCGGGTATGCGTGCTATGTCGCGAATCGTGCGATGACGCCTTGTGTTCCAAATGTTTCTCTTCCTTCCCCAAGCTAACTCCTCCCCTGTGCCCAAGATGTTCTCGCATGGTCTCCAATGAGTTGCAGGGATCATTATGCTCCGATTGCAGAGCGATAAAAAATCCGCAACTCCATTGTGCAATCGCTCCGTGGGGGTATGATGGTGAAATCAAGACGGCAATCCATCATTTGAAATTTGACGGACGAAAGAGAGTGGGAGAAGTTCTTGGAAAGTCGTTAGGCGAATATTTGAAGAAATATCCTCACCTCAAACGGAATGTTCAACTGATAATCCCTGTTCCCCTGCATTGGTTAAGACGATGGGAGAGGGGCTACAATCAATCGGAGATACTTGCTCGCCATGTTTCGCTTTCCATGGAGGTTCCTCTTGGTATTGATGCGCTGATTCGGAAGCGTCTGACACATGCGAGTTACAAGTTGCATATCGAAGAGCGGCGGCGGAATATGAGCGGGGCGTTCGAGGTGCGCGATGCGGAGGCGATACGAGGCAAGGTGGTGATGCTGGTGGATGATATCATCACTACAATGACTACTTTGGAAGAGTGTGCGAAGGTGTTGAAAAATGCGGGGGCTAAGCGCGTATACGCCGTGGCGTTGGCGCGAGATTGATATGATAAGGTTGTCCGTTGCTTAAGCATTTTCCACACGCAACGATAAACAAGTGGTATACTTTGGTAAATTATGGTTTTGGTGGCTAAACACCTATGGAGGGTATTTATGAATCAGTTTCCTCGCACGGTCGTCGGCGGATTGTCAATTTCTCGCATGCTTATTGGAACCAACTGGTTCTTAGGTTGGAGTCACACCACCGCCGCCAAGGACAATTTCATAAAGGAAAACATACGCGAGCGCAAGACTATGGCGCGTATCATAGAGGTTTATTTACGCAATGGCGTTGACGCCATCATGGGGCAGATTGATAACGATCCTTTAAAATCCGCCATATGCGACGCCGAGGATAGCACCGGTGTGAAATGCCACATCATATCCACCCCGCACTTCCCGGTGAACGCGGAGACCCCGACGAAAGGTTTCGATCTTTCCGAGGCGGAGAGAATCATCGCACACAATAAAAGCATGGGCGCGGAGTTTCTTCTGCCGCATCAATGCACTACGGACGCCATGGTGGACCGTTGCACTCGCACACTTCGCAAGATGGATGACCTGTGCGCCTTGATCCGCAAATATGAGATGATTCCAGGATTGAGTACGCATATGCCGGAGAGCATCATCTATTCCGATGAGTCCGGGCTGGATGTGGAGACCTACATCAGCATGTATAACTCCATGGGGTTCCTTATGCAGGTGGAGGTGGATTGGGTAGCGAATGTGATACGGAACGCCAAAAAACCTGTAATGACGATCAAACCGATGGCGGCGGGGCAATTACGCCCATTCCAGGCTCTAACGTTCGTCTGGAACACCCTTCGTCCTCAGGATATGGTGACCGTGGGAACAATGACCCCAGCGGAAGCGGAGGAGGTCATTGAAATATCCCTGAAGATATTGGAGGGACGCGACTCGCAAATCAAATTGCAGGAAACGCGTTCAAAGTCCTCCATAAAATCGAAAGCGTGACGATTGTTAGATCGAAAAGAGCAATTGAAGGATATCGGCGATGGTGAGTCCAAGTTAGATCCCTTATCCGCATGCAGTCGCTGTGCGGCGTGCCAATCCGCGTGCCCATCTTGGTCCGCCACACAGCTTGAAACCCGTTCCCCGAGAGGACGGGTTCAACTAATTCGCGCCTTCAATGACCATCGTCTCGCCGATTCCAAGGAACTGCGCGAGGCTCTTTTCACATGCCTGGATTGCAGAGCCTGTGAAACCGCATGTCCGAACGACATTCATCCGGGCCAGCTTTCGCTTCTCAAACGCGCGGAAATCATGCCGGATGGCTTACCTCGTCGTATCAGGAGAATGTTGACAAACGCCCCCCTATTGCACGCTGGCATGATGGAGTTTGGAATGGGGGCGATGCGTCTTCTGTATCAGCAAACCGGGCTTCGCCATTGGTTACGCAGTTCCGGTCTTCTCCACTCCATGCCGAAGTTGGAGAGACTGGATCGGTATCTGCCCGAAATACCGGGGAAACCCGCCCGCGCCTCCTTGCCTGAGATAGTTCCCGCCACAGGGGTGAAAAAGGGTGTGGTTGGTTATTTCCTCGGTTGCGCCATGAATGTACTTTTCCCAGATGCGGCATTGAGCGCCGTTCGTGTTCTATCCCTTCTCGGATATGATGTCCTGACTCCGCGTGGAATTGTATGTTGCGGAGCTCCGCAGATGACCATGGGGGAGATAGATTCCGCGAAGGAGATGGCTCGCCGCAATATTCGAGCTTTCGATGAGGTGGATATTATCGTTACGGACTGCGCCGCGTGCGGGGCGGAGATGAAAGGGTATGAGCATCTGTTGAATGTGGATCAGGCGCTTCGTTTTAGCGCGAAGGTCAGGGATTTCGCCGAGTTTGTGGAGCCGTTCATCGGTGATATGGAGATCCTCCCCGGCTGTTATACATGGCACGCTCCGTGCCATTTGGCTCATGCGCAAGGAGTTTGCGATCCACCCAAAAGGATTCTAAAAAAGATCGCCGGAGAGTTTTTGGAGTTGACCGAGGAGGATAGGTGTTGCGGCAGCGCCGGCATTTACTGGCTGACCAATCCGCAAATTGCGGATAACGCTTTGGAACGCAAGCTGAGGTTTATACGAGAAACGAACGCGGATACTATTGTCACCTCGAACCCTGGATGCGTTTTGCAACTTTTAGCCGGCAAGTCGGAGGGGGATGAATGGAACGTCAAATACCTCAGCGAAGTTTTGGAGGTGGCTATGCAGGGGCGGATGGAGAACTGCGATTCTTCACGGGAAACCAACCTTTTGCTATCGAATAATAAACGAGGTGTGATACGATAAAACCCGATTTCATAACCGCGTTGGAAAGCGTAATGCCGAAAGGGTCCGTAAGCGCCGATGAAGTCTCGCTTATTGCATACGGTTATGACGGCTCCACAAGTCTGACCGGGCAGCCAGATGCGGTTGTGCATATCTCTTCGGAGGCGCAGGCGCAAGCCGTAATGCGTTTGGCGCAGGAGTATGCCGCTCCTTTGTTTCCGCGAGGAGCAGGCACAGGCTTGGCGGGAGGATCCACTCCGAATGGCGGAGTCGTGATGGATTTCGCCCCGATGAACCGTGTCATCGAGATAGATCGCGAATGTCTTATGGCTGTGGTTGAGCCGGGAGTGATTACCGGGGATTTTCAAACAGTTGTGGAGAAAATGGGGTTGTTCTATCCCCCGGATCCTGCAAGCCTAAAGCAATGCACTCTTGGCGGGAATGTCGCCACGTGCGCGGGCGGTCCGCGCTGTTTGAAATACGGCGTAACGCGGGAGTATGTGCGGGGGCTTCATTTTGTGGTTCCCGGAGGCGAAGTGATAAGGGATGGCGGAAAGTATATCAAAAGCGCCGCAGGCTACAACCTGAGCCAACTGTTTATCGGATCGGAAGGAACTCTTGGCGTGGTGACGGAGGTCACTTTGAGGCTGATCCCGTTGCCGGAAACCGCAGGCACCACACTTGCGCTCTTCAAGGATTTGGAGATATCGGCGTCGGCGGTGAATGGATTGCTTGAATCCGGAATGTTACCGTCCGTTATCGAATTCGTGGATAAGACGGGCATTGATTGCGTGCAACGCACTTGGGATATGGGAATTGAGGCGGATGTGGAGGCGATGCTTCTGATCGAATCGGACGGTTACTTGGAATCCGTGCGAAAGGAGCTTGTTCTAGCTAAGGAGATATGTCATCGTCACGGGGCGAAGCGGGTGGAGTTGGCAATGGAGAAGCCTGAACGCGACCGTCTTTGGAAATTACGACGCTCCATATCCCCCGCGCTTTCCAAACTGATGCCGAACAAACTGGGGGAGGATATCTCCGTTCCGCGCTCCGAGATCATTCACATGGTGCGTGAAATCCGTGATATAGCTTCCAGAAACGATTTGATGATACCGGTTTTCGGACATATCGGGGATGGTAATCTACATCCAAACGTTCTCTTCGACATGAATAACGGAGAGATGATGAGAAGAGTGGAAAATGCAACATCGGAATTAATACGTGCAGCAGTGGGCGTGGGGGGCACTTTATCCGGTGAGCATGGTATAGGGATGCTGAAAAAGGATTTTTTGCCGCTTGCAATTCCGTCGATTAATATGGATTACTATCGCCGTATCAAAACCCTTTTCGATCCGCTGAGGATCATGAACCCCGCAAAGATTTTTGATATGTAGCGAATCACATTCATAAGATGCCGTATCTCGAAAAAAAGGGAACTTCTCATCAAAAAAAACCGTTTTATGATTATAATGTAATTGTATGTTTGCTTCAAATCCATAAGTTTGTTGTTATACGTTATATGATGGGAAATTTTGTCCAAGCAGCGATAAACACTTCGCTTTAAAAGGAACTGTTTATTTCCAGAGTCTTCAGGAGGAGAGCCATGGAAAATACTGTCCACCAAAGAACCCAGAGATTGGAGTTCGAATCTTTCTACAAACGCAGTTATCATCGTGCGTACAGTTTAGCTTGCAAGCTGACAGGTAACGAAGCGGATGCGGAAGATCTTACACAAGATGCCTACGTGAAAGCATGGAAAGCGTTTGACCGATACGACAAGCATCTATCCTTCGAAGTCTGGTTGTTTCGCATCATTTCCAACCTCGCCATTGATCGTTGGAGGAGGAAATCCACTCTTCAAATTCAATCCCTTGATCAGCCCATATCGATTGATAACTCCGCGACCACACTAGGCAACATTGTCCCAGACCCGGATTCAGAACCGGAAAGAATTTGCCTGCGTAAGTTTTACCATGATAAGTTATACGAGGCTCTGGATAATCTGCCGGGAAACTATCGCGAGGCGATTAGATTGACGGACATCGAAAAGTGGAGTTACGAAGAGGCGGCGTACATTATGAGTTGTCCGGTTGGAACGATACGATCCAGGTTGCATCGAGGCAGAAAACTGTTGCGAGAATCATTGAAGCAGATACTCGGCGAGGATTTCTTTGGCGAATCCCAGTTTGAAGCCTCCGTTCATTTCGCTGCGTAGTTTTAGGTTCAACAAACTGGGGGTGGGGGCATTTGGGCGCAAGCTCAACGCCTCCACCCCCCTTTACCAGATAGGCGAATCCGTCGGTTTTTGATGATAGGATGAGTCTATTTGAGCGAGCGCCGATATTTCCATTCCGGTAACCTCAACATTTCCCCATGCTGAACCGCCAGTTGTGTCCTGAAGATTTCGTTGTCGATTGTTCACCCCGAAGAACGTCTCGGTCATCCAATCGGCGGCACCCAAATGCGCCCAGGATCGACGTAGAAAAAGCTTAGCCTGATGAATGTCTCTGTTTTCTAATTGATATGCCATTCTTTTTTCCGCGCGCGCCAGATCGCAAAGCATCCATGCGCGATAGGCGTAATCCAATTCGTCCAATTGCGGAGCCACCACAAGACTGAAATTCCCATCCAAAGCGGAACCTATGAGTTGGTTATCCGCAACTTCCTCAGCTTTTTCGAGATATCCTGTTTCATGCGTTTCATACCAGAGAGCGCAGAGTCCACCGATGGCGTTGCCGTTCGTCATAAGTTCGTCGGCATTCGCTTTGAGGTAGCGTCCGATGTGAATCGCTCCTTCCAAATAACGCTTATCCTTTGTGAGACGGTACAATTCGCACAGATCCATAACCGCCAATCCATGAACATCCCCAGGATAATCGTTTTTATTCCCGAAATCGTGTCGAGGACCGGAATCGTCGGCAAATAAGGAGCCGTCGGTATCCGTGTCACGTATAAGCCACCCCCCGGCACGTTGCGAGGCGTTCAAACAGCGCTTTGCGAATACTGGATCGCTGGTTGCGAATAGACGATACCCCAGTGTGAGGGGATAGGTGCATTGAGCCACGCTGCAACACCAATTTGAAAGGGAGTAGGCGCGGGCGTGGCCATCCGCATCCAACACTCGCCGCGAGAAAAACGCTCCGCTGGGAGCTTGACAACTCATCATATATTCCAACAGAGTTCGAGTGCGCTTCCGTGCCGCATCGTTTCCGGTGGTAAGAGCGTAAATTGCCAGTCCGCGAGACACATTGGCAAGGTCACAATCCGTCCATAAACTTCGCTGGTTGAAAACCTCCCGATAGGTTCCCTTCGGTGTTAGCAAGGCTCCCTCCAAATAGTGGAAAAAACCATTGATTGAATGGATCCACATCCCCACCTTGCTGATTGACGGAGTGGGATTGTTCCTGGCTGGCGCGGCGAGTTTCCAAGTGACTGGCGGCAGTCCGGGGATCGGCAAATGAATTCGGCACCAGTTGAGTGAAATATCTACGTTATGGTTCAAGGAGGCCTTGTCTGTTCCCAATACCGTCAACACCGTTCTCCATTCCGATTCGCCTGGGTGTATCGGTGCAATTTCCTGTGTGAGAATCATCCCTTTTTTCGAAGATATCGCTTGATTCCCGTTTATATCCAGCAGCGACAAGTATCGACCGGACACAGGAAAGACATTTGTCACCAGTCTGGACGGAGGCAGCGCGGTTTTCCCATCATTCTCAATTCTGACTATCTCCGCTAACGCCGGTGACCCCCAAACAAGCGTGAAATGACGGCTAATGACAATTTCACCCTTTCGGAATTCCTGAAAATAGGTCATATATGGAAGAGGTTCGTCGAACCAAGTGCTAGCCGTGGTGAAAAAGGATTCCTTTAAATCAAAGGGAGATTGCGGGGAGCCAATCACCTTCGTAGTTTTTCCCGATTCGCCCCAACTTGTTGTCATGCCGTCGATATAGTTAGTGGTAACCGGAACGCGCTGTGCTGTTTGCAATATCTCCTTCGTTTGGCGGGAGATATCCCAGCGCATATATTGAGGCGAACGGCCGTTATTTAAATCCCCGCACTGTATGACCCAGTCAGGCTCTTGTTCAAACAAACTATCTCCTGGAAGGAATTGATCCATTTGTTTCCCAGCCCAATTCATCGGCATAGGTACCGGTTTCCAAGAGGATTGATTGAGATACTTTGCGAGTTGAGATCTGATTTTCGTTGCCTGTTCCAAGGCATGGATGGAATGGCTCAATTTCGCGAATTTCACTGCGGATATTGCAGCCATCTCCAATCGATATCCGAGTTGCGGCGTGAATGGCGTCGGGGTTGCGTTTGCGGGGGGGATATCATTGTAACCAGGGAGGTAATCCCAGCTCTTGACTCCGTTCCAAAGTCTGCCAAACGCGGCTTTTCGTGTCCAAGCGTAATACCATCCGCTTCTCATTAATCGAGATGCGCCGGTGAGATCAAATGCAAGTCGCAGCCGAGCATCTTCCAGATTGATCTCTCCTTTTGCCGGCATGGATCGCCAAATGTGATAAAGTGTTTGCCAACTATCCTTGAGGTTGAGAGGTGTTTTCATCGCAATGCGCTGTGTTTGGGAGAGTTGAAACGGTAAACCTTTAACAATCCATTGAAGCAGTTGCCGCACAAATCGTCCGTAAGGAACGCTCCAATCCTTGCGTACGTTCGCTCCCCACCCGCCATCAGGGGTCGAGGTGAAGCAAAATACTCTGCCTTTTCCGTAGTTCCACCAAGCCATTGCCGGATCGCCGTCGTCCCATCGAGCGATCAAATGAGCGCCTTTGCGCAATTCCACACGATTGTGTCCATGAAATCGAGGGCATCCATTCCAAAAAACCCTTTTGAAAAACGGGGTGTTATGGACAATTTCCAATTTGCACTGATTGTCGTCAGTGTCAGGACTGGAGATTATTTTCACCGGCAATATGGAAGCGAGGGGGGTGTCTGCAAATCCTCCTCCCGCATTCCCTCCATAGGTCTCCCATGAGCCACACACCACCAGTGCGCCACCAAGTTGAACGAATTGAGCGATCGCCTCAGCGCCCCTCTTCAACGCGTCATGAGATGACCCCGCATCCAACCAGACTACATCCGTATCGTGCAATAGAGTTTTCAGGTCAAACGAAAGCGGATGCGTTATTCTATATTTCATCTCTCCCTGCTTGAGCGGTGTTCCATTGCGAATAAAGGACTCCCTTTCCAGCCAGTTTGAATTGAACGATAAATGCGCGATACTTTGATCCAGTGATTGTCCCCAGCCTGACGCCGAAATCCTCAGCGTCGCGAACTCTCGGCTTGGTAACGGGAGCGGGTGCATGCCCGGGGCGAAATCCAAAGTGAGATGATAGAGGCTTGGACCCCATCCTCCGCTCGGATCGTTGTCTAGAAATCGCACGTATACGATAGGACTCTGACGAAAAAACGGAAGCAGGTTCGCCTGATAATACCCTCTGTTGTAATGATCGACATTGCCAGTAAGGTGACTGGATAGGATGGTGTTCCAGTTAATTCCGTCCGAACTCGCCTTCACGAGATATTCCCCGCTCATATCCATGGTGAGCAAGGCGTATTGAGCGCCGGGTCTGGAAAAACGATAAGTGAAATACGCCTTTCCATCCGCGAAACGCCATTTGACTCCGTGAACATCCATTTCCATTCCCCGATTTGATCCCCTAAGGAACGGTTTCTCGGCTGGGGTGTTTGGGGTGAAGGATATTGATATGGTTTTTTTCGCGATAGCCCGATGATATGGAATCCCAATTAAAAATGCGACCGCCAATACGGATACAAGGGACACGGCATGCCGTGTCCCTTTATTATGAGTTCTCATATACCGTTCCCTAATGGTGGAAGCCATAGCCTATTCCATTCAGGTATGCATTTACCAAACCCCAAGTTTTTGTTATTGAACCAATGTGACATTTACCGTAACAGGCTGGTCCGTATGCGTCAGAGTTACGGGTTGGGATTGGGGCTGATAACTGGAATAGGTGAACTGCAATGTGTAAGCTCCAGTGGCAACCCAAAAACCGTAGCTTCCATCCGAAGCGGTGGTTGTTTGAGAAATCACCGTTCCGGAGCTATTTAGGAGCGAGACCGTGACTCCCGCAAATGTCGCCATGCCTTGCAGCGTCACTTTTCCGTTAATATCCGATGGCACTGTGGGAGGTGTACCGCTTACAGGCGGGGCGAGCGCGATATTTCCAAGATCATTAACTTGGTTGGGAGGCGTGGAATCCCCTAACGGCAAGCTCAAAACCAATGGCAAATTATCATATCCCGTTGCGGTCACCAAGCCAACGGGGGAGTTTGTTCCGCCCAAACCGACCGGCAATCCTGAAATCGTGAATTGCCCGCTGGCGTTGGTCGTTGCGAACAGTCCGTTTAAAATGACCGTTGCTCCCGATATGGGCTTCAATGTGTTCACATCCACGACGGTCCCCGTGGCTGTCGCTGTGTAGCCTGTTCCTGTTGTCGTCAAATAGATGCTTTGCAAGTTATTGGTTGCGTTCGGAGTGAGAGTGGGCAGCACTTGTGTCAGGGTTGTGGCACCGGAGGCACTTACCATTATCGAAGTTGAATTCGATGGAACGCTTAGGAACGTGAAGTTGCCATTGGTGTCCGTTTGTTGTGATTGCCCGCCGATGGAAACCGTGGCTGGTGGGTTAGGTGCAATGCCTCCTCCAGTCGTGGAGATTATATACACGGTTCCGGTGACGGTCGCCGGCGGAGCACCGCTTCCACCGCCGCCGCACCCGGAAAGTGCGATCAAGGCGAACGGGATCAGTAGAGTTAATATGGATCGTTTTATCATTTTATGTTTCCTTATCTGGTGATGAGAATCGGCTGCACCACTCGCGCAGATTCGCCGTCCGGAGTGGTAGCGATTATTTTAACCAGATAGACTCCCGATGGCACGGATATGGCGTTATTGGTCTTCATATCCCAATTAAGGGTTTGCGTACCTGCGGTCACGGCTCGTCCTGCCTGCAGATTTCGGATGGTTTTACCCGTGGCGTCCATGATACTTGCGGTGATGGATGCATCCGAAGAGACAATGAAACTGATATGGGCAAGGTTGCTCGCTCGGGTCACTTCGGCGTTGACATTCATGATATGCAGTGCGTTAAAACTATGCAATTCCGGGATAATCTGCAAATTTCTAGTGGTGGTGTTTCCCGAATTGAACGTATATGCGGATGAGCCATTAAGATATTGACGTGTCCCTGTGGTTCTATCCACCAGTATCAATTGCGTTGTTCTCGGCACTTTGGTGATGCCAGACCACGTCAATGTGTAATTCGTATTTGGCGTTGGAGTTTGGACGGTGATATTCCATACGGAGGGCGAATTGATCGGATGGATTTCCGAGAGGTATTGCCCCGAGTTGGATCCCCAATCTTGGGGATCCAACACCATGGTGGGAGCCGACCCGTTAATTGGCGGTGGCATGGGGATATCCATTCTCGCGTTGTAACCATTGTTCGCTTGGCTGGATTGCCCGAGCCATACCGTTGCCCCCAATCCGTTAGAGCCGATTAACCTCATTGGCAAAGTCCATCCATCCGTCGGTACGGGAGTTACGCTTTTCGTCGCCGAAACCATTTTCCCGCCCGGAACGGGGTTGGGGTAGGTTATGGTCAATCCGCTGGAAACCAACACGCGCATCCAATACCCTTGCCATGGTTCCAATGTCGTAGCGGGAATGTAGCCCTGAGATGGATCATACGCGAGCAAGGCAACCACCCCCACTCCGGGTACGTTCTGACCGATCCAGTTGTCCGTGTATGCCTGGGCGAGTGTGTCCGGAATGTTATTCGAGCCATTCTGGAAGAGCAGGTCGCTGGCTTGTATTGCGGTGGTGTAGGGGTCTCCCACCTGATTCCAACCATACTGCAAGCCCATCGTATAAGCTTGATCCTGGGTTGTGGAACGACCAATGATTTGAATTGATGTCGGCTGTGGGAAGTTTTCCCAATAGCCGTTCCCCGGTGACAGGGGTTGCATAGAGGGATAACGCAGGTATTTGTCCGTGCCGGTCGCATTCTGCTCCCACTCAGCCATTAGCAAATTTCCACTATTGAAAAGAGGATTGCCTGATGTGGGGTCAAGCAGGGCGTCCGCCGCCTTGGGGGCGTATGGGAGTATTGGGAAGGATATCATTGCGGGTCCTGCGGGGAACTGATAGGTAAGGGTTGTATAGGGGTCCGTGACGTAGAAAACCGGTACGAACTCATTATATCCCGTCACCACCTGGCGTACCGTCTGTTGTCCTGTGGAGCTTGTGAACGTGAGCGTGGTTCTGCCGGGTCTGGAGAATGCGGCGCTGGGCAATGCGCCCCCGAATGCGCCTTGTATCACATTGAATGTTTGGTTCACTCCGGTCTCAGTTTGGATCTGCATGGTTCCTGTATCCGCACCCACTACGACACCCCAGAAATTATTCGGCGCTGCGGTGGTGCCCATGGTTCTCGGCCCTACGTAAAGGCGGGCGTCACTGGAGTTAATCGGGAAATCCATGGTCACTCGCATTACGCCATTCGGGTCGGTGCCACCCAAAGTATTGGGAAATACAGGGGAGTCGGTTCCCTCACCGTCCGTGATGGTCACGCTCTCATATTGGGCACCTAAGTAGAATCGGTTCGTGTAGGTGTTGTCCCAATAGATTGGATAGCATGTTCCAGCCAATGGAGTCTCAACGCTGTTTCCATTTGAGTCCAAGGAGGTGTTTTGGTAAACAATCACCACGGCGATGCTGTAGTTGTCGGATGTGGTGGGGCGGGATGGCACGCTCCACAGATATTCCTTGGTTCCGGGTGAGATACTGGTGTCGAGGACATATTGCTGTTGATACCAGTCGGAGAAGCTTTGCCCTTCAATGGTGGGGGCGCCGTCGGCTGTGAGCACCTGGGATGCCAATTGTTTTAGTTGCGGAACATTATTTGCGATTGAGGCGTTTGCAGCCCATGCGGTGTAATAAGCGGCGTTAAAATTCTTGAAGAAATTCGGATCCGTTGTCGCCACCTTCAACCATGCGGATCCCGACATCTGCAGTCGCGGGTAAAGCATTCCGCCAAGTCCGGTTGTGCCCAGGGGTGTGTTTTGCAGAGAGATAGGGTAAAAACGATCATTTCCCAGAGCAGGTTGGTTCAACAGATCGTAATAGTTTAATGCATGCCACAGTGGATCGGCGACGTCAACATAGTTAGTCGCACTCGGGTTAGAACTCAGTTGTCCCAAATTGATGAGATTTTGCACCACCATCATCGTCGCGGCTCGCGCCATTCCCTTTTCCCAAGCGTCGTAGGATATGGAGGCGGGTCCATGGAAAGCGATAGCCATCATCTGCGTCAGGTTCAAAACCGCGCTCTGTAACGTATTGTACTCCGCGAAAATGATCTGATTGGTGGATATATTGTAAATGCCGCCCGAAAAGGCGTCGCGATCGTCAATGGTTGGATTCAGATTATCTCCGTCAACGATGGTGACCGTTCCACTCCATGACGGATTACCGTAAACAAGTTTTAACTGGGGGTATATCGCGTTGACGAGCGATTGAAGATTTTGCTGCGTGGCGCTCGGCCACGCCCCTGTTGTGCCCGCTGCAGGGAATGTGAATGTAATGTCATTCGCACCGGTTCCCCGCTTGACCGTGGGTGGGAGTATCAATTTGCCATTTTGTCTCAGCATAACGATATCCGGCACCCCAGGGGTGATAGTTTTGCCGGTGTGCAAGGAGTTCTTCAGGAACGCCATCTCTCTATTCAATGCAGATTGGCGGCTTTGAAAGATTTGGTTCATACTTTTGGCAATGATATCAGTTGGAACACTTTTGGAGGCTTCCGATGGCAAATCTATGATCGTCGCCTGCATTGGCCCGGTGGATATCGTATTGAACCGCGTGTTCACCTGATTGTGGTATACCTGAGCGGAAACTAATGCTGCTTGCGGAAGAAACAAGATGCAACAAATAAAGAGAAGGACCTTCCTCATATTGATACTCCCATGTTCTTAATGGAGCGCCGGGCGATAAAATGGGGGGAGGCCTGGGCGCGATGAGACAGGAATTCAAAAGTGAGACGACTGGAGCCACATCCCGAACGGAAATAATCGGATGCCTCTGAAGGCATTCCCATGGCTAATCTCTATTATACTTCAGCATAACGTTTTTTCGCCGTGAGTCTCCATGGGAATAATCCAACTTGTCAGATGACCGTTTACGACGGTATCCTTTAGTAACCGGGTTGGTTGCGAAAAGATGGGATCGGTTTCCTGTCATATCCCTCTAACAATCGAAACATTGGCAGGTGATTGCAAAATTCGATTTCCAAGTATTTTTTGCAGAACGTGATATGAGCGGTAATAGCCACATGCCTGAATTTTGCATTTACCTCTAGGGATAGTTTTTTTTGCAATGGCTCGCATTACTAAGAATCTTCGCGAATTGGAGGAGTTTGTTCATGCGTAGTTACGCGCGCTGGTCTGCGATTAGTCTGATCCTCATTGCGCTTTTTATTCTCGCCCCTGGGTTGCAAGCGCAAACATCTATCCCCGAGGCGACGATTGAAGCGAAATCATCCGAAATCCCCATAAATCCTCTGCTTTACGGGCAATTCATCGAGCATTTGGATCATTGCATCCAGCAAGGGGTTTGGTCGGAGATGCTTATGGATCGAAAATTCCTTCTTCCCCCAGGGAAATATTGGAACATATACAACCCAGAAAGCGTGACCGGGGAAGTGAAGCTCGATCCTGCTGGCGCTTACGCGGGGGATCACTGCATGGCGATATGGTTGCAAAAAGGAGACGCTCCATTTGGTATCCTTCAAGATAGCGTTGGCTTGGTGAAGGGGAGAAAATACGTCGGCTATGCGATACTCGCCGATATTCAAAGTCCATCCTCAGTTAACGTGATCGTGAAATGGGGGGATGCGGTGGATAATGAGAAAACAATCACGCTGAATTCCGTGGGGTCGCAATATCACAAGTACGATTTCTCCTTTACCGCCGGAGCCACCACGAACGATGCATCGTTATACGTCACAGTGGATCATCCTACATATCTGTGGATTGGATGCCTTTCCCTTATGCCAGCCGATAATGTGGACGGGATGCGAGCCGACACTCTGAAGCTAATCAAGGAGTTGGACCCTCCAATCATGCGCTGGCCAGGGGGGAATTTCGTATCTGGATACGATTGGAGGGATGGGGTCGGCCCCAGGGACCGACGTCCTCCGCGATGGGACCGCGCCTGGAACAACGTCGAGGATAACGACTTTGGCGCGGATGAATTTATGGATTTCTGCCGAAGAGTGGGCTGTCAGCCTTATGTGGCGGTGAACACCGGACTTGGCAATGTGCGAAACGCCGCGGACGAAGTGGAGTATTTCACAGGTTCGGTAAATACCAAGTGGGGTGCGGTCCGCGCCCGAAATGGACATCCCGCGCCGTATGATGTCAGTTGGTGGGGGATTGGCAACGAGATGTTCGGAGATTGGCAGCTTGGTCACGTCCCGGTTCGGCAATACGCGCTCCGTAACAACGAGTATGTTCGCGAAATGCGAAAGGTTGATCCAAATATCAGGGTGATCGTTGTTGGAGCGCCCGGGGGTTGGAATGACGTGATTTTTCCGGAATGCTCCGGATACATGAATCTAATAAGCGGGCATTTTTACGCTGCGCCGTCCAATCCTGCCAATCCCGCTGAATACGAAAGTCGGTTTATTTCATATTCCGATGAGGTGGCGGAGGGTATTCGCGGGATCGTGAATGATTTCAAACCACGTCTTAACGCCGCCGCCCCGGATGCTAAAAAAGTGCGTTTGGCGATTGATGAATGGGGACTGGGCGGCAATGGCGGATTTTTCTGCCTTGGAGACGCAATCGCGGTGGCGAGAGGAATGAACGAACTGCTCCGTTCCGCAGGTTATGTCACCATGGCGAACTGGGCTCAGACCGTGAATGTCCTTGGCGCTATCAACACCACAAAAAATTACGCCTCCATGAACCCGATCGGGTATGTGCTCGAATTATACCGCAAGCATATGGAGGGGGATTTAATTCCCATGAAATGGAGCGGGGCCCCGTTGGTGGACGGGGTGGCGGCGAAAGATCCCAAAACTGGAGCGATAAACGTTGCGTTAGTGAACTATTCGCCTGATTCCGCGCAAACCGTGGCGATTCACGCGGTTGGTATGGGCTCCAAGATAAGCTCAACGGGATGGAGGATAGACGGACCAACGTTGGAGGCTCTTAACATACCGGGAGAGCCGGATGAGGTGAAACCTGTGACGATCCGATCTTCTATAATGCTGGATCATCTCGAATTGCCCGCTCATTCAGTTACTTTCATACAGATCAAATAGCCTACGATTAAAACTTTCCTCTCGCCACCACAAGGGAATATGGCGGTAAAGTAAGGGTTTCAGGTTGGTTGACGTAGCTTTGAATAGGGGGATGGCTTTCAATTGGGCGCCCGTTTGAACCATCCTCCTTCCAATGGTATTGTTCCCGCGAAAAGCTGTAAACAACCCACCGTCCTTTCGGTTTGGCGATGTGTTTGTTTGCTTGATTCAGCAGTTCCAGTTGAATTGCATGCTCATTGGATGGATCCTTATTGATAAGTAAAACGGACCATTCTCCGTCGTTGCGAAGCAGCGGATAAGCGGTTACGACTTTCTGTCCTTCCGTATTTAAGATATTGGAACTCGCATAAAACAGCTTATTTTTTGAATCAGGGAAAGTCCATTGATGAGTTAGCAGCCAGGCACCCCAAAAGGTAGCCAGATTGTATTTCGCCTTACCTTCCTCATCCGCCTCGATGAGCATATTGTTTCCCCAAGCTCCCGGAGACTCCTCAATGAGGGAGTTCGGTTCGTAACCGTAGAGATATGTACGTTTGCCGCCAAGGGTTAAGAACTGTCCCACGATATCCGCATTCATCAACGCCCCTTGAATTTTCACCTCGGGTTTGCCGGAAAACGCTGAATAGCCGTATTCCGTGATGTACCATGGAATTGCGTTCGATAACCCCTGTTGCCTCAAGCGCGTAATCACCCCGTAGAGCAGAGAGGGCTCAAATGCGAGTTGCGGAGCGGAATCCACTCGTGTCTCATCAAACGGGTACCATTCAAACGAGAAAAACTGGTAATACTTAAGAACGTGATGATTTCTTAGATATGACAAAAAGCGAACGTACCAGGGTTTTCTCCATATATCATGGGGCCATGCGGCGTCATCAACCTCCGTGGTTTGGAAACAGGGACCACCTAGTTTCAGGGAGGGAAACTCCTTTTTTATAATCCGACTCCATTGAACGTATAGAGCAGCGTAATCCTCCGGAGTAACGTATTGACCATCCGGTTCTTCGCCCATCTCAATGGGTCCGAAACGGTATCCCTTCGCTTTCAAATACCTGAGTTCCGCCAATGAGTTATTCGGAGTGTCATATAACAGGGGAACGGGAAGCATCATCGGGGTCCCGCCAGTGAGACCTGAGTGGAAAATACGGTCGAAACCGGGTTGTTCGGTATGTTTGTCCCTATCCTTTTCCCTATGCCACGGATCCGTGGAAGAGACATATATCACAGTCTGCTTTTGGTTATTGACATCGTGTTTGACGAGGTCATGGAATGTGCCTTTTTTGATCTCTCCAATGTATATCTCCCGTATCGCATAACCTAGTCGATCCCGGATATCCTTAGACCTTTTCGGCGCCGTATGTGAGCTCTCCGTCATCCGTATTCGGATGAAACGAGCTCGGATCGGTTCGGGGGTGAGATGGATAAAAACGTCCCCGCCATGGCTGTGGTGGATGTCCCCATGTCGGAAAACGCACCATTCCCCAATCGGGTGTTCGACGGTCGCTACGCTGTCATCTCCGCTCCAATATTGCACGGAGTACTCCGTCGCCCATGGCTCGCCCCATCGAATGCGAATGGCGTCGATTGGTTTCTTCTCCCCAAAGTCGATCACAACCGTCTGAGGGTGCAGGGAGTTGCTTTCATGGGTGAAATAACGGTCGAGATAGGGATCGCTCTTCCAAAAAGAACCAATATCGCCATCGTCTATTCGCGAATATCCGTCGTTATTGGCTTGATCAAACGTGTCGCCCCTTCGAGGGAGACGGTATCCCCAGCAAACATCGATAAACCCGTGCGGATCGGCGGAGGATGTCCAGTATCCCTGATGATGCCTGGGATCGCTCCATTTTCCGATTGGATTCCAATGCCATGCCTCGACCGCCAGTTCCGTTCTTAACCTGTAGCTGACGGTATGAAAACCTGCTTCAAGCATCCGCCTTATATTGTAGGGGGAGAGCATTCTGGAAACTTCCCCCTCGTCCTGACCGTCCAATGCGGCACCCAAGGCTTTATTGGGTGAAAAGATGTTGACAGCGTGATTTGGGGCGTATTGTATGATCACCCTGTCAATCGCGAATGATGGTTCGGCTAGAAGCATGGCGAAAAATGCGATGAATGTGATAACCGGCGCCTTATTCCACATGGATGGCTTCCACCGGGCAAATTTGCCTGCAGGAATCACATCTCGTGCAAAGGGAGTCGTCAATGGAGTGTTTTTCATAAGGTCGTATGGGTATGGCATTCACTGGGCATATTTGGGAGCATTTCGTGCATCCGTTGCATTTGTCTCCGATTCGGTAATGGACCAAGTCCTTGCATTTTCCCGCAGGGCATCGCCCTTGAATATGCGCCTCGTATTCGTCACGAAAATATCGCAAAGTGGAGAGGATAGGATTGGGAGCGGATTGTCCCAACCCGCAGAGGCTGGATTGCTTCACCTGCAACGCGAGTTCCTCCAATTTATCGATATCCCCCGGCTTCCCCTTGCCAGTGGCTATTTTATCCAACATCTCCAACAGCCTTCGTGTCCCCACGCGACAGAAGGTGCATTTGCCACAAGACTCGTTTTGAGTGAAGTTGAGAAAATATCGCGCGATGTCCACCATGCAATCGTGCTCATCTAAAACCACTAACCCGCCGCTTCCCACAAAAGCCCCGACGCTTTGCAGCGCCTCGTAGTCTATGGGGATATCGGCTAAATCGGCTGGAATGCATCCTCCGGACGGTCCTCCTATTTGCACCGCTTTGAATTTGCCATTCGGGGTTCCGCCGCCGATAACTTCAACGATATGCCGCAAGCTCGTTCCCATGGGAACCTCTATCAATCCACCCCGTGCGATTTTCCCTGTCAGCGAAAAAACCTTGGTGCCCTTGCTGGTATCCGTGCCTATCGCCGCGTACGCCTTAGCGCCATGGCGAATGATCCATGGAACCATCGCATAGGTCTCCACGTTATTGATGAGTGTTGGTTTTCCCCACAATCCTGATTCGGCGGGGTAGGGCGGACGAATTCTCGGCTCACCCCGCTTGCCTTCGATACTCGAAAGCAACGCCGTCTCCTCGCCGCAAACGAATGCGCCCGCACCTTCCATCACTTTGAGTCGTAGCGTGAAATTGGAATCCAGTATTCTCTCGCCGAGCAGGTTGTTCTCCTCGCAAATTCTAATCGCCTCTCGCATTATTCGAGTTGCAAGAGGGTATTCCGCGCGGATGTAGAGAATTCCTTCGTGTGCGCCGACGGCGAAAGCTCCGATTATCATCCCTTCCAAAATACGAAAAGGATAGGACTCCAATAGCATGCGGTCCATAAATGCGCTAGGGTCACCCTCGTCTCCGTTCATCACAACATATTTCTCGTCTCCAAGTGCTTCATGCACTCGTCTCCATTTCAGACCGGTTCTGAATCCAGCGCCTCCCCGCCCACGCAAGCCGGATTCCGTAACGGTCTCTATCACCGATTCGGGGTCGGATGATTGTAACACCTCCTCCAACGCCTGAAAACCGTCCCGTATGCGATACTCTTTTAAATTCAACGGTTGAAGCGAGCCGCAACTCTCGGTGGCAATATGCACCTGCCCACCGAGAAAATCACAGATCGCCCCCTCGCGCACTTCCGAGGAATAGCGCGTGACAGGTCCTTCATCCACATCGAACTTGTCCAGCGCCTCTGCGTATATCTCCTTCATTCGAGGGAATATGCCTTGAGGTTTAAGATGGGTTCGGATGATTTTCTCCGCTTTTTCCGGGGTCACCTTTGTAAAGAGGATTGAATTTCCGCCTTCGTTTTCACTTTCAGCAACGCTTTCCGGCATGGAGTTAGGGGAATAATGCGGGATGATCTCAACGGTTGGAGCAAGATGACAGGCATCAATGCATCCGACGGGTTTGATAACGGCGGGGATGTTATAGTGACGGATGGTCTCCTCGATAACGTTTTGCACCTTCTGGCTTCCTATGGCGATGCAGCATGATCCCATGCCAACGCGAATCTCAGCCATATCGAAATGGTTCGGGAATCTCTTATCGGCAGCCTTGACAACGCCCGATTCGGAATCGAGCTTCAGGAAATCCTTCAAGGCGCGATCCGCATTTTCCGTGGAAAGATGACCATATGTGACGCCCTCAATTTGCATCACCGGAGCCAACGTGCAGCATCCCAGGCAAAACACACGCTGTAATGTAAAAAGACCCGCCTTATCGGTATCCTCGCCAGGGTTTAACTCCAAGTAACGAGCGAGCGCCTCATGCACTAATCCGGAGCCTTTTACATGACAAGCCGTTCCGTGACAAACGTTGATTGTGAATCTTCCTACAGGCTTTCTGCGAAACTGGGAATAGAAACTCGCAACCCCATCAATATCCGCCGGTCTGATTTGCGTGATCCGACACACGTGACGTAATGCCTCTTCAGGCAGATATCGGAATTTAGTCTGTATCGCCTGAAGAATGGGCAACAGTGCCTCCGTTCCGCGCCCCGTGGTCTCAACCAGCTCCTCCACATATGCAATGGGATTAATATTATCCGCATCACTCGTGCTTTGTATGCTGTTTTTTCTCAGCCCCTTCTTATTCAGAATTGGCAGGGAGGCTCCGATAAGGTTTCTCATCTCCGTGTATTCCTGCGGACGGACGATTCCATTGGGTGGTTATTGATCATTTTTATTTGCCTATGCAAAAGAGATCCTTTTCCCCTCGAATAATGATCTTATTATCCACATATGCCGGCGAAGAGTATGTTCGTTCGCCAACGGGGTTCTTACCCGTCTCGTTAAATTGATCCCCTGCGGCTAGGATATGCATGACCCCTTTCGTATCCAAAAGATAGATACTATTCCCTACTAGCGTGGGGGACGCTTTGATATTATCCGTCATCTGATGGGTCCACAACTCCTTGCCTGTAATTGTGTCGTAACAGGTTATCTGTCCTTGGGTTGTAAAAAGGTAAACGCGTTTTCCGTCACTAAGAGGACTTACGATATCCGGCAAACCATCCATTCCCATCCATGCGATACCGGTTTTGGTGATGTCGCCCTTGCCTGTTGGTCGGATCGCCACGATATTCGCTCCTTGGTTGCTAACCACAACGAAGGGGCCGGAGAAGATGGGCGATGGAGCAACTTCGCCGCCGAGACATTCGCATCGCCATATCTCCTTGCCTGTTGCGGGATCGTATGCGATAACCCAAGGGTTTCCTGCGGTGATGATTTCGGTTTTGCCATTAACCTTGATGGCGATGGGAGTCGCCCAGGAACTTCCGACCGGTCGCGGGGTTCGCCATAACTGTTTGCCCGTTTTGTCGTCGAACGCAATGATTGAGGATTTCTTGTCGGTGGAATCGCTCCCCTGATCGGATTGCACAATCAGCTTTCCCTCGCAGAGCAATAACGACGCAGCCATGCCGTACTCGTTATCCGGGGTGCCAAGGAATTTGAGCCATAAGGGCTTGCCAGTGAAGTCAAGACAGACCAATTCTCCTGTTGGGAAAATGGCGTACACTCGTTTTCCATCGGTCGCCATGGTTTGCGCCGCAAATCCTGTGTCATCCCCCACTTGAGGAACCGTATTGCATCCCTTCACATGCACCTTGTATTGCCAGTTAATAGACCCGTAGCTAAGGGAATAGCAATAAACCACCCGCTGGGTCTTGTCTCCGCCCGTGAAAAAGATGTTTTTTTTCCAGACGATTGGCGAACTCCAACCCGGCAGGGGGATGGGGGCTTTCCAGAGAATGTTTTGGTTCTGAGTGCCATCCCATTGCAGGGGGATGTCGCTGAGAGTGCATATTCCTGTTCCGCTCGGGCCCCGAAACATATTCCACTGATTACTCCAATCGGAAGGGTATGCAGGGGTGATGGAGACTGTCGCAACATTCGTTGTGGCGGCGGACGGCGTTGGGACGGAGGTTTGAGCACTAGGTGAAATCGGTGTAATTGCTGTGGGTGTAACGGGGCGTAACGCCGGCGAGGAACTTGCAGTGATGGCTGCCGCGCCAAGCAATGGCGTGCCTGCGGCTGTGTTGGCGTTAGCGGGTGCATTTGATGGGGTTGGTGCGGTTGCAACGGTAGACGCCGTGGGGATTGTTGCAGGTGTCGAAGCTAATTGTTGAACCATTGGGGGTGGAGGTGATGCAGGCGCGGACGCCGTGTTGGAAGCCGTAAAAAGATCATTGTGAATATAAGCATAGGTTACATCATGTCTGGATAAAACGATTAACGATAGAAGAACGCCTCCCATAATTCCGCCCAATGCGTAAATCGATCTGCGGCTTAAGGCGGGGTTCAACCATGGCTCCTTGGCGATATTCACATTGGGCAACGGCGTTGATTTGGTCCCTGAGCGCAGATATTCCAAGCTAAGGAGATAAATCACCAACGCTCCGATCAGAAGATACAACCCGTATTTTGCGATAAACTGGCTACGAAAATAGTTTTTCCGGATGGTCACATCCAGTTGTCGAATCTCCTTTTTAAGATTTTCATCCTTCGGGTTTTGTGAAAGTTGGACAAGGAGATTCTCCAACTTGACTGGGTTATTGGGATCATTAATTCGTGCGCGTATTGAATTAGCCAAGAGGATGGCTAGCATGAGAACGCAAAAAATCTCCATCGCTCTGGCGGTGCGATAAGCTGCGATCATCCATGGGTTATTGTGTGGGGAGTTACTGTGGACAGGATCCGAATTCATATTTCGCTGATAATCATTCCGTATTTAGGAATTAAACCGATTAAAAATATCCTTCCATAAGATGGACGAATCGGTGTAAAGGCATACCGATTCATCGACAATCATAGTATATCACGCTTTGGTATGCGGAACCATAGGAATGCTTGGCTTTTCTCATGCGGCGATTAATTCTTTAACTCAAGCAATACTGGTTGCATCGGGTTCAGATGGATTGTTTTCACATATCCGGTTGGTGTGGTTGGCAGTATATTTCGACAGAAGAGACTCTTTTTGCCCGACCAGACCTTTATGGTTGTCGGATTTTGAAGGTAATTGACTGCGTTTACCAATATCGACCCATGGTATTTTACCGTAAGCCATTCCACGCCCCACTGGCTCTTGCCGTTTATATCAGTAATTTTTATAGTTGGGTTGAGTTTTTCGGATGTCAGATAGGGGATGAGCCTTTTCCATATGTCTATGTCCGTGGTCTGTTCTCTCGTAAATGCTATCGTATGGTATGCAGGGACTTCACGGGGATGGTTGTAGTCATCATATCCGAATATATCCTTGCCGCCAAAAGCGAGGATATGACCTTTGTATTTATCAAGAGTTTGCAATGCCGCGTTCGAGATATGCCGTATATCCGGAACGATCAGAAGCGGTGCGATTGGCGTTTTCCCTTCCACAAGATCCCTTTCCGTGACATAGCCTATTTTCATGCCTGTGAAATCAAGTGCGGTGCAAACCTTGTTGAGGCAATCGCTGAAGTCGTTTCCGTCCCACACTCTCGCTGCAGTGGTGAATAGAATCTGCACCTGTGGCTTCATATTCTGGAATTTTGCAACCTGCGGGGCTAGGCGCATTAAATCCAAACCGGTATCGCCTATCGCCTGGACGCACGCCGGACGCTCCATTTCAAGCCCCCAAAAATCCGCTTTCGGATCGAACGTCTCCTCCCAGCACCATAATGTTGTCGCACCCTCGCCATGAATTGCGCTTTGCCACAAGTCCGTGATAAGATGCTGAGGCGGCACGGGGTACTCGCCTCTATCCGGCATCACATGGTTCTCGCTATTGAAGATGGGGGCGTCTAAAACGGAATGCTGAAGATCGTAAGCCATGTTGTTCAACGTCCAACCGTCCGCCCATTCGCCGACTCCATTGTTGTAGAAATCAGCGGAGTCGTTGCCATTGATTTGACTGAAATCGCCGAATAATTGCGCGTTCACACCGTAACGCACCTCTGGCGCACCAAGCATGGTCCAAGTCATCGCTTTCGCATGGACGGGAACATTGGGTGCGATGGAATGGATCGTGTCCGCCAGGTAGCGATGCCATCCGGCGAAAAACTCCTGGTTGAAACGCACGAAATCATACCATATAGGCGATGGCGGAGGTGGGTTGAGCGTGTTTTGAACCGGTATGGCGTCGAAATCCGTATAATTCGTCCCCCATAATTGGTTCAATTCTCCGATACTTGAATAATGTTTTTGCAGCCACTCTTGCCAATCGCGCCGCTCGTTGGGATCATTCGGGCTTTGGGCGTTTGTTGGCTCGTTGCTTAAACAGAAACTATGCAGGGCAGGATAACCCTTCAGTTGAGGGATGACATACTGCAGGAATTTGCGCAGGATTTCCCTTCCCTCCGGCGCAAAAAGGGAATATTGCAAGAATCCCTCTTTTTGCACGTTCATATCCGGGTATTTCTTCATCACCCATTCAGGCATGTAATGCGGACTGATCAGTATATTTACCGCCACATTCGCTTTCGCAGCCTGTTTCAGCAATCTTATCATATCCTGGACAGCACTATCGGACACAACTCCCTCCGATGGGAATACTGCACTGGGACCAATTTCCACTTGGATGATATTCGCTCCGTAATCCGGCAGGATATTGAGATCCTTGCGCACTTGGTCGAATGCTCCCCAGCCTGTGAAGTTGACCGGACGCACGGACACTCCACGTTCTTCCGGCACCTTGGTGCTTGCGTAAAAAGTGGCTTTTTTGATGGATATCTTGCCAGTCACATAATAGGGTGTCGGCGGATATCGCAGTTTTCGAGCGAGCATTAACTGGAAAGTGCGCTTGGTTTTACGTTCCATCGGTGTCAACTGATCCAGCATAGACGTGGCGCGCTGAATCTGATTATGATCGAGCATCGCCAACGCGTATCCCGTGAGGTGTTGGAGAATGGTGACCGCCACGCGAGGGTAGCTTACATCCAGCTTCATTTTTTCCGCCTTGTGCATCATTTTAGAAAGGGAGGGAACGGCGTTTTGTATGGATAAGAGTGCTTGTCTGGTTGCGTTGGCTGAGAACAACTCAATAACCGTATTGGACGTGGCGCGATCGGCGCCTTCACTGTTGTTAATGCTGATTTGCATGTTCGCCGATGCATGCGGAACGCGGACGGCGTCTTCCTTGATGGTAACAAGGGATAAACCCAATGGTGCATTAACTTTTGACTTCTGTTGCACAACCTTGCCATCGTACTTTAACATCGCTGTTAAAATGGCATTTTTCATAGGTTTGGAAGAATAGAGATAGGCTTGAAAAGTCCATGGGTTATCCGTGTTTATCGCGGGCATAGGGGTTGGGAGGAACAATGGATGATCGATTTGCGTTGCGGGAGGGTCTGGTGTGACGACGTTTCCCTCCTCGATTTTTGGGTCGCGCAGAAGAAAGCCATTCGTCTGACCGTCTGTGTTTATGCGAAACGTGAATTCCGCCTCTGAAGGGCTTGGAGTGAATGTAAGGCTAAACTGTTTCCATTTGCCATAGGTGTTCGGAAAATAGAGTCTGACCCTCCAATCATCCCCGCCGCCAATCCACGCTACGGTTGATTGAGAGATGCTCACCCAGCAACTCATTGTGTAAGGCGTGCCAGGGGTTAAATGGATGGGGTTAGTGGTCCACATCGTTCCGTATACGTTCGCTCCAAAAGGTGTCGCGTTTTTAATCCGAAGAGATCTCATCCCGAACTCGGAGCGCGTATCCACCGGGGTGATACTGGATACGGTGTTGCGCGATTGCCACGTCCATCCATTCGGAACGCCATGCCTAACCAAATCCATGAAACCGAAATTGGGGAGCAGGTTTGGATGAGTCTCGGCGTTTGCGATTGTTACCGGGTTGGAATTGCCTTGGTTCTTATTCGCAGCAGCGGTGGTATGGACCATTAACGTAATAAATAGCAAAAGACCCAGGAATAATGAAATGAAGCGCATTTTCTTCTCCTTAGGAAATTACAAGGTTCGCACTGGATGGCGAAATGCGAGCGCACATGGTGAAGCAATTTACGTTTTATTCTGCAATTGACCGCGTTTATTTGAGGTTCCCTTTAATGTATACCCCCTCCTCAACATTTTTCCCATTGGCTTCCGCAGGGCAATACCCAAAACATCTACCGCAAGCCACGCAGGCGGCGGGATCGGCGTCATAATCATCCCATCTACGTCGGGTTGTAATAAAAAACAGTTTCAATCCAAACACTAATCCAAGCCATACGCCGAAAATAGTCGTATATAGGGCGTATGTTCTGCGTATCTTCGCCGCCTTGGCGTAAAGAACATTATCAGGGATTTGGTTTGCACGGTGAGCCTGGCTCTCCAAAGTCTCTCCATGAACCAATCCGTGTCTCTCCTTCCAAACACGATCCGCAGTTTGCACCGTTATATCCACATGGGAAAGGAGAGGGCTAGCCAATCGCCCGGATATTCCGCCAAGGATCGCCAGGAGCGGGATAAGCCAGAGCACCCTTGATAATACCGCACGAGTGGATTTTCTGGACGGACGAACCTCTTCGGGAACAGGCATTCGCATGGCGTTGAAAGGACAAGATTCCGCGCAAAGATGACATTGGATGCATTTATCCGGAGCCACATGCACCTTCCATTTCGACCATGCCGCCGCCCACCGCAAAAGGACACCGTATGGGCATAGATAACGGCAATAGGGCCTTCCGATGAATGTGGACAGGAAAAGGATTATGATACCCAAGGTTACCATCATCGCCCCGCCGTTCAAGCGGAAAAACGCCACGAAGGGATCGTATTCACAGATGATAAAAACAGTTCCAGTCGCAGCGAATAGGGTTCCCAGCCCTAGGTAGACGTAGGGAATAACGCTAAGCGTCTCGTCCAGCCAAATCGGAACTCGTTTCGCTTTTTGCAGAATTAAATCTTGCGCCGCACCAAGAGGGCACACCGCCGCACAAAAAACCCGTCCGAAGAAGAGCGCGAATAGGAGTGGTAAAATGAAGAAAACCCCGACGGACAGTGGCAGCGCATAGCCGTTATTAAAAATCGCCATCGCCACGTTTTGAATACTTCCCACGCTGCATACGCAACCATGCCGATAAAATCCGAAATACAAGAGAGAGAAAAGAGAGATAAGTCTCACCTCTTTACGGCTTCGCTTGTAAAGAATGAAGTAGGCGGTCATTAGCATGAGCGTGACCAACATCACCATGTCAATGCGTGTGAACAACTCCGCCCGGGGAGGGGGATTTATCGTGACGGGATATTGGTAGCCTGTAGTGAAATCCGGCGGAGGGTTCTTTTGGGGAGGCGTTGTTATCTGAAGCAAAAAAAACGGAGGTGTTAATTTTTGAAACATGAAATGATTAACCGTCCTGTTTGATCTTGGATTTAAGCAGATACGGTTTGCTGGCGGGAACTCGCACAATCGCCTGCGCCGGACAGACTTCCGCTATGGAACACTGGTTGCAGTTCAGGCATCGATCATGTCGAATCTGCATGAACAGGGAACCGTTTCCGAAGGCATTGCATCCCTTGGAGCATTTCGCGCATCCAATACAGAGGTTTTCATCGATGACATACTGAAAATACGGGTTCTCGACATACGATCGTTGGATCGCGAAAGTCGGGCATTGCACGTTTTCCGCTTCAATGGTGTTGCCCACTCTTTCGGGACGCAACATTCCGGAGCACAAATTGCAATAACCGCACATGGCGAAGGCGTGCATGCACTTGACAGCCGATTGATCCAAAACGCAGGATGTGGCGCAAAGCCCGCAATTCGTGCATTTATAGGGATCGATCTGCCAGACCGTGTCTTCGGCATGCGAACTGGCGGCAAGGGCTCCGATGGCTCCGCTAGCAATAATCAACCCTCCTGTCCGGATTCCATCAGCGATAAACTCTCGTCTGGATTTCTTATTGTCGGTGGCGGCCATCTGTTTTGATCCTTTCCGCTTGACGAGTTTCCAAGGCTCGTGGAAGGTCACAATCGCCGTAATAACCGCATTGCGTGCAGATGGGAAGTTCGGGGCATCCGCGTGATTTGCGAAAAACCATCGCTCCGATTCCTCCAACCATGGCGGTTGCCATCGCCCCGCGAATGATTCCCGTAAGGAATTCCCGCCTGTTTTTTACATCATTATTCATGTCGCGCCTAAATCTTTCAGATATTTGTCCCGCCGGGAGATGTGTGTCTCTGTCAATTATCCCTGGCGTATACGTTCAGTTGCTTTGTGTAATTGTTCGCGATATATACGTTTCCCTGCGCATCGGTGGCAATAGGGATATCATCGGTGTTTTGTGAAAAAGCCTTGGGACCCAAAATCACGCTATCCAATGATCCATTCGGTTTGATCACCTTCACTCTCGGCAACCCTTTTTCCGAAGTTACGATATCCCCGGATGGTAGCAAGGCGATACGAATAGGGTTGCAGCATCCGCAGAACTTATTAATCGAGTTCCCTCCCCCCCCGAACGATGAAATCAATCTACCATTCGGAGTGAATGCCTCCACCATATGGCGCCCGGGATTGTTTACGTACAGGTTGCCATCTCTTTGGATCGCAATGTCCAAGTGCGGGCTGGGTAATATGAACCCCATGATATCTTTAGCGGGATCGGGGCGCCCAATCGTTCCAACAATGTTTCCCCGAATATCATATTTCCATACGAGCTTATTTCCTGCATCCGCTGCATAAACGTATGATTTATTCACTGCAATGTTTATTATTTGTGCATTGATCGCGGGCGGCGCCCAGTTTACGATTTGGTTCGCGGATCGCGAGATGACTTCAATATGATCTTTTATGCCCATATATATTTTATCATCCTGCAGTGCAACGCACATAGGAGGCTCGGGAGTAGGAACCACATTTGGCTGCTGAGCCTTCCGTGTGAAGATCAGCAAGCCCTTGTCGCATGCCGCGTATATCCTTCCTTTTCCGTCAACCGCAATATCGTTAACTCCGGAGGCTGGCAACGGGTAAGAGGCGACCTCCTTCCATGTAAGCCACTTTTCGGGGACGTTTCTTATGGCTTGGAATGAATCCAGAGCAGTGGTTGATTGGGGGGCGATTTTCCATAAGACGATCCCCCATAATCCAAAGAGAATGGCAACTAAGCCGAGTAATATCAATCGCCATTTCATGGCTTATCACGGAATGTGCAAAACATCACATCCAAACCCCGGAAACAAGGTGTGAGCGATACGTTGATCATTGTCCTATCTATTTAGGTAAATGCAAAAGTCAGAAAATGAGGCCACTTTTGCTCCTTTCACTCTCGGTGAAATACTTGAAATTCGAATTTTGCATTTACCTGTATTATCTTCGAAAAATTCAAATTGTCAAGAAAAAAAATAATTTATCGAGTTATATTGCAATTCAATCGGCTGCTTAGTGTAAGCGCATATCCAAGCAGACCATTCTGTTCAGGTCCCTTGCGATTAGCAAGCCACCCGCGATTGCCATTGGACCCCAGGAATCCGGACCGCTCAAGATTTGAATATCTCCCAGTTCGTGATAAGCTGTCGGCGTGGCTTGCACCATGGTGAGTACTCCCGAATCATTCATGATAAAAATCAGTCCGTCGGCTATTAGATAGGGTCCAAGCCCGAAACGTCGAGTGGCTCCGCTGGTCCATTGGGGTTGCCCGTTAAGATTAAGGCAGACAAGCTCCCCACCGGATCGCACGCCGTAAATATAACCTTTGTATAAAATAGGCGTTTGCTGATCAGATCCGAAAACGTCGGGAGTTAATCGATAAAGCGTCTGGATTGAGAATTTGCCGCCCTGCTCGGTCATTTGCATCATCGCGCTGCCCGCACCGTATCCCCCCGTGAAGAAGATACGACCATCGGGAAGGCAGATGGGAGTGGGGACGGTGGCTGTGCTCACCTTCCAGTCCGTCGTTTGCCAGAGTATGGAGCCATCCTTCGCCGAGACGCCAACCGCTCCACCGCTGCCGCAATAGACATAAATGGATTGATTATGGAAGGTGGCTTTCGCGATCGAGGAGTGCGTCATTTGCCATCCCATCGGATTCGGCGTTCGCCAGACGATTTTCCCTGTCGCAAGGTTCACCGCGATCATCAGGACATTTCCCGCCGGAGCGAGGATAACATTATTCCCATCGATGAGGGGGCATTGTCCCGCGTACCATTGCGGCACAGTGGTTCCAAACTGTTTGACCAAGTCCATCTGCCAGAATATTTTCCCCGTGTCGGCATCCGCGCATAACACGTGGCATTGCGGTCCGAGGGAAACCACGTATTTTCCTGAAACCGCCGGAATGGTTCGGCTCATTCCGTGATTGCGCTTGATAGGATCGGGATAGGATTGCCGCCATATCTCCTGACCGTTTGCAAGGGAAAGACAACGTAGGGCATCCTCCTGGTGCGCTTCGTCGTAATCCAGCACATAGACCTTGCCATGCTCAATTGCCGCCGAGGCGTATCCCTCCCCTAAATTTATCGACCACAGGAGATGAGGAGGATTTTTTTGCCAGTCAGACGATAACGCCACTTTTTCCGGGCTGATATCATCGTGGTTTGGGCCGCGAAAGCAGGGCCAGGAGCCTGGTAGATTCGCAACATTCACCCCGGTGAATTTATAGGATGATTGCTGAGTTGGAGCCGTTGTCGCCGTGGTGGATGGAGTCGAGGATGTGGGAGCGGCGGTTTGCGCCACGTTTTGTTTTTGAATAGTCTTTGCCGGCTCCACGTTTAGCGGGCGTTCAGGGAAATTGTTTATCCGCTGTTCATGCATTATAAGACCCAAAAGAATGGCGACACAAGTCAGCGTGACGCCTATGGGCACTCCCCAGGAGATGATCTTGTTTTTCATGTATTAGTTGATGTAAAGCCTTGGGCCCTTAGGAGATGTTCCACGCGTGGCGAGGGTTCCTGTCTTAATGATATAATAAAAGCAAAGGACAAATTGCCAAAATGATTGTTTTGCCATGTAATTACCTATTTTCCATTGAACCATGTCGATATGAGGCATGATTCATTCCTCATCATTCAGAGGACATAAGCGATATGTCAATTAACATTATACTGTCCAGAAGCGGAGAAGTGGATTCTCTCCCCCAGGAAAATCAACTTATTCGCAAACTCTCCGGACAATTCGGAGTGGCGGTTACCGTGACCCCGCATCTGTATCACGTATCTGAAAACGATTGCATTTGGGATGAGCTATCAAAAATGGATGGGGATATTATATTCATCTCATGGTTACATCCCCGCCCTGCGGAGTGGTTATTGCGTAAACACAACGTGGGGAGACAATCTCTGATCTGCTATCATTTTTCGGATATCCCCTCTGATCCGGCATGGGGCGCACTCCCCGAGGATAACACTGTTACGCCAGCCAACCCTAATGTGTTGCAAACCCGACAGCTTGTTCGATGGTATCCGGTTGTGGACAGGTCGAGATGTACAAACTGCCTGAACTGCCTGCAGTTTTGTCTGTTTGGTGTTCACGAGACGGACGAAAACGGCGTGGTCCAAGTTGCAAATCCGGATCTGTGCAAGCCGGGCTGTCCTGCTTGCAGTCGCATCTGTCCGAATGGGGCGATTATCTTTCCTCTCTATGCAAAGGATCCTGCAATTGCCGGGGCGCCAGGATTGCTAATGCAACCGGACAGGCAAGCTAGGCATATGTACTACACCAGAACGAAAGCCAAATGTCCAAAATGCGGTCAGGAGGGTCCGTTCCTAATCCCTTCCCCGGGCGCACCCACTTGCGAGGAGTGCACCAGACCTGTTCGTATCAGTAAGCCTGAACCTGCAACATCAAATATCGTGATGGACGAGTTGGACGCACTAATAGATCAAGTGGATTCAATTTATGGGAGACGCAATTGAATGGAAAGGGCTGCAGAATCCTGCTAACTGCGGATCGCACACTTATAGCCGATTACGATCTGCTTTTCGACGGAATGCTAGCGGCCAGTCAAACGACCACCACACCCTCTTTTTTGATGACGCACCTTTTGATGAAACGACCTGCCTCGGAAGGCGGCGTTGCGAAGTTTGCCCCCCTTGGTCTCAGACGAATTGAGGCGGCTCTTCTCGCGGGCGGATTTACCGAAGGGGAAGTGGTGGTTGCTGATCCGGATTCTCTCCCGGATTTCGTTGGAGAGGATACAGCCATTATCGCAGTCTCCTCCGGTGAACCTGCCGGATTTGGCATGAATAGCTCCACCATGTGCGGCATCTCCGGTGGTTCCATTTACCCTTATCGAATGTTTCGCAAATTGATGGGGAATATTCGGCGATTGAAGAATGCATATCCCCATGTGAAAGTGGTGCTTGGAGGCCCCGGAGCTTGGCAGTTGCGAGAGAGAATTGCCTCGCGGGAGCTTCCCATTGACTATCTGGTTACGGGGTACGCAGAGGGAAACGTATCCTCCATCTTTCACAGGATTGTTTCCGGAGACGAAATCCCGTCCATAATCGAAGGGGAATCGGTTTCCGCCGAAAATATCCCACCCATACGACACCCGAGTACCATGGGCGTGGTCGAGATAAGCCGAGGATGCGGTTTGGGATGCGCCTTTTGCACCATTCGTAAAACCGCGATGATACACCTGCCTCATGAGACGATTATCAAGGACGTTCGCACGAACGTGGAGACGGGTAAACCCAACATCGCCATCCTTAGCGAGGATTTTTTTCGTTACGGCGCAAACGGCTTGCAAGTGAATCCGGATAGTCCCATACGCCTCTTGGAAAAAGTGAGGGAGGTGGAGGGGTTAAAGCTGATCCAACTCGATCATTGCAATGTGCTAAGCGTGTCTCAGTATTCCGATGACCAATTGCATCAAATACGCCTATTGCTAACGCGGGGGCAGCGGCATGAATACCCATGGGTGAATATTGGCGTTGAAACCGCCAGTGGATCGCTATTAAGGAAAAACGGAGGCGGAGCCAAGATGGGACGCGGTGGAGCCGACGCTTGGGCGGAATTTTCCGAGGATCAAGTGCGCAGGCTTGTATGTGCAGGCTTCTTTCCTCTGGTAAGTCTTATTATTAGTTTGCCTTACGAGACGGAACACGATATCCAAATGACGATGGAATGGGTGGAACGTCTTTCGAATGAGCGCGTCACTGTGTTTCCGGTTCTTTACGCCCCCGTGGATGGCTCACGGTCTCCGAACCCGAACGATCTGCGTCGGTCTCATTGGGATTTGATTAAGAGATGCTACAACCTGAATTTTTATTGGACTCCCAAAATGTATTGGGACAATCAGTCCGGAGCCGGCGTTGGTTTGGGGAAGAGGTTGCTCATGCAAGGGATGGGGCGAGGTCAGGTGCTTGAGTGGAGTCTTTTGCTCAATATGAGGAGATTGCACTCACGGAAAAGCCCCTCATATGGAACCGCTTCCGATGAGAAAGAATCCAAAAAGGCGCCGATGCGAAAATCATGTCACTGAACTCCCTGTTGAACCCTGAAATTGATGAAGCGATTGTGCAGTTGAAGAGCATCCTCGCCAAGGAGATTATTGAGGGTTCTCATTGGGAGGGGCGTTTATCCTCGTCAGCCTTATCCAACGCAACCGCTCTTTCCGCTCTCTCATTTTCAAACGAACCCGAGGATGAAGAAAGATTGCATGCAGGTTTGGAATGGCTCTTGGTCCATCAGAATCCGGATGGAGGATGGGGGGATACCACTGACAGTCCCTCAAATCTCTCCACCACTCTGCTCGTGAAGGCCGCAATTCGTCTGAATGAAAAAAAAATAGCGGACTTGAAACACCTGCTCGTTACCAATGCATTGCAGGGGATGAACGCATGGTTGAAAAAGGCTTTGGTCAACCATAACGGTGAGGTCGCAAAAGGCGTTCTCGAGCTATACAGTGAGGATCGAACTTTTTCAGCGCCGATACTGATGAATTGCGCCCTTGCGGGATTGGTGGATTGGAAGTGCGTGCCGGATCTGCCTTTCGAGCTGGCGGCAGTTCCGCAGGGCTTGTTTAAATTCCTGAAACTAGGAGTGGTTAGTTACGCTCTCCCGGCATTGATCGCCATCGGAATGTTGGTGGAACAAAGAAACCCCACTGCGAATCCGTTTGCAGGAGCTTTGCGGCAGGTGTGCATTCCGAAGGTTATGGAGAAATTGGAGGAGATCCAGCCCGCCCATGGTGGTTTTCTTGATGCGACTCCCTTAACCTCCTTTGTTGCGATGGCTCTGGCGAATCGTTTTGACCCTCAGCATCCCATCACCAAAAAATGTTTCGCATTTCTCCGTTGGTCCATGCGTCCTGATGGAAGTTGGCCGATAGATACGAACCTCTCCGTTTGGATCACATCTCATATTTTGAGCTTATTCAAATGGATTGAATTTTCCCCGGGAATCGATCCCCTGGCCATTAAGGAATGGCTTTATGGGCGGCAACAACTCGTTCGCCATCCCTACACGGGAGCGGATGCGGGTGGGTGGGGATGGAATCATCATCCGGGTAGTGTTCCTGACGCTGACGATACATCGGCTGTGCTAATAGCGCTCTATCGTCTTCAAGGAGAGGCGCGGGAATGGGCAGGGTTGAAATGGTTATTGCGACTTCAAAACGACGATGGCGGATGGCCGACCTTTTGCAAAGGCTGGAGCGGATTGCCTTTCGATCGAAGTTGTCCGGATATTACCGCACACGCCTTGCGAGCCATCTCCCCTTATGCCAAGATGTTATCCCATGTGAATGTGTCAAACAGCATTCGAAGAGGTTTGGAATGGCTTAAAAAAAATCAATGCGAGGATGGCTCATGGGTTCCACTATGGTTCGGTAATCAGTACGCTCCGCATGGCGAGAACAGAGTGGTGGGGGCGAGCCGAGTCCTATTGGCGCTGGGAGAACTGAATGAACTGCAGCCGGAAAGGGATAAAGGAGTTCACTATCTTCTGGATGTTCAAAACGATGATGGGGGATGGGGCGGCGGAAAAGGAATATTCTCCACCATGGAGGAAACTTCGTTATCCGTGATCGCTCTTTTGGCGTGCGGCCATATCCAGGAGGCTGAGAGAGGCGTTGATTTTTTGCTGAGAGGTTGCCGTACTCGTGCCTACGAAAATCCAGCGCCAATTGGCCTCTATTTCACAAGCCTTTGGTATTCGGAAAAGTTGTATCCTATTATTTGGACTTTGGAAGCTCTGGGGCGGTACAAATTGCAAAAAAATAAAATGATTCATGGCTGATGGTGAATTTTTCATCCATCAGTTTTAGCGTATTTATGAGACCTGTGTTATAATGAAAAAAAACGATTTGCCGCTCAACCGTAAGTGGCGCAAAGAGATACCGTTATTTCCATGATTTTCAAACCTTCCGGCGAATCCACCATCAAGCCATCAAATATTAAACAGGTGCCACAGGACGCCGAAGTGCGTTCCGCAATTCGCGCGGAATCGCTACGGATCGCTTCCGCATCCTTCACAAACTCCCCGCCGGATCGAACCGAGTTGGAGTTCCACGGGATTCATCTCTTATCCTCCATGCAGGAGAGGCTGGAATACCTTGGCTTTGCCATGGTTGAACTAAGCAACGCCTTTTGGAAGCGCCGCTACGCTGCGACGCCATTTAATCGCCGTTTACTGCTGCTGCCGCATTGCCTCAGAGATCAGAAAGCGTGCAGAGGGACTTATGATTCCGTTGGGTTGAACTGCGCAGGATGCGGTGCGTGTGACATCCATTCCCTCAAAAGCAGAGCGGATGAGCTTGGATATCAGGTGATTATCGCCGAAGGCACAACATCGGTCATTATGAAGGTGCTCGACAATGAGGCTGACGCCATTCTTGGCGTCGCGTGCCTCGATTCCCTGGAGAAATCCTATGAACGCGTATCGAATTTGGGGGTTCCCATGGTGGCGGTCCCTCTCTTACGCGACGGTTGCAAGGACACCGAGGCGGAAATATCTCTTGTCAAACGCATTATGGAACTGCGAACCGAGGATCGTCAGCAGGATTATCTGTCATACGTTCCTATGCTAAGACACACCCGGTCCATCTTCGCCATCCGCAATTTGGAAAGGCATCTCGCTACGGTTTTTGATCGCTCCCCCGACGGCGGGTTCTCGACCGAAACGGATCGTATCTCGTATGAATGGATATTGGAGGGGGGCAAGAGGTTTCGACCGTTCATCACCCTTGCGGCGTATGGGGTTGCCAAGCATGGCGATATCGTCATGGAGGAGGGGGCGAATTTGGAATCCCTCATTCCGGATTCCGTTCGACATATCGCCATCGCCATCGAATGTCTGCACAAGGCGTCCTTGGTGCATGATGATATTGAGGACGGTGATAATTGGCGATACGGGGATGACACACTGCATCATCGTTACGGAGTGGCGACAGCTCTCAATGTCGGCGATTTTCTCATTGGATTGGGCTATCTTCTTGTGTCACGGCAAGTCAGCGACATAGGCGCGGATGTTACTTCGGACATTCTCGCGCATCTTGGTGCGGCTCACCTGAACCTTTGTCGCGGACAAGGGGCGGAATTGATGAGCGTTTCCAATGGCTCTGAAAACCTGAAACCGTTGGAGGTGTTATCCATCTATGCGCAAAAGACCTCCAAGGCTTTTGAGGCGGCGTTATTCGCCGGCTTAAGGTCTGCAGGATACCAAATGGATAAGGAACTGCTATCCCGTTTTTCCTCCTATCTGGGTCAAGGTTACCAGATCGTAAACGATCTGGATGACTGGAGCGAATCCGAGGAGAACAAGGTGCATATGGGGCAGGATTTTCTTTCCTGCCGCCCTACCATCCTTCGAGCGTTTGCATCCGAAAAAGGCTCCAACATTCCCACTGCCCAAGATGTGCAATCCGGAATGGTTTCCATCCAGGAAGTCAGGGAGCTATACGAGAGCATGGGAGCTTTCACAAAAGCGGATGCATTAGTTGATCTACTGAAGGCGCGATGTCTCACCATCGCGGACCAGATAGAGAAGAAACCCATCGGGAATTTGCTCCGGTTTTTGGTGAATACAATCCTTGCACATACGGGCTAAGGCGATCGGATAGCGTCTTGAACGGAGGTTGGAAATGAGGATTGTCCATTTAGCGGCGGGCGCCGGCGGAATGTATTGCGGAGCGTGCGCACGCGATATCTCCTTGGCAAATGGTCTGATCGCTCAAGGAGACGATGTCATCATCCTTCCGCTTTACACTCCTCTTCGCGTGGATTCCGACCTTTTTCAGGCGATTCCTCAAAACAAAATCTTTCTTGGCGGCATAAACTCCTGGCTGCAGCAAAATATCCCTTTTTTCCGCAAAACGCCGGTATGGACGGATCGTCTGTTGGATAATCCCAAACTTCTCCTTTGGGCGAGCAAATTCGCTGTGAGCGTGAAAGCCGAGGAATTGGGACCCATGACACACTCCGTGCTGCTTGGGCGTAGGGGTTTTCAACGCAAGGAGATGGATAAACTTCTCGCCCATATGGATACTCTGCAGCCTTTTGATCTCGTGAGCATCACGAACACTCTTCTCTCATCCGTGGCCCCAGATATTAGAGTGAGATACAATATCCCCGTGGTCTGCGCCTTTCAAGGAGAGGATAGTTTCGTGGAGGTGTTTCCCGAGGAATGGAGATCAAAGGTTTGGCGGCAAATGCAGGAGAACGTGCGTGCCGTGGACTGTTTCATCTCGCCTAGTCACGATGCGGCGGAACGAATGGCGGCGTATCTTCGATTGCCTTATGAGAATATCCATGTGATACCGACCGGCGTTGATTTGACAAGATATGAAAGCATCGCCAACAGAAACAGAGAGCCATTCACCGTTGGTTACGTATCCGCGATCACGCATGGAAAAGGGTTGGATGTTTTGGCTGAGGCTCTGAGGATTCTCACCAAACGCGGAATGGGTAGGGTTCGTTTGCTTGTCGCGGGGAAAGTAATGGATATCAAATATTGGATGCAGGTGCAAGCCTCCATCTCTCAGTGCGTCAATATGGAATTCAAGTATCTAGGGGAGATTGATTTCGCGGAAAAAACGCGAATGCTACGATCCTGCAGCGCTTTCTCGGTTCCGAGTAGAATCCCCGAGGTTAGAAGTATGGCGATGATGGAGGCGATGGCTTGCGGGGTGCCTGTCATCGCCCCCAACCATGGTGTCTTTCCGGAACTTATCGGTATCACTTCCGGTGGGGCGCTTTTCGATAAAGACAAGCCGGAGGAGTTTGCGGACATTTTGAGGGATTGGATGGATCATCCCGAGATAGCGGACGCATACGGCAAATCCGCTCGGGAAGGCATCGCCAAACACTATCGAATTGATGATATGATCCGTCAAACCCGGGAATTATATGGGGAAATCGCGGGACAAGTCAGAAATGCTTCCCAGGATGAGCCTTAGGGCTTTGAGACGTTCCGCACGGACGATCGCACCATCTTCAGAAATAGCTCATGCACCCTCGTATCCGAAGTTAATTCCGGATGAAAAGCGGTGGCGAGCATGTTCTTTTCACGCACCCCCACGATTTTATCCTGATATTTTGCGAGGATTTCCACATCGCCCCAGGTTTTGGTAACGTATGGGGCGCGAATGAAAACCCCTTCCACCGCTTCCCCCTCCAAAGAAGAGAAGGGGATCTGAGCCTCGAAGCTGTCCACCTGTCTTCCAAAGGCGTTTCTTGCGACGGAGATATTTGTCACCCCAAGCCGGGTCTGCTCGCTCCCCTCTATCTCCTTCGCCATGAGGATCATCCCTGCACAAGTGCCATAGAGAGGCATGCCGTCCTGCACTTTATGAATCAGGGGTTCTATGATATCATGCTTGACAAGCAGCTTTCCTATTGTGGTGCTCTCCCCGCCAGGGATGATCACTCCATCGCACTTTTGCAACTCCTCCACTGAGCGAACCAATATGGTAGTCGCTCCGCCAATTTGGTCTATCATTTTTTTGTGCGCTTCGTAATCCCCTTGAAGAGCCAAAATCCCTATTGTGATTCCCTTGTCGGTTTGCATATGTGTCATGTCCCTCAAGATTGGTGCGTTAATATTTCTTACGATAGTTTTATTCGCTGAAGTCATCCAATTCGTTTTTAACGTTGAATTGGATACGCACCGATCCATTCCAAAACATCATTGATTTGACGATGTCGATTTTGTTCCAGTAGGCAAAAGATTGAAGATGACGTCCAGTCCTTCGTATCGTGTATGGTACGCCAGTCCAACCTCCATGCAGTCGAATCGCTTCTTGATACCCAATATCGTATCAAAAGCCCGCCATCTCTGCACGTCGTATCTCACTCCGAAATTGTATCCCCAATGCGCCGCAAGGCAACCGTAATTGAAGTCCACCTCGTGAGGGACATCCTTGTGGTCGAATAGAAACGGGGTCTTTCCAAAATCCTGTTGCAGACGGTAGGAGGCGGAAAGAAGCGTGTTTGGTCGAACCACCCAATCCATCTCCGCCTCAGGAGAGAAGAGCGTGTAATTGGTATGCGTTTTTGAGTAGTAAGAGGTGTGCAGCGTCATGCCATATCGAATATAAAACGGGTTGGCGAGAACATAAAGAGGCGAGGATATATCCAAACCCTCCGAGAACCTTCCCGAGGTTACATGATCCGGCTGTTCGCGAAAATAACCTCCGTTGATATCCGCGCTTACGATCCATTCCGCAGGATTTAGAAAGGATGTTCCGAAGACGGAATGCGTCTCCTCGCTGAAATTCGGGTCAGTTGGATTAACCTGGCGGCTATTTAGTATATTGCCGAAATGAACCCCGATGTCCGGTAACCGATCCACCTGTATGTTCGTGCGTTCCCTGTTATCCACAAAGGTTCCCTTCGTGATTAAACCGTACAAAGTGGTGCGATGCAGGAACAGGGTGGGGCTTGGCGCATTGATGTTCATCATTGGCAGCGGTTGCAGAGCGCTGCCTAACGGTTGAGAAGCCCTGTACGCTTGTCCGGAAGGGGGGTATGCTCCTTGAGGCACATGTGCGATATCCTGCGCGAAAGAGATGATCCCCTGTGGAGACTGCTTCACAGCTATATTGATATTGTAGAACATCGAGCGATTGGTGTTCGTGAACACATCCCCCGACAAGGGAATAGCGAGTCCGTTTTGCTTGGAATACCCGGGAATTGGGATTGGATTCTGCACTCCGGGAGCGAATGTCTTCTCCAAGGACGGAAGCGAGATGATGCGGCTAGGTCCCAGCCAAAATGTGATTCCCTTTCCCACAACCTTGCCATTCGGGTACACCCTTACCTCCTTGGCGGTGATATGGTAGTCCGGATGTTTCAGCCTGCATGTGGTGAAGACGGCGTCCTTTGCAAGAAGGATGTTTCCAGGTAAAAGCTGGATGATTTTTCCCTTGAGAAAGATGTTGTAAGCATCGGTTTTGGCGTTATGGATAATCCCGGTATGATCCACGGGATTAAAAGTCATATCCTCCCCGACGAGATCGCCTTCGGGTCTGGTCAAAGTAAGATGACCTTTGACCGTGATGGTTTGGGAGGCGGATCCCTCCACGTTATCCGCCAATATGATGGTTTTCTCTCCCGTATCGGGGTCAATCAGGATAATTCTCACCGGGCTGTTCGATTGGAAGTAGTTGGTTTCCGGTTGCCACGTTAATTGCTTGAACTGATCGATGATCACATCCGGCGGTTTTGTGTTAAGTGTAATCTTGCCGGCTGCGAAAGCGGTTGCGGATGCGATCATGAAAGCGATGGCAAATGCGAGAGGGTTGATTCGATGCCGAATGGATGGGAATCGCTTGATATTCGGATTTGAGTAAGTGATGCGTAGATTATTTGTCATCCCGAGGCGGTTTCCTCTTGCCAAGCGTCATTCAGGTGGAGTGTGATATACATTGAAAACGATCATCAGCGGAAATGAGCGGCATCATCAACTTTTGAAGACGCAAATCGCCATATGATCGAACTTATTCCATAATGTCGATATTATTGTACCGGTTTTATCCCGCTCTTTATCCAAGCATGGGAACGAATCGTGCGTGTTTCTATAAAAAAGCTCTCGGTGCGCCGTGGATGCAGAGGATGTCAAATATCACGGATATCCCCCAATGAATCCAAAAGCCTGGTAGAAACGATTTGCCACGGAGGGCAAGCCAGCCCATCGCAATTCCGGCGATGAAGGACCCGAGAAACTCCGGAATCGGTTTGGTCCAGTGAAGGGCGCAAAAGGCGATGGACGGCAATATGACCGCTGTGATCGATCCAAGGCGTTTCTCCAAGCCGAATGTGAGAAACCCTCTGAAGAAAAACTCCCAGCAGAAAAGGTAAAAACCGTAGGTGATCTCGAAGTAGAGGAAATAACGCACCGAATAGATCGCCTCTTTTTGTATGGGATAGTAATTGCGAAAGGCTGGGAATCTGGATGCGATGATGAGTATCGGCAGCATGAGCAGGAAAAACCAAAGGGCGATTTTCGCTGCGTCATTTTGCGGACGCATTAAGCCGTAGGACTGGGGATTTTCCCTGAAAATGGTGAAGATGATGAGCATGGGAATGAAAATCAGACAGGTGATATTTACAAGCAGGTATTCATTCCAAGTGTAGGGCGGCGCGTAGGTTCCTGCATATGCCAAGCTCAGACCGGATAGGTTGTAATGAAACAGGAACGACACGATGACAGCGCCGCTTACCAAGGTTATCAGGGATATTATCAGCGCCTTCCGTAGATTTGGCTTTGGTTTTACAACCACCCTTTTTTTCATGTCCGTCTTACCCTTTCAGTCGAACCGCGATTTCACGCACCTTTTGGATTGCCCTTTCCGTGTCTATTCCCCGGATTTCACCGTCCATATATAATGCTTCGCCGTTTACGAATGTCGCGATGACATCGGATGAACTCGCCGCATGCACCAAAGCCGAAACGGGGTCATGGCATGGGGTCATTGAGAGGGTATGGGTGCGCACGAGAGTGAAATCCGCCTTTTTGCCGATCTCCAAACTTCCGATGAGCTCCTCCTTTCCCAATGCTTTGGCTCCCCCGATCGTCGCCATTTCCAACACTCTGCGCGTATCGTGAGAGGAACAGTCTCTCCTGAACGCTCGCCTTAGCAACAGGGCGAATCTCATCTCCTCGAACATATCCATACGGTTGTTGCTTGCGACGCTATCCGTTCCGATTCCGACGGGGATGCCTTGGTTTTCGGTGAACGCCCCGACAAGCTCCATCGGGGCCCTGCCATTGCACAGTTTTGCGTTGGATTTGGGGCAGTGCGCAAGGGAGCAACGGTTACGGCTCATAATAGCCGCGTCCGACGCCTCCATTTGAACAGCATGTACCAGGAGTGTCCTGTCGCAAAGAATCCCCCGTTTTTCAAGATAGGCGATGGGGGATACGCCTTCGGCTGTCCAGGGAATTTCCCTTCTGGAATACATCTCCGCGATCACCCCGCGATCCTCTCGAATCAGTTGCGATTCCCCCGGGGATTCCGCCGCGTGGATGCAAAGAGGAATATCCAGTTTCTCGCGGAGTTCCGCTACCCCCTCCAGCATCCTTTGATTGCAGGTGTACGCGGAATGCGGAGATACTCCCGCCGTGACAATCGATCCATCGCATCGGCGTTGTTGTTCCAGAATGAGGGTTTCCGCATCCTTCAGCGCCGTTGCGATATTCAGGGATGGATCAATTCCGAATACCTCCTGATAGACGATCCCTCGAATATTCGACTCCAGTGCCGCCTGCAGGGCTGCGCCGGTTGAGGAGCAGTCCCCAATGGTACCAACTCCAGCGCTTAGAGCCTCGGCAATTCCAAGGCGCGCGGACCATATCCAGTCCTCCTCGGCAAGCCTGTCCTTCAATTCCACCATTTTGCGCACCCAAGGGAAAAAGGGGAGGTCCTCCAATAATCCGCGCATCACTGTGTAATCCACGTGTGTGTGGACATTGACGAACGACGGCATCAGGATAGCGTTGCCGTAATCGAGAATGTCGTCTCTTTCGGCGCGTCCGGAGAGAACGGTGCGCAAATCCACTATGTTCTCGCCGTCAATGACGATCTCCCCATCTGAAAAGGGAGTGGTCGATACGGGCACTATCCATTGCGCGCGGATTCGCTTGATGCGGCTTTGAACGCGGTTCACAGCGGAGTGTTCCATATGGCGTTCATCTGCGAACGCGTCTCTATTTTCACGTGATCGTCCGCAAAGAGGGTGTTATAGCGCATATCGTTCAATGCGGTGCCTCCATGCCAGCTTCCCGAGGCGTCCATAAGCAGATTCGCATCGGATGGAGTGTTCAGGGAATCTTCGCTCATATGACGAAACGATATCTCCGTACGATAGTTGTAACTCGTGCCGAATTTGGCATAACTTGTAGGGGTGGCGTCCAAAGGGATTCCGGTGAAATCCTCCACGGTGTAACCTGTGTCCGAAGGGCAATGATATACCTCCGGGGTCTTCACGTAGGGCAATAAAACGGTTTGGATTAGCGGCATACTAGGGATTTCCGCTTGAAAGGCGGGATAGGAGTTCCATATTTGCGGAGTGTATTTATCCGTGGGATCCACCGCCCACGGAAAGTATCCATCGTAATCCTGGGCGTACATGGTGAAAGCGTAACCTATTTGGCGCAGGTTTGAAACGCAAACAATCTGTCTCGCCTTTGCTCTCGCGGCTGCGAAGACAGGGAATAGTATCGCTGCGAGCAGAGCGATAATGGCTATCACCACGAGTAACTCAATTAATGTAAAGGCGGTTTTTTTGCGCATCTGCCGCAGCATCTCTTTTCAGCCGTGATATACTCTTCCAATTCTACCTTAGGGTTTGAGATTGGTCAACTACGCGATTCATTGAATGGAAAGGAGAACCGTTATTGACTTTGTGCATGTATACATGATACGTTATCCATTATCGTTTATCGCCGGGATATTGGTGGGCATTTTGATAACACGCAAAGAGTTTCTCATTGGCATGGCGGGCTCGCTTATCGGGGGACCCTCATCAGCAGCCAACCACAAAAAAATCAGGGAATTACATGGCGGTGGCATACGTGTTCACCCCTCGGGAAGATACTATCAGGATGCCGCAGGGAAGCCGGTTTTTCTGATCGGCTATTATGATTGGGCGGCGGTTCCCGATGGGTACTACATCGATCATCCTTCACGGTACAGGGAGATGATGAGGCTGGAAAGCCCCTATCATCTTAATTACATCCGCATCAGCTTGGGGGTGAACCGTATGTCCGCCTCCACCCATCCATCCAGTTGGAACGGAGTACCCACGCCGGTTCCGTTTCTTTACGTCAATACCGGTCATGGATGGAAAGCGGATTTAAGCCGATGGGATCCCGTATTCTGGAATGGCCTGCAAGGACAGTGCGAGTATGCCAAAAAGCATGGTTTCATCGCGCACCTTTCCATTTTTGACGGAGTCGAGCTTCGTCAACAGGGCGGAGCGTCATTCGGCTATCTAAACTCCTTTTGGAATCC
>JAJZOL010000104.1 GCA_021811565.1 bacterium | reverse complement strand
TTGGGTTCGTTTGGTAAAAAAAGAGAGTTTCCTTTTTTCAATGGGTTTCGAGTGGCGATATTGGGTCGAGCACGAAGAGTCTGGCGAGAACGTTAAAAACTCATGCCGTGCGGATACTTAATTACCTTCAGGATCATCTTGAAAAAGGATTGATGGAGGGGGATTGACTCTCTTATCCAAGCAGCGAAGGCGAAGACCAGAGACTATCGCAATCATAGATATATCAAAACGATCATTTACCTGATCGCGGGAAAACTCGATTTTGGGTTATCTGTGTAATAGAGTGAGTAGCAACAAATAATATTACTCACGTGATGTAGCGAGAAGCCAATTATTTCATGCGCGGGGTGACCGGATGAGAAGAGAGGAAGATATAGGATTTTCGCCAGTTAGAGTAATACGTATCTCCAAGGAGGACCTAACCGACGGCTGGAGATCAAAGGATATACGTCTTTACGTCTTATCATACTATTTCGCCGTTGTCCTCTTATCCAACCTGCCGAAGATATTCAAATTCGAGTATGCATATCTCATCGGGATAATAGTCGGCATTCTGTTCGCCACGGCGGATTGGAAGGTTGTGAGGTGTCTGCTCCCAAGATGGATTACGATGTACCGCGCTGAAAAATTGGAGAACGTCGCGGTGGTTTTCAGTTGCGGTCTCTTCGCCCTCTTTTTACTATCCTACTTTGATACGCAAACACCTTACTCAGTCTTATTTCAAGGGTACCTTATTGGTTTTGGCTACATGGGGGTTTTGATATTTCGCTGGATCAGCAATTTGCCGGAACAACTGAACACGCTTGATCGTCAAAACCAAGCTCCCGAACAATATGGTTTATCGGAGAACACCAAGCATTATAACAGCCCATGGCTAAAATCTGCGGGAGAACTGCTTATAGCTACAGTGGTAGGAGCCAAAGCGTCCATATTTATATCTTTATTTCAGCCGATGAACTCAGACCAGAAAATGCAACTCACAATTATGGGCGGCGTAATGGGTTTTACCGCCGGTTTGGTCTTGATTCTATACGACATTACCCGTAGAGGGATTGCTCGCGATAAGGCGGCAGGGAAATCCATCCTCAAATGGAGATTTCTGAATGTGGGGATCGCCTTACTTGTCCTAATAATGATTATCGTATTATGTCTCATAGGCACGCTTTTCATTTATTAAATTCAAGAGCGATTAACGGTAGCGACTGATCGAACAAAGAGGATAATCTATATGGATATCTGGAACACAAACAAAATCATATCGAGATACAACCAAGGCGAGATTACCGATCCCGAAAAATTCGGTTACTTTCTCGGTAATCTTCTTTTGGTAGGTTTTATTACAGATATCATCATAGTGAGGAATAGAGCCGATTGCACTGTCCACTCTCTCCTGACTGATTTAATATTCATGGCACTATGTGTGACATATGTCTACAATAAAAGCAAATCAAAGGACCCATCTCACTTCATTGAAAAGTACTTTGTCCTGCATCTCCCCACATCCGTCAAATTCTATCCTCTGTTTTACACTTCGTATTACGGGATGAGGTACCTATTGATGAACTATGGTCTCTCCGTGAACGCAGTGGGTTTTGTTCTATTGATTTTCTACTTCGGGGGATTTTCGCTATACTATAGATATCTCGGGAGTAGGATACGGGAGATGATCGGGTAAGACTCCGTTTTTTCTCAGCGGATTGTTCAGATCGATCATTCATTTCGGCATTTGAAGGCTCGTTGCATGAAGTTCCCTCTATATACAATTGGGTTGGATTTCGGAACGGGCTCTGTGCGTTGCCTCGTAGTGCGAACGGAGGACGGAGGGGAGATCGGCTCCGCGGTGCATCCGTATTCCCATGGCAATGGCGGTGTATACGGTGACGCATCCGAGCCGGAACTCGCTCGTCAGCATCCTGAGGACTTCATCGAGGGCTTAAAGCGTTCCGTGTCGCAAGCCATCGAGAACGCTCGTGATTCAGATCGGGATTTCACGCCGGATCGAATCGTTGGCGTGGGAGTGGACACCACCGGCAGCACCCCCATTCCTGTAGACTCGGAAGGAATGCCTTTGGCTCTCCAGCCTGCATTCACCGATAATGTGAACGCCCTCGCCTGGCTCTGGAAGGATCACACCGCCAAGGATGAAGCGAAGGCGATCACCGATCGCGCAATGGATAGCCACCCCGAATACCTGGCGAAATGCGGTGGCGTCTACTCCAGTGAATGGTACTGGGCGAAAATCTGGCATTGCGCGAATGCGGATCCGGAGGTGGCGCGAGCGGCGGCGGCGTGGGTGGAGTTCGCCGATTGGCTTCCAGCAATCCTTTCCGGGAGGGAAGGGAACCCATCGCGCGGGATCTGTCCGGCAGGTCATAAGGCGATGTATCATGAAAGTTGGGGAGGATATCCCTCTCGAGAGTTCCTCGCCTCGCTGCACCCTGAGCTGGCTCGCGCTAGGGATGCATTGGAGGGTTGCGTGGCTGTATCGGTGGACACGCCTGCGGGATATCTCACCCCGAATTGGGCGGCGAAATTGGGGATCCCCGCAGGCATACCCGTCTCCACCGGAGCCTTCGACGCTCACATCGGTTCCATCGCATGCGGCATTCGTCCCGGAGTGATGGTCAAGGTGCTGGGTACGTCAGGATGCGATATGATGGTGGAGCCGCTCATCCATCCCTTGGAGGATATCCCGGGATTATGTGGCATTGTGCCGGGCTCCATCCTGCCGGGGCATCATGGCTTGGAGGCGGGGCAGGCGGCACTGGGGGACCTTTACGGATGGTGGGTGGACTGGATCAAGCCGGATAGGCTCTCTCACGAGGAACTGACGAGAAAGGCTGCGCTGTTGAAGCCAGGCGAAACGGGTTTGCTGGCTCTTGACTGGAATAACGGCAATCGCACCGTGATCGTGGATCAGCATTTAACCGGTTTGCTTGTCGGGCAGACGCTGCGCACCCTTCCGGAGGAAGTCTATCGCGCATTGATCGAGGCGACGGCGTTCGGTGCGAAAATCATCATGAACCGGTTCGAGGAATACGGCGTGAAGGTGGAAGAAATCATCACCACCGGTGGTGTGGCGCACAAAAACCCCTTTATTCTTCAAATATACGCCGATGTGTTGGAACGCCCGATTCGGGTCGCCCGATCGGATCAAGCATGCGCTCTCGGAGCGGCGATTGTAGCCGCGGTGATCTCCGGAGTCTATCCGGATTTTCCTTCAGCTCAAAAGGCGATGGGGGGAGTGCAGCCGGGTTGTTATAATCCTCAACCAGAGAGTGTCAGGATTTACCGAGAACTGTTTCAACTATACAAGGACATGCATGACGCCTTTGGAACATCCACTGAGTCCGTGTCGTTAAGACACATCATGAAACGGTTAATTAAAATAAGAGAGGATTCCAGATCGTGTTAAAATCCGTGGAGTTATTAGGACCTGCGAAAGCGGGCTTGGGTAGCGCAAGCTCCCCTGAAATGAAATCGGGCGACGCCACGCTTTCCATTCTCGCCGTGGGCATCTGTGGGTCCGATTTGCATATCTATCGCGAGGGCAACATCGGTTCCGCCGTGGCGCAGTTTCCCTTCATTCCGGGGCATGAGGCGGTGGCGCGAGTGGATGACGTTGCGGACGAGGCGGATCGCCATCTTGCTGGCAAGCGTGTGTCCATTGAACCCACCATTTATTGCAGGAAATGCGCCTATTGTCTGAGCGGAAGCCCGAACCTCTGCCTCAACCAGAGCTTCGTGTCCCTCCCCCCATTCCCTGGGCTGATGCGGGAGAAGGTGGCGCATCCAGCCTACCTGATCGAGGAGGTTCCTGAGATTCTATCCGATGCCGCAGCCACGCTTTTGGAGCCGATGGCGGTATCGCTAAACACCTTAGACCTCCTGAAAGCGAGGAGCGGAAATCCCCTGGTGATTATCGGGTGCGGCGCCGTCGGTCTTACCTGTCTGCTTCTCGCAAAGCGAGCGGGTATGAGTCCGATTCTCTGCATTGAGCCGTTGGCGCATCGCAGGGAGAAAGCGTTAGAATTGGGAGCGACCATTGCGGTTGCGCCGGAAGAGGCTCAGGCGGCGGCGGAAATGTTGACGAAAGGGTTGGGTTTTCCCTATGTTATCGAAGCGTCCGGAAGCGACGACGGGCAGACGAAATCCGCGGAATTAGCGGCTCCGGGTGCGAAGATATCCGTGGTTGGCACCAACATGGGGGATCATGTCACCTTTCCCGGGCATATGTCCAGAAGAAAAGGGCTGACGTTTTTAATGGTGCGCCGCTCCCGAAATACTCTAACAAGATGTTGCGCCCTTGCGGAGGAGAAAAGCGTAGCCGCCGATCTGGAGCGTTTGGTTTCTCATGTGTTTCAGCCAGATGAGGCGCAGAAGGCTTTCGACACAGCAGCATACTACAGAGATGGGGCGGTGAAGGTGGTGATCAATTTCACTGACGCCGATATGCGTAAACGATAAACAAACCGAGATCAAAAAAACAAACAGCCATGCTGGATCGTCCGCATGGCTGTTTGCGTGAGCATACGCGAATCATCTACGAACCGCTTTCCAAATGCACCTTTTTATATCCCCCATGGGCTTTATCATTCAGATAGATGCCTAAAAAGATGCAGATCAGGATAAGCGGCAGAATCACCACCTGACGTATCGCGTCAGATCCGCCGTCCTTTTCCGCGATCGCCAATACGCTTTCCGCAGGTTTCAACGTTGTCTTCAAAGCCTGATTCGACGAGGATGCGTCCTCGGCCTCTTGCAGCAGTTTCACCGCTTTCATACCAGTGGGATCCAATTTCGATTGCGAGAACTCCAAGGGCCAGTTATGCGGTATCCCCATCGCGCCTCCCGAAGGATTTAGAGCGATCCACTTTTGCATCGCGGGCTCCCATCGAGGCGCTTGGGCGATAACCGTTTGCCGTGTCACTTGATCGAACTTGGCTCCAATGACGGGTTGAACAAAGGAGGTGGAGAGAGTGCCAACTCCCCCCATGATAGCCAGCCCTAATGCGCCGGTTTTCGGGAACCGTTCGTTGATCATGCCCAGCATGGTTGGCCAATAGAAACAGACTCCGATGGCGAAGAGGGTGGCGGATAAAAACGCCGGTGCGGCGCTGTTGGCGTTACTGATCATGAACAGTCCGGTGGCGGCGAAGCAGGAACTGAAGATCATGAGAGCCACGGGGGATATCCGTTTCACGATGGCTCCCGTGAAATTCCGCCCAATCGCCATCAATCCCGTGATCCAGATCAGATAAAGGATTCCCGCGATGCCGGTGGTGATAGTGAGAATGTTTGGGAACCATTGCTGTGGGCCGAGTTCCGTGGAGGCGGTCATCAGCATGCATAATACGAATAGCAGGAAAGCGGGCTTGACGCACTCCTTGTACATTTCCAATGTGGAGACTCCGGACGCCACCCTCTCGGTTTCAGGAAACTTGCGACCAATGAACATCGCACCATATATCATCAATGGGATCAACATGGTCGCCATGTTCACTTGCCACACATGAGGTTGCCAACTCTGGTTCGCTCCCAAACGGTCCACAAGATACGCCACAACGCCTCCGATGACCTGTCCCCCGGGAAACCATGCGTGAAAAAGATTAAGCCGTTTGATTTTTTGATCGGGGTACAGTGTGGCGAGCAGGGGATTGCAAGCGGCTTCGACAAAGCCGTTCGCCAAGCCCATCGCCAAAGTGCCGAAAAAAAGTGTCCAAAAACCGGTGGCGAAGATGGTGAGGAGGATACCTATCGCATGACCGATGAACGCAAGGAACAACAAACGTCCCATCCCCAAAATGTCGCAGAGTGGGCCTCCTATGATCATCGCCACGGTGAATCCCGACATGGCGGTTCCCACCACCCATCCTAATTGCTCGTTGGTGAGATTGAATTGACGAGTCAATGTCGCCATAATATCGGCTCGGATGGAAAAGGACATCGCCGTGACGATGAGAGCGATACAACTCGCCACGAAAAGATGATTGCGCCTTGCCAGCCAGTAATCGTTCGAGGTTTGCCCCGATCCGGCGCTCGGTGAGTTACTCATGGTTTCCTCCTTCGTTAAATGATATTCAGGAATATGGTACGTTCTCACTGCGAAACAATGCGGGATGTGAAAGACGATGCATTCTCCAACGGGACGCAAGAACACAACTTCATGCAATAAAATGGCTAATATGTCGTTACGGCACGAATGATTATATATTAAACCCTGAATATCGGAAATCCTTTATCGAATCAATAAAAAAACGGTTCGCCTTAATCGGAGTGTTGATAAAATGGAAGGGATGTTTCATACTTCAGAGGGTATTGCGCACAGCGGGTGATCAGACTGTCATGGTGTCTCTCTTGCAGGGTAAAGTCATTGATGAACTCGCCCGCTCATGCGATGTTGGCATCATTCTTTTTAACAACCGAGCTATAAGTAATATATGACGCCAAGGAGGCAAAAATGCAGGACGTACAAAATATGCACGGGGACACGAAGTGGTTCACCCATGATCGTTTCGGCATGTTCATTCACTGGGGGCTTTACGCATTGCCCGCTCGTCATGAGTGGGTGCGGCACAACGAACGGATCTCCAACGAGGATTACGAGAAATATTTCAAACATTTCGATCCGGACCTATATGATCCAGGGCTTTGGGCGGATGCTGCGTCGAATGCGGGCATGAAATATTTCGTGGTTACCACCAAGCACCATGAAGGTTTTTGTCTGTGGGATACGAAGATGACAGACTACAAAGCCCCGAACACGCCATATGGCAAGGACTTGATACGCCCCATGGTGGAGGCGTTTCGATCCAAAAATATGCGTGTGGGGTTTTACCACTCCCTCATCGATTGGCACCACCCGCACTTCACCATTGATCGCTTGCACCCATTGAGAGATGATCCGAATAGAGAGGAACTCAACCAAGGACGCGATATCCGTCAGTATGCGCAGTACCTTCACGCACAGGTTAGGGAACTGCTCACCAATTACGGTCAGGTGGATGTGATGTGGTTCGATTTCAGCTATCCGGGTGAAAACGGCAAGGGCAAGGATGATTGGGACAGCGAAAACCTCATCGCCATGGTGCGGGAGCTGATGCCCAACGTAATTTTGGACGATCGCTTTGATCTTCCTTATGGGTGGGATATCAAGACCCCTGAGCAATATCAACCCCGCGAATGGGTGAAGGTGGATGGCAAACCGGTTGTTTGGGAGGCATGCCAAACCTTTAGCGGATCATGGGGTTACCATCGCGACGAGGAGAGCTGGAAAAGCGTGGACCAGTTGGTTCAGATGCTTATCGACACCGTGAGCAAGGGAGGCAATCTCCTGTTGAACGTTGGCCCTACCGGGCGAGGGGAGTTGGATTATAGGGCTTTGGATCGTCTGAAGGGGATCGGAGAGTGGATGTATCGACATAGCCGTTCCATCTACGGGTGCACACAGGCTCCTGACGAGTTCGTCGTACCGCAAGATTGTCGGTTCACGTATAATCCGGATAATAAACGTCTATACCTGCACATATTCGCATGGCCCTTCGAGCAGTTGCATCTTGATGGCTTTGCGGGAAGGGTGGAGTACGCCCAACTCCTAAACGATGCATCCGAAATCCGATGGAGCGAGCGCAAGAACGAAGGTGACCTGCTTACGCTTCATCTTCCGGTTCAAAAGCCGAACGTTACCGTGCCGGTGATTGAGATATTCTTGAAATAAAAATTGTATGTTTACTTGTTTGAAAGCCAATACGGCGAACAGACTTGTAAATCAAAGAGATGAATTGAGATAGTAACTGTGGCGCCGCCATGTTTATCGCTTCCGACTTTGACGTGGCGGTCGCCCACGCCTCATCTTTCCAATTCCTGATATCGTAGCGATTTCGGGTTTTGCTTGGAGCCAATTGGATTTCATGGGAACCGAGTGGGAAAAGAGTGAAATCAATCAAGCTTCTAACAGGAATTATCTGGTTGCTTGGTCTATGCGCATTGAGTAGCAAGGGGGCTACCAATTGGGTTCATTTTTCATCAAACGGCCGTCAAATCATAGTAAACATGGATGGGGTGTCCTTTCAAGCTGGATCTTCGGTTGCATATAATGTCGCCGGTCAATACCAAGAGGAGGATTCCGCACACTGCGAATTGATCGGTCCAATTCGCGAAACGACCGTAAAGACTCCTTTCGGGGATGCCGTGGTTGATTCCGCGTCATATGGCGCTTCCAATTCCCCATTTCAATACACATTGACACTCAAACGCCTGAATGACCTTCACTCATTTACTCTTCAAGCGGAATTTCACAACTTCAGCAAGAAGGACGTGCATTTACTCAACTTTGATTTATTGGATACAAGCAAAAACGCAGCGGGAAGTTTTAAGGTTGCCGACGCTCCTAAATGGTTGGTAACCCCGCTGATGGAGGCGTCGCCGACGATGTCATTGAGCGAGATGAACAATCAGCTCAATGATGCCGCCCTTTTTTGTCGCCCGGACGGAAGTGGATTTCTTGTAGGACCGGTTGGAGCACCTGAAGCGTATGCCACTATTTCAGTGGGCAACGAAACAATCAATGCTGTAGTGCAAATGGATGGCGTTCTTGTGCCGGCGGGTGAAAGCCGAAACGGACAGGAGATGATTGTCTCATTTGGTAAGGCTGCTAAATCGGTGGATATGTGGACTTGCTGGGTGGCTACTACGCATCACGCCCTGCTTAACAACAGCCGCGTTTATGGCTGGTGCAGTTGGTATGACCGCACAACCGGCATAGACGAGCGACACGTATTGAATGTGATTGACACCATAGCGGATAACCCCAACGTATTTGGCAGGGGTGTCATTCAGATTGACGATGGTTACCAGAAAATGGATGGCGACTGGAGAGGTAACGCAAAGTTTCCAACAGGCATGAAGGGTGTTGCAAATAGGATTCGCAAAGCGGGGTGCGTTGCGGGAGTATGGATCGCCCCTTTGATGATCAATCCCAATCATCCATGGGCGAAGGCGAACCCCGATGCGCTTCAGACCGATGGAAACGGTAATCTTAGCTTTATGAACGGCAATTCATTCCATCCCGCCGGCGCCAACTGGCTAGTCCCGGATAATCCAAAGTCAAGAGAGTTTCTGAGAACGATCATTAGGGACGCCTGCAAACGCGGATACGGTTACATTAAGATTGATTTCAACGCGATCGGCTCCATTTTTTACGATCCAACAAAAACCCGATTGCAGGAATTGCGCGAGTTGTACGCGTTTTATCGGAGTGTCGCAGGGAAAAAAACTTATATTCTTTCATGTCTTGGTGGTCCCAATCGAGCGGTGATCGGATACGCTGACGCCGTTCGCATTGGCCCCGACGCACATCCCGCCAATTTGGAGAATTGCCTGAAATCCGTTTTACGTTTTCAAATCTATAATAATGTATGGTGGCGTAACGATCCGGATGTCTCCTATCTCACGCCGAAGCTGGCAAGCCGTGAGGTCGGCTATACGCCGCAAGGAGAAGGAATGTGGCGAAGCTGGCACAACACGGTATGCTTGGTTGGTGGCTCCGCTATGATCAGTGAACCAATTAACAAATCCGATGTAAAGGCTGTTTGGCGCAACTTTGAAATCATGAGACCTTCAAGCGCGGTTCCAGCCAAATTGCTTGGGTTAGGGAGCAATGAGAATAACACGACTTTCGGGTTTGCCCTCCATCGTCCGTATGGTGATTTCGCTGTTTACACTCTCTACAATGACCGCGAAGGGGCGAAACCTCTAACCATTAACTTCAAACAGGCCGGATTGCCGTTACATGTCAAATGCGCGGTTTTCGATTTTTGGAGCGATCGGGTAATCGGATATGCCATGAATTCATACACAACGCCTCCGCTTGATTATCTTTCTTCCGCACTGTTGCGCTTCACCCCGCTAAGTTCCAAGAACCCGATTCTAGTTGGATCGAACCTTCATCTATCCATGGGCGCCACGGAAATAAATAACATTCGTATCACCCATTCCGTTATTACGGTTGATTTCAGCGACGCCGGAGCCCAAGAGGGCGATCTGATGTTTTATAGCTTCAAACCGCTAACGGCGGGAGCTTCGCGCAACTGCAAAATCACTTCCGTGGAGAGGCTTGGCGGGGAGCTTTGGAGGGTGAATATTGCAGATCGTCAATGGGGAAGGAAGCAGTATATTAAGCTAAGGATTGAGTAATACATTTGGATGTCCTGATGAATACAACGGGAGAGATAGTGTAAAAACCTTGCCACGAATTCCAAGAGGGTCATTAATGCTCGTTTTTGCTATGGCTACGTTTTTTTATTCTGGTGGAGCCATGGCGTTTGGCGCGGAGATGGACACTTTCCATCCGCTAAAAGGCGGTGCTCCAGCTCGAAATTTGCATGAGCTTTGGGAGGGATACAATCCGCAACGTGAACCACTCGATGTTGAAGTGACGAAGGAGTGGAACCAGGATGGAGTCGTTTTGAAGGTTGTGCGTTATCGCATTGGCGTGTTCAAGGGGCGTGTGTCAATGATGGCGGCAATTTACGGTTATCCTGAATACGGAAGGCATTTGCCCGGGTTGGTGCAGATTCACGGCGGAGGGCAGAGTGCCAATGTGAACGCCGTGCTCACCAATGCCGAAAGAGGATATGCCTTTATCTCAATCAATTGGGGCGGTAATCCCCTGGGTGAGGTGCCGAATTATCAAGGTCCAAATACGGACTGGGGGGCGGTAGACGCCACCCAGACAGCGCATAACGATCATTTTTTTCCTTCCAGCCGGATAAGAAGACAATCGATCCCGTGGTCAGCCCGCGCAACAACCACTGGTTTCTCCTTACTTTGGCCGCTCGACGCGCTCTGACATTCTTGCAAAGACAATCGGAAGTGAACCCCAATAAGCTAGGCGTTTACGGCCACTCCATGGGTGGCAATATATCGCTGTATGTGGCAGGAGTTGATCGCCGTGTGAAAGCCGCGGTGATCACTTCAGCAGGAGGTGTCGGGGATGAATCGGATAACCTTAAGAACACACCATTTAGTAACGCCGCATACGCTGCTCAGGTTACCTGTCCTGTGGTGTTTGAGAATCCCTCCAATGATTTTCACGGCACCATTTTAGGGGTGGAAGAGACCGCCGACACGATTAAATCGAAGGAGTACCGGTTCAGTCGGCCGCCGCAGCTTAACCACCGTGACATGCCTGCCTATACCGTAACAGGCATGCTCTGGTTTGATCATTACCTCAAAGGCGAAGCGCCACTTCCTCGACTCCCAATTGTATCATGGAAGTTGAATACTCAATACAGGACGCCTTTGATTAAGATTGTTCCTGACACTTCGAGGGATTGCGTGTCGGTTGACGCATACTACACTCAGGACGATCTGGGATCCGATCCCAAGTCAATTCCACACTCAGTCAACCGCTATTGGCGTCATGTGGTCGCTCGCAAAGTAGGCTCGGATTGGGAGGCGGCCCTTCCGGTTTTCAACACGGATCAGCCCCTTTGCGCTTACGCCAATGTAACCTATAATTTACCGCGACCAATCGTTGGAGCAGGTTACTATTACCAATCGTACACGGCTACGAACTTCGTTATCTCTTCGCATCTGTTAATGGCTTCGTCCAACGCCTTGCTTGCGGATCATGTTAAGTCGACGCGAAAAGTCTCCCTCCTAATTGAAAGCTTCGCCGCGGGATGGAAAGGGGATTGGTACACATTTAATTACTCAGGGGATTGGCCTTGGCGAACACACAAATTGTATTCGGATGAGTATCCACCTCCCCCTGGGGCGATGCTAGCGATAGACGTGCGTACAGAGAAAGCGAATAATCTTGTGATCAAATTGGATGATTACGCGGCGCAAGCGGAGATTGAGGGGGGCGATATATGGCAAACGGTTATTTTGTCGCCGTCTAATTTTCATAACGTGTCAGGTCAGACGCTGCCGGGATGGCAACGTTTTGGAGAGCTTGCATTGGCGGACAGGATGACATTACGAGATAGTAAGAAGTTCATCTATGTGGGAGGAGCCTGGCAAGGTCCTGCTCCTGAATTCCGGAATTTGCGATGGATCGATACGAGGGAAACGAATCAAACTCATTTGAAATAAGATATGAACATAGAAACTTACTATGGATGAACGCGATCCGATGCCATTCATCGCTCTGATATTTCCGGATAAGATCATACAGGCAATTTTTCTCCGGCAAGTGTAAAAAGTGCAAATGGTAAAAATACTTTCTTCTTGCCAGTTCGCCATATTGGAAATACAATGCGGATTCATATAATCATCAACACCTCGCTTTTACTGCTCATGTTGGGTTGTCCGTTTACAACAAAATACGCCCATGCAAAAGTCTCGCCATCGTCAACTTGGCCGCATCAGGCGGATTACACACTGCTTTGGTGGGCTGAGGGCCCGCCTCGCATCCTGAACACAACGCCATCCAACGGCGGTGAGACTTTGTGTTTTCAGTCAGGCACGTGGGGATTGGCTTTTGACGCAAACAGAGTGATGGCGTTGCGAGCAGGGAGATGGAAAAAGCCGATGGATATCGCTCGCGCTATGTTCCCTGGTCGCACGTCCCTTTCAGACTTACCGTCAGTTGCATGGGATTGCGCTGTGATCGTCGGCCATACGAGATATGCGTGCGTGGGGCATGTTACGGAATCGGATTCATTTTATCAGCCGGTGCGTTTCGTGGAAAGCGGGCGTTATTTTCAGAGAGTTGATATCGAAGGGCTGCGTTTCATCGATAGTGATGGGAACGAGCTTCCCTGTGACGCGCACATGGAGATATCGGCATGGCCGGACCGTCTTGCGTTCCATTTAGCTTTCACCACTCAGGCGACCCTTCCGCAGGGGGAGGTGATATTGCAAATGGGAGACCATCGTGTCTCGGCCTCGTTAACCAAATCGGCATCCCTTACTATAGTCTATTTTGACAATAATGGCGTTGAACCCAAACTCACTGCTGATCCCGCGTTGCGAGTCGGAGCCAATGAAACTCTGGGTTGTCAGACCATGCTACTGCCTGATATCCATTGGAGCAACCCGGATGGCACGAGTTATCCCGCAGGTCAGCTTGACGCACTGGATCGCTGGAGTTTTACGCTCCGCAACGATTCAGGGAAGCCAACTATTGCGCGACTTATGTTTATCCAGGAAAATCCCCCAAGCATCACGGGGTTCACGCCGATGTTATGCGAACCGAATGGCGCACCCTCCGGATTACCCTTACAGATTTCCAAGAACTGGCACCAATCACCTAGCAAAGGAACGCTGAGGTATCAGGGGCCGTGGTTTCACGGTTTTGCCTATGTGCGCTTGGAGGCTCACACGGTGCGGAAATTGCTCTTGCAGATGGTTTATGCGCGCTACGGAGGATTGTTCGCGGCTTCGTTTTCGCAACTCTCGCTTATCGGCTGGGGGCATAACCAATTTTGGAATGAGGCCGCTATTGGAAGTTTTGGTGAAAACATCTGCTTCGAACCGGGCAGGGTGCAACGCCGTTGCTTTATTGATGACATGCGTCCGCTGATGACTTTGTCTCACACGGAGAAAGCCAAATCTTGGAGTTGGGCGGATAACTGCGGCGGAGGCGATTTCCTGATGTGGATTGATCCCGAAGGAAACTATCAGCCTATGTGCGCCACACGCACGGACTATCGTTCTTACGGACCTTGTCTCACCGATACGCTTTACACCGAGGAATCCACGGGAGACGAGATTGCGTCGCACATGGAGATATCGATTCCTCGCAGCCAGGACTATTTGCGCATCTTCATCCATCTTCGATACGATGTCCGCAAGCCTATGAGTTGGAAACGACTGGCGTTTTTTCAACTCGGGGCGGACTACTACAATGAAACACCAGCGCGTAAAGTGGCAATTGGCAACGCGACAGGGATGATAAAGGAATGGAACCCTATACAGAGTAATGATATTTACGATAAAATTGACTTGCCTCTAATGGGGAACCAGCCGTGGATTTCCATTCATGGCGTCAATCGTGCGGATTTATCGCCCGGGCAGGCCTTTGCATCCCGCGGCTTAATCGTGCGGAGGTGGCGTGCGGAGCTTGGCGGAAAGCCCGCCCCGAACCCTTGCGCCTCATTTTATTGCACGGAATGGGGTAAAGGGAATTATCGCACCACGATTGAACTCTCACCTCCCGCATCTGTGAGAGAACTAATGCCCGGCGATTTTGTTGACGCAGACTTGGAGTTGGTGGTTTTTCCGGCAGATGCGTCAGACTATTACGGACCTGACATTCAGTTCCGAACGACGCTTGAAAAAGAGGCGAATACATGGCTCCCGGTTTTTCGAGAAGCGGCGGGCAATAACATAAAGGTGCAAGCCGGAAGCGGCGTCATTATGAAATCATATCCGTTGATGTTAGAGGTCGATAGACGACAACGCGCGGAAGTGACCATTTATGGAGGCGTGGGTTTTCTGCCAGTCACCTTCAACGGACTCGATCAGCCTCAGGGCTATCACCTGTATGTGAACGGTTTTCCGTTAAACCAAAGTGTCCATGGCAACGATTATTGGCAAACCGATTACGATTCCTCCTCGAAAAAATGGCGCAGGACGTATAATATTCCTACAAGCGCGGGAGGCAAGGAAATTATACTGTTTAAGCGCGATAAGTGAAAAGCTTGGACACTCATTTTGGAAGTCGTGTATAAATCTAAACCATGAAAGACAAGGAGCAAGGAGATGAATTCCTCATTTGGCGGCGCATTAGGCGGGATGTACATGTTGGATCCGTTTGAGACACGATCCATAAGCGCGGAGAACCCTGACGGTTCTGTCGGCGCTGGAGCCAAGGAGATCCCTCAGGGCGGGCCCGCTCGGGATTTGGGTGTGGGTTGGAAGGTTCGCCCCTGTATTGACCTTCCTCCGGAAAGCCTAACCACTCTGGCGGATATCGAAGGTCCCGGCATGATTCGCCACATCTGGATAACTGCGGATCCGCGCTCGTATCGGGATTGTATTTTGCGTATCCACTGGGACGGCGCCACTCAGCCGTCGGTGGAGGCGCCCTTGGGGGATTTCTTCTGCAACGGTAATGGCATGCGATACAATGTCACATCCCTTCCCATATGCGTAAACCCAAGCGGTGGCTTTAATTGCTATTTTCCGATGCCGTTTCGCAAATCCTGCCGCATCACCATTCAGAACGAGAACCCTGCGCCGATACAGGGGTTCTTCTATCAGATCAACTACGGTCTGGGCGCGGTTCCCAACGATGCCGCCTATTTCCACGCGCAATATCGTATCAGCATGACAAAGCGGGAATACCCCGAGCATCTCATCCTGGATGGTGTGAAGGGCGAGGGGCAGTATGTGGGCACATTTCTCACATGGATACAGATGTCGGATGGTTGGTGGGGGGAAGGCGAAGTGAAGTTCTATATTGATGGAGACACGGATCATCCCACTTGGTGCGGGACGGGCACGGAGGACTATTTCGGCGGGGCTTGGTGCTTCGGGGAGACCTTCTGCGCACCTTTTTCCGGTTATCCTTTGCAACAGAAGGAGGGCGAAAAGGTGCCCAAGCATGGTCTCTATCGATGGCACATTATGGATCCCATACGTTTCCACAAAGATCTTCGTGTCACCGTGCAGGCTTTGGGGTGGTGGCCAGAAGGGATATACCAACCGTTGACCGATGAGATCTCCTCGGTTGCGTATTGGTATCAACGCGGAGATACGGAGCCGTTTCCTCCTTTCCCTAAACGCTATCAACGAATGCCGAGATAGACTGGCGTTGAATCGGGGTGTTTGGGAAAAAACCGGTAAGGATATCCGTCCGAAAGGCAATAATATAAGTAATTGCAATGTTCGTTTATCATGTGATGCTTGTTCGGAATACGGACCGATGGAGTGTGTTGCAATCGCCTCCGCAATCGAATATGTTCGTATCCCTGCTAATTCGGAGTGTGATATGCAAAAACAGTACAGCCCAAGTGAGAGCGTCGTTCGCCGGAAATTTCTTATGTCACTCGTGGTTTCCCTTCTCCTCCTTGCAGGAGGGATGGTGTGGACCGTTCATGTGTGGAAACAGACGAATCTCTATTTTCACACTCTGTTCCACGTCAAGATCGCCGAGGACAGTTTGACAAAGGATGTGGCGATGATGGGAAAGGGGAAGAGATGAAGCTCAACACCATGCGAAAATGGACCATAATACTCCCGGTACTCAGTTTCTTTCTGTCAACGGGGATCGTGGTGCATGAATATTACCTACGATCCCTCTATAAGCATGAGTTACAAACGGCTATGAACCGTGTTAACGCTCTCGCCAAGCAACTTCCTCCTAACAAACGTATCATCCGTCTCGATGATGATGATTAGGCTGCTCGGGAAGAGCGTAAAAGCTCTTCCCGAACGTACACGGCTATTTTTAGGTCCGTTCGATAAATATGCTCATTAATCCAGGAACAGAGCATTCTTTCCGTTAGCATGAGGGTTCGAAGGTTCGCACCGTTGTAGTATATTTCTTGTTTCAGATTTTGGAACTCTCTTTTGAAGTATTCATGCTCCAAAATATGGGAAGGAAGATCGGGGTAGCCGATACTCATCATGAAACTCTCTTCGGCGTGAAAATGACGAGTGATGTAACTCTCCACAAATCTAAGGATATTCCTCAATTCTTCCACGCCCTCCCCCCTTTCCATTGCGTCGATGAGATTGTTAATTTTAACGATGAGTCGCTTGTGCTGCTGATCAACCGCCGGCACACCCAACTCCAAGTTGTATCGCCATGTATAAGGCATCTTTCTCTCCAGGAATGTTTTTCGTCATCCCATTATCGGTGTGTATTGAGTGTCACATTAGCTGAAAACTTAATGATGAGTTGTTCGCATGACTAGATTGTGCAATTTATCGCAAATGAAACTGGAAATATTCGCCAATTCGCGTCGAATCATATGGATGATTGAACGTCATGTGAGTTGCCTCAAAGCAACTATTAACAAGATGTATGTTATATAAAGGCGTTTTTTCTAGTATGCCGGGTGAAAAAATACGAAAAAATGGTATTTTTCCGTATTTCCTGGTAGTACTCCGGAAGGAATATGGAGTAAAATATACCTATTGACAGTGATGGTCCAATCTGATATCATTAAAAAGCGAGTTGGTACTCATCAATAATTGTGAAAAATATCTCAATTGATTTTTTATTGCACCATGTAGCGACCCTTGATCAGTCGAGGTGATTGCAAAAGACCATACACCCGGACGACGGATGCGGGCAGGCGTCTGAGGTAAAGTATTCAAGACGAATTTTGCAACTCACCAAACTCAATATTGATACGCATAAACCGATACCTTATAAGGACCTGCGTGTCTGGCAATTTGCGGATCCTTGGAATAAAGGAGATATTGATGTCATTTAGCGCGATAGATTCAGCCATTCCTAATTCTGTGATGGGTGGTGACAGCCGATACAAGCTATTGGAAACCGCCATAAAGCGTCACCAATCGCAATCGGACGCATTGATTGAAGTCCTGCACGCCGCCCAGGAGATTTTCGGATACTTGGATACGGACTTGCTGGTTCACATTTCCAAAAACCTGAAATTGCCTCTGAGTAAAGTTTACGGAGTCGCCACCTTTTATCATTTCTTCTCCGTTTCGCCGCGTGGGGCGCACACCTGTGTTATCTGCATGGGTACCGCTTGCTACACCAAAGGCGCGCGCAAGCTTGCCGCCGCAGCGGAGAAAATATCCGGGTTGAAGGTTGGCGAAACGGCGTCGGATGGTTCCCTCTCCCTGATGACCGCTAGGTGTATCGGAGCTTGCGGCATCGCGCCCGCGATTGTTTTGGACGGCAAGGTGGTCGGGGGGCAATCCGAGGAGATGGTTACGGAACAATTGAAAGGGTGGATTGAGGATGGATTCTAATGAATTAATGGAGATAAAGGAGGCGCAGGTCGCCTCCGCGAAACCCATACGCCTCAGGTGCTGTTTGGCGGCTGGGTGCCTCTACTCGGAAGGTGAAGCGATTAAGGAAGCTCTGGAAACCGCATTGGAGGAGGAGGGCATGACCGATCAGGTCGAGGTGATCGGTGTGGGATGCATGGGACTCTGCAGCGAAGGACCTCTGGTTCAGGTTGATCCCGAAGGCATTCTGTACGAGAAGGTTAAACCCTCCGACGCTCGATCCATCGTGGCTGCGTTGAAGGGCGGCAAGGCCACTGCGAAGGTTGGCGACCTCAACCATCCCTTCTTTACCAAACAGGTGCCTGTCGTTCTCGAGAACAGCGGCAAAGTGGATCCAGAACGGATCGAAACCTATATCGCAAGGGATGGGTATCAGGCTCTCAACACCGTTATCAACGAGATGCAACCCTTTCAGGTGGTGGAGGAGGTTACGAAAAGCGGTCTGCGAGGTCGAGGGGGTGCAGGATACCGAACCGGACTGAAATGGGAGTTGGTTGCGAAAACGCCCGGTGACCGCAAGTATGTGGTCTGCAATGCGGATGAGGGAGATCCGGGGGCGTTCATGGATCGCTCCGTTCTTGAGAGCGACCCGCATCGAGTGCTCGAAGGCATGGCGATAGCGGCTTACGCCGTCGGAGCCAGTCAAGGATACATCTATGTACGTGGAGAGTATCCTCTCTGCATTAAACGACTGCAAATTGCCATCCGTCAGGCGAGAAACCTTGGATTGCTTGGAAGCGCGGTTTTCGACACATCCTTTAACTTCCGAGTTGATCTGCGTATCGGTGCGGGAGCCTTCGTTTGCGGTGAGGAGACTGCGTTGATGGCGTCCATCGAAGGTCGCCGCGGGACACCGCGCCCCCGACCCCCATTTCCGGCTGAAAGCGGGCTTTGGAACTCTCCAACCCTTATTAATAATGTGGAAACCTATGCGAACATCCCGCTTATCATAAGAAAGGGCTCCGCATGGTTCAGTTCCAT
>JAJZOL010000067.1 GCA_021811565.1 bacterium | reverse complement strand
GGTCTGGAATAAGCTCATCATTTGATGTGGATCATGCTATAGATCTTTGTATTGGTTATCCGCGCAGGATACCGAGGACAGACAGCATATCCGCTAAAGTATATCGTGTCGTTGAAAGCCTGCTTCCTTATTTCATTCAAGCGTGTAAGATGGGGCGGGAATATTATGGTTTATAGCCGGTAGAAGCGGTTGACATGAGGTGTATGGAGGATGGAAAAAACGGGCAAGGTTTTGGTTGTGGATGATTCCGCATTTATGCGCAAGATGGTAGGTGACATCCTCCGACAAGCGGATTTGGACGTCATCGCCACAGCGTATGACGGTTTGGACGCCTTAGACAAAGTGCGGAAACTTCACCCGGACGTGATTACGCTCGACATCGAAATGCCACGAATGGACGGTGTGTCCTTTCTAAGGGAGTTGATGAGAACGGACCCTACTCCAGTGGTGGTTCTGTCCAGCCTGACTGCGGAAGGGGCGGACGCCACGCTCCAATGTTTGGAACTCGGCGCGTTCGACTGTCTGCGAAAACCCTCAGGCGCTATCAGCCTGGACATTGAATCCATCTCCAAGGAAATCGTAAAAAATGTGAAGGAGGCGATCCGTTCCCGTGTCGGGGTGCAGAGAACAGCTCGCCAGGCAACGGTTACACATGACTTTCCCAAGTCCGCACAAAGGGATATTTCTACGGGGAATCGTTTTTCCGCTTCGAGAGGAGTCGGGAAAAGCGCACATCCAGTGAACACCAACTATTCCACAGTGGTTTTAATAGCCTCCTCCACCGGCGGTCCGGCGGCGTTGCAGAAGGTTATTCCGTTGTTACCCGCAAATCTCGGGGCGCCTGTGATGCTTGTGCAGCATCTTCCTGTGGGTTTTACCGCTTCCTTGGCGCAACGATTGGATGCCGTCTCCAACTTGGTCGTGAGGGAAGCGAAGGAGGGCGATCAATTGTCGCCTAACGTGGTGCTTGTGGCTCCAGCAGGGCGGCATCTGACATTTGATGAACGGCGGCGGGTGGTTTTGAATAGCGATCCGCCTCTATGGGGGGTGCGCCCCGCTGCGGATGTGATGTTCCTATCAGCTGCAGAGCGTTTCGGAACCGGCTTGGTGGCGGTTGTGATGACCGGGATGGGAAAGGACGGATCATTAGGGGCGAAGATGATACGACGTCAGGGCGGCGTCTGTATCGCCCAAGATGAAGCCTCGTGTGTTATTTATGGAATGCCGAAAGCCGCATTGGAAGCGGGAGGTGTGGATAAATTGGTTCCATTGGATTCCATTGCGTCGGAAATAGTAACGGCGGTGGAACAGATGGAGCGTTCACGCCCCATAGCGTTGAACGCAAAATAAACATTTGCTCGAAGTTTGCAACTCGTTTTTTGTTACGCTTCAATGAAGACACGGGAATAATTAATTCCTATTTCCGAATCAGGCAAATGCTTTGACATATAATTAATAATCCTCACAAATATGTGGAAAGATATCTTATCGGGAGAGATTATAATGCAGGATGAGTTGATTTTAACCACGCAACAACGAGAGGATTATGAATATTTCAAGTTACATATCCTCCGAAAAACTGGTATTGATTTGAATCTCTATAAATCCCAGCAGATGCACCGTCGTCTTATGGGGCTTGTGGATAGAATCAACGCGGGTTCATTTGTCAAGTATTATCATATCCTTGAAACGGACCCCAAGGAATTCGCGATCTTTCTGGATCGGTTGACTATCAATGTTTCCGAGCTATTTCGAAATCCCGAAAAGTGGGATGAACTAAGAGAGAGGGTATTGCCTGACATGCTCCAGGCACGGAAGCCTCTGCGTATATGGAGCGCCGGATGTTCCTACGGAGCCGAGCCTTATACCTTGGCGATGATTCTTGATCAACTGTCCCCGGGGATGAAGCACTACATCCAGGCGACGGACATAGATCAGAAGATATTGGCAAAGGCACGTGAGGGGATTTTTACACCGACGGATATAAAGAACGTCCCTCCATCTTATCGCATGAAATACTTGGAGGCTCGGGGTGAGAATTATCAGGTGACCGCTTCACTTCGGGAGAGGGTCACATTCCGAGCGCATAATCTTTTGAGAGATCCATTTGAAAAAGATTTCGACCTTATCGTGTGCAGAAACGTTGTGATCTACTTCACAGATGAAGCGAAGGATAAGCTCTTCGCGCGATTCGCCCAATCGCTGAAACCGAGGGGCGTTCTATTCGTGGGGGGCACCGAGAGAATTTTTAATAGTAGACAAATTGAACTGGATTCAAAATTGCCGTTTTTCTATCAACGAATAAATTAGCTATTCCCACCTATAAGATGGGCTATATCTGGAGGAACGCCATGGGTAAACGCATCCTGATAACGGACGACGCACTCTTTATGAGGGTGACCCTAAAAAACATTCTGACGAAGCAGGGCTATGAAATCGCCGGAGAGGCGACGAATGGAAGAGAGTCCGTGGAGCTTTACCAAGCCACCAACCCTGATTTGGTGACAATGGACATCACGATGCCGGAAATGGATGGCATTAGCGCGGTTAAAGAGATACGAAAAATCGACAGCAATGCTTGTATAATCATGTGCACGGCAATGGGGCAAAAAACAATGGTGATGGACGCCATTGCGGCTGGAGCAAAGGATTTCATTGTGAAACCTTTTCAACCGGAAAAGGTCTTGGACGCCGTTAAAAAACAGATAGGTTAACGAAAGGCGTATCGACCATGAAAGTCGAATTTATTAACCCTTTCGTTGTGGCAGCCTTCAATGTGATTGAAAGTGTGTTGGGCGAACAACCGTCCAAAGGGCAGCTTTCCATGAGACCGCTCACATTCACATCCCAGCAATGCAATCTGATGACAGGGGTTGTGGGGTCGATTGAGGGGCAGGTGATCTATGGAATGAGCCTTACAACGGCGGATAAGATTGCTTCCACGATGATCGGGCAACCTGTTAGAACTTTTGATCAGCTAGCGGCAAGTGCAATTGCCGAGCTAGGGAATATGATTACCGGAAACGCGGTCACGCTCCTCTCCGAAGCGGGGTGCGTCTGCGATATAACGCCGCCGAGTCTCATTCGCGGCACGAATGTCAAAATCAACATGCTCAATATTCCCGCGCTTGTTGTTCCCGTTTGTCTTTCGCAAGGGACTATTGAACTCACGGTCAGTCTTAGAGAGAGAGGTTAGTGAATGAATCCCGTAGGAAACGCATCAAATGCGGCATTGCTATCCATGCTCGCCCGCAACACCGATGTCAGTAATCCGGCATCGCTTTCCGTTTTGAAGGATGCAATGAACATGGAAACCAGTGCCGCACAAACCATGCTACAGTCTCTGGACACCAGTAATAGCGGTACGCAATCGCTTCTTCAGTCCGCCGTTAAGGGGTTGGATATCAAGGCGTAAGAGATTGATCACCAGTCGAATTGCAATGACTAAATGAATGGCGAACGAGGGGGGAATGAAAGCCCCCTCGTTTTTATTTCCGTCGTTTTTAGCCTGATCGAACTGATTTCAACTTTCAAATCACACACAACTGTGGCGTTTGGAACCATTTATTACATATCATGTTATCCGTTTCACTTTCACCTGCAATGAATGGTTTGATTTGCCTGTTTTCATGATATGCAAGGAACAGGTTGTCAAACATACAGTTTTAATCCTCCTTAAAGCCTGAAGTGGATCTACTGATTATGAAAGAGAAAATCCCCCTATTTGTGAGACATATGTGGGTATCATACAAGCCTTCGAGCAGATAAGTTGCAAATTGCACCTGAATCGTTACACCTTGGCAGCTGTCAAGCAATTCATGACGAATTAATGCTCCATGGTGCAGATCAACTTTGGGAAGTTCACGTTCGCAAGTAAATAAAGTTTTTCAATAAAAAAGATGCATATAACGATT
>JAJZOL010000235.1 GCA_021811565.1 bacterium | reverse complement strand
CATTACCGAAGCACAGATTGTGAATTATGCCAAGGGTTTATTAATACTTGAAAATCATCTTGTTTCATGATATCGTTTGCCTTTCGTAAAAACCGTTAAACTTTATTGTTTTTATGATGCATTAACTATGCGATAACTTTTATCGAATTATACAGCAATAAACAATGTGCTTCTTTTTGATTGTCAATTAAGATAAAAAATGTTCCTTAGCTAAACGTTTAATTATATCCGATAAACGATGATATCTCTGTCTTGCAGTAATTGCTTTAATTCCTAGACATATGGCGATATCATTAAAACTCATACGTTCGTCCAATCTCAAATAAACCAATTCAAAATTGTCCGGAGATAATATATTACGCAGTTTATCGTAAAATAAATTAACATTAAATTGAGAAGTATCGTTTTGGGGCGATACCATATCATTATCATTTAGTGTACGAGGCGATTTAACTGATATAACATTTACATATAATTGATTTATCATGATTTGAAAATTAGTACTAAATCCGATATCATGCCAAAATCTCTTGTTATGAAAATGAGATTCCATTCTTTTTATTAATTTAGGTTCCCATTTACCATGATGAGTTTTTGGAATGTTAATTCCAAAATACGATAGAATCTTGCTCTCATGCTCAAATACTTTTTTGTTTTTTCTTCGTTGATTTGAAATATCATCGATTTCAGATTTCAACTGGTTTCTTGAATCATCTCCTAAATTAATGCACTTATTAAGCAATATATTTACAAGTAATTCGAATTCAAGCCATTCCAAAATTCTTTCACGGATATAATCATAATTTATATTATAGCATCTTGAATCATCAGATTCTGTTAATATAGCTCCGGAAAGGGAAAGAGTACTATCCTCTATTTCTTTAAGAAAGACAAGGAGAGCGTTAGGCCACGCGCCTGCAAGATTGAAATCGTTTGTTGATTGTACGATTGTATCGGGGATTTCGGCTTCATAACCATCATAAAGTTTTATTTTCATATCATATCTCCTCCGATAATACCATATCATCATTTTACGCAGGAGTCAAGTAGAAACCTTTATCCTCGATTAAAAAATCGTTAGTGTCTTTCAAGTCCGGGATTCCAGCGTTTTTAACCGGCGGAGTGATCTGTCATAGCAATGTCATTTCGGTTTTACAAAGGGATGGCGTGATTCAGAGCTTCGCATCGATCCTTTCGATCCTTCCATCTCCGTATTTCACCTTCTTCCATGATCGTGGCGCATTATCCTTTTCGTTTGCCTTCCTCCATGAAGAGTTCCGTCCGAGTTGTTCGATTTACGCATCAACTATCTGAATGTGCAGTGATTTACTCTTTCGAAAGCGAAAACGCCTAAAGCGTAATCCGGATTCCGCCTATAATCCCATACGTCGTTAACAGGAAATAACGCATCATGCAACACCGTGAATGCAACAAAATATGCGCGAGAATGTTTATTAAATGAAAACGCATTGAACCGATTTCCAACCAAATTCGCAGGAAAAGCCGACATCTCCAGCAAAGAATGCGTATTATGCGCAAAACCACGATGCTCCACTATACGGCGTTCATTCCAAAAGATTCGAGGGAGGCTGACCACAGTCAAGATAGGTTTCCAGTATGCTATGAAATTCTTCGCCATGATCGAAGTATTCGTTGCGCAATTCGGAGATTTTTGGGATGTACCATCCCTCTATGTTGGAGACGATCGCATGAATATGATAGCTTCGCCCCCTCCGATCTCCATACTCTCCTAATCCCCGAATTCATCCTCGCGCGCTTTTCGTCCATATTAGGAGTGTGTTGCATAAATATAATCAGAATCAGTTCGCATTCAATATATTGGATATATAATAGCTTTAATATGCATATATTGTATCAATGTGCGGTTCAAATACATTTGTGCAACACACTCTTAGGATCATCTGAACCACCTCGCGAATCTCCTACCATATTACCATACTCGTCTCGTTTCAGAACACCGTCAGTCCCGAATAGGCTTCGAACTTTTTGTAACAGCGCAGCGCATCACGTTTCATCGGTTCCATTAAGATTGTGTCAATTTCAATTGTGGCGCGACTTACGCACCGACCTGAGCGTCTTTGTATCAGATCATGAGCTCCGCGTGCAATACGCCGATTGAGCTCCCGCAATCTATCAGAGCATCATTGGGCGAAGGGGCGTACGCGGAGCTGTATTCGCCTTTGACATCCTCCTTATCGTAATGGTAGCCCAAGTTCCGCAGTCATCGGCTAAAATAGTTGTCTTTTGAGTGTGAAATCGCTTTGAAACGGTCAAAAGTTTACACTACATTTTGGTGATTTTCAATTGCCTTGGAAGTTGAATCCCAAGCTGTTTTAGCAATATGGCCTGCTCCTTACCGGGCTGTGTTACGCATCGGCGACGTATTGCATGACCACCATGCGTTGTCATGACAATGTCAATGAGCCGAATCTCACGCAATTCATCAAGCACCTGTCGCGGCTCATCCCCCAATCCCGCCGCCTTGCATGGTTGACTGAGTGTTTTCCATAAGACATAAGCGAGAAAGCAAATTAGAATGTGCGCCTCAACGCTCGCTTCCAGATGATGCCACATGGGCCGAAGCGACAAATCGCTTTTGTGGATATGAAAGGCCGCTTCCGCCTCCGTTAATTGAATGTACGCCTGACAAAGCGTATTCGGAGTCCAGTCCGTGATATTGCTCCGGAGCAAATAACATCCTTCGGATTGAGACGCCCATTCACCCATTCAGGACGCTTCATCCATGATAATTCCGCATAACCGTCCGCTCGTGTCCTTATATCCACTTCGAAAAGAGCCGATGCGCGGCTATTCCTTTCTCGCAGGCGACCGACCTGCATCGCCAGCTGGACCGGTGTGCGTTTGTGTTGGCGACAGGCGTCCGCAATGTGGGACAAGCCGGATTCGATACGCTCCTCGAACCTTGCGTGCATCGCTTGCTCCTTCCTGTTGGTGCAGTTGGGCTTTTGGCGCGCCAATGACACAGCATTTTCCGCGCTTCTTAAGAAAGTCAATGTTTTTCAGAGACACCATGCCACGGTCCATGACCCATACACGATCCGCTTTCCCGTATCGGTCCTCCATCGTTGCCACGATATGTTGAATCGTCATGGAATCGTGGGTGTTGCCTGAAAACATTTCGAAACCGAGGGGAAGACCGCAACGGCTCACAACCAAGGCGATATTAACCTGCTTGAAATCAGAACGCTGATCGCGCGAATACCCCCGTCGGGCTCCCGCGTTCCCGGCGCTCGCACCCTCGAAAAAGGTCGAGGTGACATCATAAAGCAACAGATCATACTCCATCTCGAATAGTGTTCCCAGACGCTCGCAAAGATGCTTTTCGAGAGCAGCCTTGTGCGGTTGCAAACGGTCCAGAGTTCGATAGAGCCTGTCGTCGTTCACTTTGTCCCTTGATACGCCCAACAAATCCGGAAGCGGACTGCGTTCGTAAATGCTCTGCGCTACATGCAATTCACTGGATGGTTCGCATAATCGGCGGAGAACGGACGCTATCGCCATCGTTCGCCACGAGACATCCTCATGTCCGGTCGGCGGAAGAGAGTCCAACAGTTCCGATAAACCCAGTTTATCCATGAGCCATAATCCGACCCACCAGTCACCAAACGCTCGGGGGCGTTCGGCTTTGATACGACCCTTATCCACCGTCTGCCAGTCAGGCGCGATGTCCTCGTCAAACAGGGCGTTCTGAACTATCCGAGGTCGCTCTTCGGCAAGAGCCTCAACACCTTTGCGCACCGGCTCGTTTATATCTCCCAAATAAGAGATCACACTCTGACGAGGACCGCGTTCGGTACGGTAAGTTTCAACGAGCGTCCAATATGTTTTGACTTTTACACGATTCTTTCTGAAAAACATGCAGGCATTATTTCATGGATGTTTGCAAGGAAAGTTTCCACTACAATTG
>JAJZOL010000083.1 GCA_021811565.1 bacterium | reverse complement strand
ACCCCCTTCGGGTGGCAGGGCCGGCGGGATGTTACACGGACGCCGAAACCGGGCTGGTCTTCATGGAGGCGCGGTATTACGCTCCGTCCCTGGGCAGGTTCGTCAGCAGGGATCCGAGAGGCTTCGAAGTCGGGATAAACCTCTACGCGTACTGCTACGGGGATCCCGTTAATTACTGGGACCCTAGCTGGTTGGATGGCGGTCCCATGTTCGCATTCGACACCCAGGGCGTGCTCAAGGGGTTGAATACGGGCTGGGAGGCGTTGCGGTACACTTTCACGTTCACCTTGTGGAAGCCCGATCCGGAATGCGCCTCCGACCAACACACGTGGAACGCCGCCATTGGTCCCGCCTGGCTTGCCTCGGGGGCTTCCTGGGCCGCAGGCGTGGTGGCGGCGCCTGGAATTGCGGCGCGCTTAGCTCCGAATGCAGCGAGATTTCTGGATCCCGCCGCGACCGCCGCCGCATCCACCCTGGTCGTCGAAAACGCCGAAAATCCGGCGGCGGAAGAGGAGGAGATTAACGAGTTCGGAACCGATTGCCTGAATGCGATTGAGGGGGAACTCCAAAACGCTGAAAGGAGAATCACGGTTTCACGCTGGGGCAGACCGGGATTGCAACCGGGCGATTGGGTGATGAAGGGAAAGGCGAATTTCTGGAATTATCTTCGTTCTTTCAAATATCAACCAGGATTTGGGAATAAGTTTGCGCCATTTAGCGCCGGGGAGGAGTTCCAAGTTCCCGCAAGTAGCGTGAAATGGCACATTGGTAGGGGCATCGACAGTGCTTGGAAAGACCTTTTTAGGCAACGTATGTATATCCCATAGGATGTCGCCGCCATTCTTGCCATGAGGTGACTGATGCAAATTGTGAAATGGATTATTGCGTTTGTTTGCTTCGTGCCGGCGCTTTGGCTGTCTGGCATTAACTGGTATATATTTTGGACAATATTCGTCAGGAAAAAGGAAGCTCCCTCCTGGACTCCCCTGTTAGGCGGCGGATTGGGCGTAATTGGCGTTATGATAATGCCGGTTCGGGAAAGTATCACTTGGTTCTGGGTTCCGCTTGTACTCGACTGGGGATGCTTCCCGGGCATATTTCACACCTTAATGTTTCATCTTATGCGAATTCTGCGAGAAAAAAAGTCGTGAATCAAGCAACATTCACTTTTACCGTAAGATGATTGTGCTTTGGATAATCCCTAACGTCCTCTTGGCGTTCTCGCTATATGTGATATGCGGCAATCTGTGGATTGCATTTGGCGGTCTGTTTAAGAAGCGCGAGAAGTCCGAAACATTGATTCCGTTCGTCGGTGGCTTCGCAGGAATGATTGGCGTATTAATATTGCCGGTGAACGGAATACGCTTCTTCTGGTGGGCGCCGTTGGCGCTTGATTTGGGATGCGGTCTGATGCTAATGGGCGTTGTCATTGAGCAACTCAAAAAAAAGGCTCATGGCGGGAACGGTTTCAAGTAACTCGGATTGCCAACGCAATTTCCTTGATATGATGCGGTCTCCGGTCTCGCCGGCGGGACGGGCCTAGGCTACGACGCCTCGGGGAACCTGAACTCGCAATCCCGGTCGGTGAGCTTGTCGAACCACCAATGTCAACGGGAGCTTTGTGGTCTCCTTGTCCTTCACCTTCGTTCAATTCCAACCATGTAGTCATTGCGGCCCATACTATCAACACAATTGGATGGTTTGGGTATCATATTTTTATGGAACCATATTGACATGTTGGGTTACCACTTCAGTGGATGCTAATCGTTTCATCTCCATAATGGTCATGGGATAATCGCTACTGCCTTGCGGTTTCGCGTCGTTCAATTAGGCTCCATAGATAAGTCGTAAGAACAGCGACGAGGCAAATGGAACTGTTCACCTCTACAGTGTGAACAGCCCCGAACCTTTGTGCCAGAAATCCCGCGAGCAACCCGCCGAGCGGCATGAATCCGCCGAAAATCAGGGTGAATATCGCCATAACCCTACCCCGTAGGGCGTCGGGGACATCCTCCTGCATTTTTATGTTGGCGGTGATCTGGAAGAAGATCATAGCGAAGCCTGCGAAGACGAGAGCGCCAAGTACCACGTAAAAATGACTAGCCGACGCAATGATAAGCAACGAAATGCAAAAAAGGATCGCGCCGCCGTATATCCCCGCTATCCTGGAAAAACCGCTCCCTAAAACAGCCACGACGAATCCGCCAATCGCGGCTCCCGCGCCATTACAGGACATCATGTTGCTATACCCTTTCGCTCCGGAATGGAAGAGATAGGCGAAGACGGGATAGAGTGTGGAGGCGGAAAATGCGAAAAGACTGCCGCATCCGAGAAGGATTATTACACGCAATGCTGAGTGATTTTGCCAGATGTATTGGAATCCCCCCCAAAGGTTTGGACGCTCCTGATCATGCGGAGTCTCAGTGAGGCGCATCATTCTGAGGGAGATAATCACAGCGAGAAAACTGATGCCATTCAAGGCAAAGCAGTACGCCACCCCAAGTTTCACAAGTGCGATTCCCGCGAGAGCGGGGCCAAGGAAACGAGCGGTGTTGAAGCGAAAAGAGTTTAGGGCGATGGCGTTCGGAAGCGCGGCGCGATCGTCCACCATATCCGTGATGAAAGCCTGCTGAGCGGGACGGTTGAAGGCGTTGACGATGCTGAGCAGAGCGGCGAGCAGGGCGATATGCCAAGGCTGAATGGGAATCCACCTGTTCGTTGCGAGAGCCGCCATCACGAAGGCGAGAAGCATGGAGAGGGTTTGAGTCCAGATTAGAATATAGCGACGGGAAAAGCGGTCAGCGATTTGTCCGCCCCAAATCGTAAGCAGAAAAGGTATTGCGGTGGCGCCTGCGACGATGCCGAGCCAGGCGGCTGAATGTGTCAGATCATACACCAGCCAGCTCTGGGCGACATTTTGCATCCAGGTGCCAACAACGGAGATGAACTGACCTACAAAAAAGAGGCGGAAGTTGCGATATCGAAATGCGTAAAAAGGGCCGATCGTTCTTTCGAAATCTGATCTGATTTTTTTATATCCTTTCCTAATATGCCAATGTTTCTCTGAACGGAACCATCTCTTTGAACGATGTCCTTACTCCAAGACGCATCCCGATACACAACTATCTGAACAAAAAGCAATTATTATCCAGTACGCAAGTTAATAAACAAAAGATACCACATTTTAAGTGGGATGAAAGTTCGCACGCCCATGGAAAAACGGCGAAAAATAATTCAGGTAATTGCAAAAATAGGTTGCAGACGTTGTATGCATATTAAAAGCAAGTATGCGACCGCATCTCGTTGGATTTTGCAATTACCTGTTTTGATTACAAGATATGGCTGATGGCTTATCTTCCCCTGTTCTCCCCTTTCGCGCATCGCCAAAGGATATTCTCCATGAGGGAGCCGGTGTTTTCATCCGGTTCATCCAGTTTTAATTTTTGTGATAGCAAAGCCAACTCGGTACCGGATGGATTGCGTTCGGAAAGCTTATAGTTCGACGGAATGGCGTCGTAGGGAGTGAGATTGGGGGTTTTCATCCAAATCCCACGCACCGGGTCCGCCAGATCGTCATACTGGCTCATAGGCGGAATTTTCAGGAACCGTTCAATGGTGGCGTAAATGCTTCCAAACGAGAGATGACCCACCGCGACAGCATGAGGTCTCACCATTCCTCCCGCAATTAGCAAGATATTTCGGTGAGCGTCCACATGGTCATGACCGTCCTGTGAATCGTCCTCCGTGACGAACACCACCGTGTTCCTCCATACCGGGCTATGGCTTAGGGTTTGGATGACCATACCTGTGGCGTGGTCATTATCCGCCACCATCGCCTGAGGGGTGGGATATTTTGGATTGGCTCCGGCGGTGTGGTCGTTGGGAAGCCAGATGTAGGTGAACTGTCGAAAAATCCCTTTTTTGAACTCCTTTTCCCATTCCAAAGCCCGATTTCTATCGGGATAGGAAAGGTTCCAGCCTATGTAATGCGTATCTATTTTATCTCTGAGGTCAGGTAACGGTAGACCATCACCGCCGCGACGCACTACGTCGCCGTACATTCGGCAACTGATATGATTTAGCACGCAATGATCCATCATGTAACCCAGAACCGGATAGCTGAACGGCGGGTTGAGCCAGTCGAACTGCCTTCCTCTTCCGGAGTAGAGGGTTGTCCAGGTCTTCTCCGTGTAGTCCGGGCAAAGGGCTCCCAAAGTCCACTGATGCCCTTGAACGCTCACCTCGCCATCGCCGAACATATTGTCGGAAATGGCGTATCTTTTCGCCAACGCATGCAGGTTTGGCGTGACATTTTTTCCATAGAAGGTTAGTTTGGGGTCTCCATTGGCGTATCCAAGATCGCCCAAGTCCTGATCGTAGGTACGGTTCTCCCTGACGATGAACACGACATGCTTGATGTTACGAGGAAGGTCTCCCATGCTTCTGTTCCCGTTAGTCCAGGAGTTGTGGAATCCGTTCATTCGTACAACTTCCGCAGTCATCCTTTTCAGTGTGTCTGGATCGGGGATGGGAATCTTCTGGATGATTCCGCGCATCATATCCGACAGCGGCTTTCCGTTATTCGGACCGCTGCCCGCCCCCTTGGAGTTGACGACATAGAGGGTGTTCCCCGTTTTGTTCATGACGATATTGGTGGGATACCATGCGGTTGGAATCATACCGATGATACGTTTTTCGTGGAGTGACACCTCCGCCACTGCGTTGTTGCCCGCCAATGTTACGAAAACCGCTCTGCCGTTTGGTGAAAAAACCAGGCCGTTCGGGATGCTTCCGTATGGGGAGTTGGGATAGGGATGCAAGCGGATATTGGCGAGAACCTTGTTGTATGGCACGCTGATCACCGTGAGGCTGTCGGTGTTGGCGTTAGCCACGCAGACGGTCTTGCCGTCAGGGGATATTCGGACATCGCATGGCAACCCTCCCGTTGGAAGGGTTTTAATAACCTTCAGATGTTTAAGGTCAATCACGCTGACACTGTTGGACGCCCAATTGGTGACGTACCCCTTTGCGCCATCAGGAGTGATCGCAATTCCGAAGGGTAGCAGACCGGTGTTGACGGACGCAATTAATTCACCCGTTTGCGTGTTAAAGACGCGGAGTTTGTGCATCAGATTGCAGGTTACGTAAAGGCGTGAGCCGTCAGGGGATAGGGCCGGACTGGTGGGGAAACCTGCTGCGCGCAAAGGCTTCTCCGAGATCAGCCTGTCGTTTTCAAGTTGATATTTCCAAACGAGATCATTTCCTCCCCCGCAAACCCACACGGTGTGTCCATCCTTGGAAGTCGTCACACCGTTGAATACAGCCTTGATCGGTTCCGCGGATTCCCTGCCGAGGTCGGATGCGGCGTAAACATCCACATACTGTTTGCCGTTTGCGCAGCAGGTGATAATAAGGTGTTTCTGGTCCGGTGTAAGTGATATCCCCAGAGGGAAGATATCGGTGAATGCGAATCTCCCTGTGGGGCGTATAATTCGTCCGTTTGGGATGACCCATTCCTTTGCTTGAGTGAAATTGGTTGTTCCTATCGCCCCAGCGGGAAGGTTCCCGGCGGGAACCGTGGCGTGAATTGTCAATGGAATCGTTGAAATAGCAATAACGATCATGAAAGATAATATTTTTCGCATGGCGTACTCCTTTCCCTTTCAAAGTCTAACTGAAAAGATGATGGGATGTAAAGTCTTTGCACTTCTCATTATTTTGCGGTAAATTGTAGTAAGGCTTTTTACATGCATGCTTATCCGTAGGCGTCACCGGGAGCGAAACCGCATTCGCCGGTAATATAAATCGCCATACCCATTATCTTCACACTTTAGAGGGAATCAGGAGATTGGATCACATTAAAATGAAACTATTTGGCAGGAGCACAAGCGTATTTTTGATCGCGATATTATGCTTCACATCAATTCTTATCGCTTGTGCGCAAAAAACTGAGAATTGGCCCGAGTTCGGCGGGCCGCATCGTGACAGCATGTCCAATGAAAAGGGTTTGTTGCAAGCGTGGCCCGCTGCGGGGCCACGTCTTCTCTGGAAAGCGACCGGGCTTGGAATTGGTTATTCCAGCATCTCCATAGTCAACGGCAGGTTTTACACCATGGGCGATTTAACCGATGCGCAAGGAGCGAAACATCAGTATGTGAGCGCATTCAGCATGACGACTCATCAAAAACTATGGAGCGCATTGGTAGGACCCCCGAATGATGACGGTTCTCGTTGCACCCCCACCATAGCGAACGGAATGGCTTACGCCATAGGAACGAGCGGGGACTTGGTTTGCCTGAACGCCACCACCGGCAAGGAGATATGGCGCAAGAATTTCGCCAAGGATTTTGGCGGGAAGATGATGTCCATGTGGAAATACAGTGAATCCCCGCTGGTGGATGGGGATAAGCTCATCTGCACCCCCGGCGCGAATGACGCCATGATGGTCGCGTTGAACGCCAAAACTGGCGATTTGATTTGGAAATGCGCCGTGGGAAACTTGGGACCCAACGGAGCCGACGGTGCGGGGTACTCCTCCGCAGTGGTGGCGACGATCGGCGGGGTGAGGCAGTATGTGCAGTTGGTGGGAAGAGGCTTGATCGGGGTGGACGCGAACACCGGAAAGTTATTATGGAACTATAACCGGATTGCCAATAACGTCGCCAATATCGACACTCCCCTAGTGCAGGGGGATGAAGTTTTCGACTCCACCGCTTACAATGGCGGCAGTGCGAAGATTCAGATCGTACCTCAAAATGGCGGGTTCACGGTCAAGGAGTTATGGTATCTTCCCGGGAATATTTTCCAAAACCATCACGGCGGGGTGGTGCTGGTGAACAGTTATCTCTACGGAGGTCAGGGTCAAAACGCCGGAGCGCCTACCTGCATCGATTGGAATACCGGTAAAATCGTTTGGCAAGCGCCAACGGTTGGCGGCGGCTCCGCAAATGTGAGTTATGCGGATGGGGATCTCTATTATCTATATGAAAATGGTGTGATGGCATTGATACAAGCCACCCCGAGCGGCTTCCAATTGAAGGGGAGATTTCAAACACCGATGATGCCAGGCACTAGTTGGGCGCATACGGTCATATTGAACGGGAAGCTATATATTCGGCACGCGGACGCCCTGTTCTGCTACGACATCAAGGCGTAATGTCCGAATTCTCGTAGGGGGTCGCTGCAAAGTCGACCCCTACGATGGTGTTTCGAGAGCGATTTCACCGATAAATCCTGTCAGATGCGCCTCGTTCAATTTTACAGACGCGAACTTGCCGATCTGGTTCTCGGAAGCGGGGAAATGCACGGTTTTGAAGGTGCTGGTGAAGCCGGTGTATCGTTCGGAATTCCTCTCGCTTTTGCCTTCCACTAGAACCTCCGCGATCTCACCGACGTGGCTTCGGTTTATCTCCAGCGTAATGCTGTTCTGTAACTCCACCAATCGATTCAATCGCTCGATTTTGACCTGATGAGGCACTTGATTCGGCATTTCCGCAGCCTTGGTACCGGGTCGTATGGAGTAGGCGAACATAAATGCGGCGTCGAAACGGGTTCGTTCCACGAAGTTCATCGTGTTTTGATACTGTTCGTCGGTTTCCCCGGGGAATCCGAGCATGATGTCCGTGGTGATCGCGATGTCAGGCATGGCAGTATGGAGTTTGTCCAGGATGTCCTGATACTGCTCCACTGTGTATCCACGATGCATCCGTTGGAGCAACTCATCATCCGCCACCTGGATTGGGAGATGGACGTGTCGGCACACCTTCGGAAGCCGCGCCATGGACTCAATTAGCTCATCCGTGAAGTCACGAGGGTAAGGCGAAGTAAAGCGTATGCGCCGGATGCCCGAGATTTCACTGATCATTTCGAGCAATCGTGCGAAGGAGACTCTTCCTTCGGCGAGGTTTTTGCCATAGGAGTTCACCGTTTGTCCCAAGAGCGTTATCTCTCGTGTGCCCGCTTGCGCCAAACCTCGGATCTCCCTCAGGATATCTTCCGTGGGGCGGCTTCGCTCCCTTCCTCGCGTGTGGGGCACAATGCAGAAGGTGCAAAACTTATCGCAACCGTACATGATGGGGACATGCGCTTTGAGCTTCGGAGGTCGCATAAGATTCCGTAACGGAACGTCGGTGACGATGGCTCCTTTACGCGGGGGGAGGGATGTTTCGATCAGAGTATTGTATCGATGCTTGCCTGATTTGGATTGTGTTGAGTTACCGTTTTCGCCGTTTTCGTCATTGGCTCTCAAGGTCTGGATGGAGCGTATGGCGGCGGGGATGGAGGCAAGGTTGCCCGTGCCGATCACCATATCCACGAAGGGGGCTCGGCGCTTGATCTGCGCAGTTTGCACCTGCGCCATGCATCCGCAGACACCAATGATCATATCGGGGTTCTCCGACTTAAGCTCTTTCAGCTCGCCGAGTTTGCTGTAGACCTTTTCCTCGGGCTTTTGGCGCACGGAGCAGGTGTTCAGCAAGACTATCTGCGCCTCGCTGACATCGGATGCGGGTGCGTAACCCATCTGAGTCATGTACAGGGCTATCTGCTCCGAATCCTCTTCATTCATCTGACAGCCCCAAGTGTATATGTAATAGGAAGGAGTTTCCCTGTTCATTGGTCTTTCCAGTAATATTCGCGGTGTGATTGTATAATTCGGACTACGAGGGCGGCAATTCAAATCCGATGTTAAATGAATTGTGTGAAACAATAATTTTGCAATCCCTTGTAACATCATATATTATACCGGATGGGTAGGCTTGGTGGCGGGGTTCATTCCTTGGGGCATGGAAGAACGGCATGGAGGGGTTGCGGCTCCCCTCCATTTGGATGTGACGCCTATATTTCAAAGCGGTATGTTCCGATATCCTTTATTTCATAGGAGGAATCCGTGCGAGGTGAATCCGCCAGTCGGAACCCTTGTGGGAGGGTGATACGGATTGGGATGGCGGGGGTGTCATTTAACACGACCGTAATCGATTTTGACGACACCAAAATATCAAGTCTGCAATTGTGATATGATAGATTTCGAACCCCCATTTGAGGGCGGTCTGCGGGTAAATTAGGATGGATTCGAAGTTCCAAGCCGTTCGGGTTCAGCCCCATGAAACCGTAGACCAAAATGGATGGAAGCAGACTGCTTTCAAAAAATTCGCAATCTATTCCCAAGCCTCCCGGTGTTCCGCATCCCTGCATGGAGCCTTTTTCGCCGTCTTTGTAGTATTCGCGATACCCTCCGGCAGCATTGATTTCATCCTGCCACTGCAATATTTGAGCCAGTCTTTTCCACGCGTCGTCGGCGCCAAGGACGTGCAATCTCGCCCAAAGATCGAAAAAGCTGAACCCCAACACCGCTCCGCCATCCTGAATCTGGCCTCCCCACGGGATTCCCTCCGGATCCGTCCATCCTTGACCATACCAATCGATGTTTCGTAGCGTGGTGGCTCGGGGAGCGAAGCGCCAATGATAGATATCCTCGCCAGTGGATGTGTCGCCCTCCACGATCCTTTTGCCGGATATCCAATCCATGATATTCTTTGCATGGTCGGGGGAAGCGACACCATACCAGATCGAATCCAGATTCAGAAATGTAAATCCATATTCGTGAGCCTTTCCATGCTGATCGATGCATCCGTTGAAACGACCTTTCTCGGTGTTCCAAAACATTTTGTTGGCTGTTGATTTCACTTGTTCCGCATGGCGCCGAAGAAATGTGTAATCGAGCGTGGCTCCACCTTCGGGAATTTCCCATTCCGGGTGTTCGGAAATCAACTGCTCCATTTCCGCCATGATGAGGGTGGCTCCATGGTATTGATTTGTGGCGTACATGTCGTCCCATCCAAACGGCAGTAGATCCCAATAGTTATCGCCGATTCCATGACCCGGATGAATCGTTTTCGTGCCGTCCTGATTGCGGCTCCACCCTGGGAGACCGTCGTGCCCCGTCCATGTGTTGCGAATTCGCTTGTATTTCAGTCCGCCCATGGCTGTTTGCTGATAGCGCAGAGCGGACCGCATCCGATTGATCACCGTTCTCAGGAAATTCAGGTCTCCGGTCCAACGGAAGTAGTTCCAGCAGGCGAAGATCGATATCGGATTATTGATGGACATTCTGGTGTCATACACGGTGAAAAAGGAATCGATGTTGAACTCCACGTCGGATTCCCCCGGTGCGAGGCACAGACGCATTCTTTTGATGACACCTTTCCATTTGGGATGACGGTGCATGGTGATGATGGAATGTCTTGATCCGTCCGTTCCCATCCATTCCTCGTTTCCCAATGTGAAATAGACCCTACGATCCTCTCCGAATGAGGTGTCATTTTCTCTCATCCACTCCACGTAAGGATCCGCGTGGTTTTTGGGATCACCGGAACGGATCCAACGCAGTTGAAGGAACGGGGCGTTAAAGGCGTCACACTCCATTCCCTCGGGTGTTGTCAAAGATGGATTCTCCCCCGTGGATTTCAGACGCCATTTGTTAGCGACAATGCCCAGCGATTCAAGACGATCCGTCTCCCAACCGTGAGTGGCTGTGACGCCGTAATATTGCGGACGTTTCCAGCCTTTCAAATAACCCCAAACCCAGCCCGGACCATCCTCCTGAAAATGCCAGCCCACGGTGATCCCCTTCACCTTGTCAGGTCCGCTTCCAGACTGCGTCCACAAAGGGAACGGCCAACCATGATCATAGGCATGCGAGAAGTGTTGGTGAGACGGAACATAGCCCTCATCATCAGGCGGTGCGCTGAGGATATCCTCTCGATGGATTTCCTGAATGGATTGATTTCTCTGGGGGTCGATTGCTCCCGAGTTCCATAGGTCCGCCAGGGTGAGATACTCCTTGTTGAACAATACATTGTTATTTCCGATGCGGGTGATAAAAAAATGCCAGAGGTAATCGTTAATCAGTTGCGCTTGATGATCGCTTCCCGGAAATACAAAGCGGGTAAAGTCGGGGGGAGTGTTCGATCTAAGATCGGGAGGAGCGGAGGGAAATTGGAAATTCTTCACATATTTTTGAGCCGGGTTTGACGAAATCCCCTGTGCGATATCAGGAGCGGATATAGTGGCGGCGATGGCTGCGACTGACTTGATAAACTTGCGTCTGGTAAGCGATTTGTTTTTATCCATGCGTTTCATATCGGAATCCCCTTTCATTCCCGCTTGTATATTAGTAGATGCAACGAGTGTGCAGGTCGCAAGCGTTATTTAGAGTTTACGCGAGAATGAGAGGATTTTGCATATAAAACTGACAGACCGCGAAGATAATCCGTTTGACGAACCGAAGTGGGTATGGTATACTTTACGGCATTCATGAGCACAGGATAGATTCCCATGAGGGGTTTCTTGATCGTGCTTTAACGTGAACGCCCGTGAATATAAGCGGACTCATGTGACGAACGGCTTTGGTGACCGGCAGATTGCGCCGGTGCCTCAATGATGATATCCTTAATGAAGTCCTAGGAGAGTGGCTCATATGAATATGGACCATCGAATCGTACTGACCTCCGGCGGTTATCAGAAGATATTGAAGGAACTGGAGCACTTGCGAACCGTCCAACGCCGAGAGGTGGCGGATCGCATTCGTGATTCCAAGCAGTTCGGCGAGTTGACGGAAAACGCCGAATATGAGGATGCGAAGATCGAACAGGCCTTCATTGAAGGCAGAATTCAAGATCTGAAGCATATCATTCAGAGCGCCCAGGTGTTGGAGGAGGATGAGATTTCCGTTGACACCGTGGGACTCGGCTCCATCGTGACTGTATTGGATTTGGATGAAAACGAGGAATGGGAGTTCACGCTGGTCAGCTCCATCGAGTCCAATCCGGATGAGGATAAGATATCCGACGAATCCCCGATCGGGGAGCAACTTTTCGGAAAAAAAGTTGGGGATGAGGTGAGTGTAAAAATCCCCGATGGTAAAATCCGCTATCGAATCGAGAAAATTAGAAAGTGATGGAAGAGCACGATCAAAGATTGCAACGGTTGGAAAAGCTAACCGCGTTACGCGTCAACGATATGGATCCTTATCTCATTGAAAAGTATGAACGCACTCACTCAGTTATGGAGATATTGGATGGGTTCGATCAGTTGGAGGGCCAAACGGTCTCAGTCGCTGGCAGGGTTTTGCAGCCGCGCATCATGGGAAAGGCGGCTTTTTGCAATTTAAAGGATGAATCCGGGATGATTCAACTCTATATCCGCCGAGACGAGGTGGGGGATGAGAGTTACAAGCTTTTCAAGGACACGGATATCGGCGATATCGTCGGCGTCAGAGGCAAGGTTTTCAAGACTCGCACCGGTGAGATCAGCCTGCATTTGACGGAGTTTACGTTGCTCGCGAAATGCCTGAGGGTTCTTCCTATTGGGAAGGAAAAGGACGGGACGCATTTCTCCAGCATGACCGATGTCGAGCAGCGTCATCGAATGCGTTATGTTGACCTTTTGGTGAATCCCGAAGCGCGGGAGATCGTTCTGAAACGATGCAAGGTGGTTCAGGCGATGCGTCGGTTTCTTGATGGGAAGGGATTCCTCGAGATGGAGACCCCCGTGCTGCAGCAGGAAGCCGGAGGAGCCGCCGCTCGTCCTTTCAAGACGCATCATAATGCGCTTGATTACGATTTCAAGCTTCGAATCTCCCTTGAACTCTATTTAAAGCGGTTAGTCGTCGCCGGATTCGAGAAGGTGTATGAGATAGGCCGCGTTTTTCGCAACGAAGGGATCTCCACCCGTCATAATCCTGAGTTCACCTTGATGGAGCTATATCAGGCTTACGTCAACCTGGAGGATGTGATGGATTTGGTGGAGGAGATGTACGCGTTTATCTGCATCCAGGTAAACGGATCGCCGACGATCACTCACGTAACCAGCAAGGGAGAGGAGTTGGTGGATTTCTACGCTCGCCCTTGGAGACGAATCCCGATGCTGGAGGGTATAGAAAAGTATGCGGGTGTGAAACCGGAGGAGTTCGAGACTTTGGAGACCGCCAAATCCGCCGCTCGAAGAGTGGGTATCCAGGATGAACACGAGCATACTATCGGAGGCATCATTGAAAAGTTGCATGAACGGTTCACCCAACCCAATCTGATTCAGCCAACCTTTATCACGGATTTTCCGCTCGACACCTCGCCGTTGGCGAAGAAGCGTCCTGACAACCCCTCTCTCACCCGACGCTTCGAGATATATGTGGCGGGGCAGGAGCTAGGGAATGCATTTTCGGAAATCAACGATCCGTTGGATCAGCGAGAAAGATTCGAGCAACAGATTCAACAACGGGAGGATGGGAACGATGAGGCGCATCCAATGGATGAGGATTACATACGCGCCTTGGAGTATGGCATGCCTCCGACCGGTGGTTTGGGAGTGGGCGTGGATCGTCTCGCCGCACTGTTAACAGGCGCCCCCTCTTTGCGCGAGGTTATTTTATTCCCTCTCCTTCGACCTGAAAAATAGGTGACAAATGCCACACGCGGTAGCAAATGGTGACTGCGCCGTGAAAGGATGTCGGCGATGTCTGAAGAGAATGCACGTGCGGAAATGGTGCGTAAACAGATCATTGAGCGTCAGGTCCATGATTCGCGCGTGCTTGAGGTGATCTCTCGCATCCCTCGTGAGTTATTTGTGCCTGAACCCCTTCGAAGCCGCGCTTATGAGGATCATCCCCAGCCTATAGGGCATAACCAAACGATATCCCAGCCTTACATGGTTGCCTGCATGACGGAGTTGCTGCAGCTTGCCGGCGATGAAAAAACGCTTGAAATTGGAACCGGTTCGGGGTATCAGACTGCCGTGTTAGCCGAGCTTTGCAAGCGCGTGATCTCCTTGGAGCGTATCCCCGAGTTGGCGGAGGAGGCGAATCAGAGGCTTCTCGACATGGGATATTGCAATGTGCGCGTGATCGTCTGCGATGGTTCCGGAGGGTATCCCCAGGAATCACCCTATGATCGTATCATCGTCACGGCAGCCTCTCCGCACATCCCCTCCCTGCTTCTTGATCAGCTTTCCAATGGAGGAAGGATGGTGATACCCGTAGGGGAGGAGACCGTGCAGATGCTGATGTGCGTGGAAAAAAACGAGTCTGGCGAGATCACGACACATGATTACGGGCAATGTGTCTTCGTGCCCCTTGTGGGGAAATATGCATGGGGTGCGCTCCGGAACAAGGAGGGAGATTCGGAGACCAAGAAGGATTAAGCCTGGAATATATCCTTGCTCAGGGGAATGGCAATGTATTCAAGAGAAGATGGATCAATGGAATAGGGCGTCATCACGTTGCAGATACCCTCTCATTCGTATAACCGCTTGGGTGTGCAACTGATAAACCCTTGATTCCGATATGGATAGAATTTTGCCGATTTCCTTGAAGGTCATTCCTTCATAATAGTAAAGCGCGATGACCAATCGCTCTCTTTCCGGCAGTCGGTCGATGGCGACACCAAGGGAACGCTTCATCTCCCGCATCTCCACCTCCAGTGAGGGGTTTGCGTTTTGATCGTGAATCACATCCGTGAGATGCAGCTTTTCATTGCCTTCGGAACCGATGAGGATGTCGTCAAGGGAGAGCAGAGATGTCCTTCCCGTTTCGACAAGAAGCTTTGAGAATTCATCCTGGTTCATCTGCAGTTCATTCGCAACCTCCAACTCTGTCGGGGGACGACCGAGCTTGGTTTCCATCTGCAGATAGGTTTTTTCGAGGAGCTTCACTCTCTCGCGCACGGAACGAGGCACCCAATCCTCTTCACGCAGCATTTCCAATATCGCCCCGCGAATGAGAGCAATGGCGTAAGTCTCGAACTTCACTTGTCGGTTGAAGTCAAACTGATCCACCGCCTTGATGAGTCCCACAACACCCGCACTTACGAGATCGTCTCGTTCCAAGCTGGGGGGAAGACTGCTGACCACACGTCCGGCGGTGATTTTCACCAGATAGGCGTATTGGTTGATGATTTCATCTCGCGCCTGAGGATCACCATTGTTTTTGTATTTCCTCCACGCGTCACTTATATTAACGGCGGCCATGTATGCTTATCCATTAATTGGGAATAATACTTGCTATTGTTCTAATCAACCGAACGTTCAGGATATAGCTTTACGGATATTATACCTACGAAGTACAAAGGATTAATTCTTCTTGTACATCCAACTGCAAAAAAACGTTTCTGCCATTCCCTTTGGCGACAAAAGCCCTTTGTTCTCCTTCCTTGCTGAATTTTGCAATTTTCTCCATGGCTAATAGGCTCTTTTTTGGCGGTGCGGCGGGTAATATTTCATGCTATTCGCACCATCCGCCATTCTAATTCGATGCGCCGAACAGGTTGGCGGTGGCGGAAGTCTAATTATCATTGATATTTCTCACGCCGCCAAATTATCGTTATCCTCCTTGTCATTCATAATCTCGCCAACCTTGGAGCCGGGTTCAATGGGATGCTCCAATTGATTTTGACCCTTGTGGGTCGATTGTCCCGGAGAATCCCCAAGGAGGTATCGCAGCACGATGCCAAACGCCGTGAACACCGCAAAGGCGGTGATGGACCGCATGACGCCTGTCATGGTGGACGCTCCCGCCATCATAGAGAGGCTAAGCACTATCAATGCGGCGGATGAGCCCAATATGGTTGGTAATTGCGACAAACCGTTTTGCATCGCGCTTTTTTCACTTGTGGTAATTGCAAAATTGGGGCTATGAAGCTAATCCTCTCGATTCCTCATGGTGAAACCTGGGAAATGCGAATATTGCAATTATCCGGCTCGATTATAACAACCCGCATTTATCCGATTATTCCGTGCGGATAGCTTATTTATCCGAATAACGGAAGATGCCAAACCTCGAATATTTGCCTTGAATAAATTTACCCGAATGATGACACTGCATTCAATCCGTAATTTCGCCCTTGAATGCGTCATTCGTTTCTGTTATCGGCGACGGGGCGGGATACGCCGAGGATTTAAATCCGTTTCAAGGCGTTTTTATACAACTCCACATATTTCCTTGCGGAATTATCCCAAGAGAAATTGCTATTCATTGCATTTTGCACCAGCGGTTGCCACTGTTCCTTGTCCGCGAAGGTTCGCAGAGCAAGTTCGATGGTTTCCAAAAGGGTGTCCGCCTTGTAATCCGCGAACGAGAAGCCGTTTCCACGATGCGTTTTGAGGTCGAACGGCATGATCGTATCCGCCAAGCCCCCTGTGGCGCGAACGATGGGTATCGTGCCGTAACGCAAGCTCATCAACTGCCCCAATCCGCAAGGCTCAAAGCGGGATGGCATCAGGAACATATCGCTCCCTGCGTATATCCGTTGCGCCAGGTCTGCGTCGAAACCGATATGCGCTTTCATTTTTTTGGGGAACCGTTTTTCCAGGTCGCGGAAGAAGGTTTCGTAAACAGGATCACCAGAGCCGAGGATAACCAGTTGCAGCGGAAGGTTCATCATCTTCTCCGCGATGTGACTGATTAGATCGAACCCCTTTTGATCGGCCAAGCGCGATACAATTCCGATGACTGCGGAGGTTTTGCTCAAAGGCAACCCGCACTCCTTTTGCAAAGCGGTTCGGCACTTGCTTTTTCCCGCAGGCGATTCCGCGCTGAAGTTAGCGGGAATGCGGGGATCGGTGGCGGGATCGTACTCAGAGTAATCAATACCATTGACGATTCCGGATATTTTATCCTGTTGAGCCAGATATTGCAGCAATCCCTCCAATCTGCAACCGTACTCCGGAGTCTGTATCTCCTTGGAATATGTCTGGCTTACGGTATTCACCAGATGCGAGAAAATCAATCCGCCCTTCATGAAACTCACCTGCCCGTAAAATTCAAGCTTGTCATAGGTGAACAGGCTCTCCGGCAGACCTGCGTAAGAGAGGATTTGCCAGTCGAACTCCCCTTGATACGCCAGATTGTGGATGGTGAAGATACGCGCCGTATTCGCCCAGATCGGGTTTTTATCGCTCTCCAAACTCAGATAGACGGGAAGAAGTCCCGTATGCCAGTCGTTGCAATGAACGATGTCCGGAATCCATTGGGGCGTAAGTCGACTGACGAACTCCATCACAGCGCGATCGAAAAAGACATAGGGTTCCGGTTGCAGGGAGTAGACTTTTTTGCTCTCCGTCGCCTCTTTGAAAAAGGTTTTATGCGCCACGAGATATACGGGGATATCGTCTCCGATCCGTGTCTGTCTAACGTATGTCTGCTCGGTGCGATCGTTGTTCAACTGAAAGGTGAACTCAAGCGGAAGGTCCTTGACATCATATGCCGGATTGTCCTCGATCATCTTATAACACGGCATGGCGACGCGGACGTCATGCCCCATTGCTTGCAACGCTTTCGGCAGCGCTCCGGCGACATCAGCCAATCCGCCCACTTTGGCGAAGGGAGCCACCTCCGCTGCGACTATAAGTATCTTCAGTTTTTTTGCGGCCATAGGATACTCCTCTCATATAACAAATGAAGAAGGATTAACCTTCTTCAGCAGTACGTTTGAAATAGCGTGACAGATGCGACAAAAAACGCTCCGCACCTCGCGCGGGGCGGTCGCCGTATCCCAACTGGTGAGCGATTTTGGCTATCGCCTTTGCGGCGGGCGCCCCCGGCTGAGCGATCATCAACGGCTTTTGTGAGCGAATCGCATTCGCAACGGTGGAATCGGCGGGGATATAGGGAAATGCCTTAAGGTCTATGTGCAGAAACTGCTTGGTGACCATGCGCAGGCGGTCGGTGGTGCGCAACGCGTCCGTTTCGCTGGACGCCATATTCACCACCAGCTTGATTCGAACGTCCGGGTTTTCCTGCGACACGACTTTTATGGTGGCGTAGGCGTCCGCGATAGCGGTCGGCTCCGGAGTTGTGATGAGTATGACCTCCTCCGCGGCGAGAACGAACCCCATTACATTTTTGGATAGCCCGGCTCCGGTGTCTATGAGGATGATATCCGCCAACATGTCAAGACAGGCAAGTCCTTGAATGAATCTTTCCCTCTGAGCGTCGCTAATGTTGGCGAGTTCGGTGATACCCGAGCCGCCGCCGATCACCTGTATCCCAAAAGGACCGGGGTGCAGGATATCCTGAAGAGATTTCTCTCCGCGCAGGACATGCTCCAAGGTGAAACGCGGGTTGGAACCCAGCATCACATGCACATTCGCCAATCCGAGATCTGCGTCCAGAAGGATTACGCTCAATCCGTTTTTCGCCAATGTCAAGGCGAGATTTGCGCAGAGATTGGTTTTGCCGACTCCCCCTTTTCCGCTGGTCACCGCGATGGTGCGCGCTCTGTGCGAAGGACTCTGGGCTCTGTTCGAGGGTTCCAGTATGGCTCCAGTGTTTGTTTTTCTAGCCAATGCGCGAAGCCCTTGAGCCTGATCTTCCATCCGTTAACTCCCCGACGCCGATAGCCGATATTACCTCATATTATACGCTTATATCATTATCGGAAGAACCCTTCCGTATTTTTACAGATGTGAATTCGCGTGGGATTAGTCGGAATGGAGTCGCAAAAAAAGCCCCCCTCGCGGGGGGAAGTGAAACTCATCATGGAGTTTTGGAGAAAAGACCTGTTGAATTATACGGCTCCTCGCTAAATCACTTGGGTAATATTATTTGCTGCTTCACTTTCTATTACATGGATAACCAAAAATCGAGTTTTCCCGCGATCAGGTCATTGATCGTTTTGAGATATCGGGGATTGCGATAACCTCTGGTCTTCGCCTTGGCAGGTTGGATAAGAGAGTCAATCGCCCTCCATTAATCCTCTTGTAAGATGATCCGGGAGGCAATCAAGTATCCGTGCGGCATGAGCTTTAAACGTTCTCGCCAGCCTCTTCCTGCTACACCCAATGTCGCTGCTCGAAACCCATTGAAAAAAGGAAACTCTCTTTTTTTACCAAACGAACCCAAGGATTCTTCGGAGATGCAAAAAGTCATCCCGCCTTGGCTGAAAAGCCGATCTTATCCGATTCGTTTTCCATGTACAAGTATCCGCGCGACATGAGCTTTAAACGTATTCGCCACTCTTTTCATGCTCGGTCCGATATCGCTGCTCGAAACCCATTGAAAAAAGGAAACTCTCTTTTTTTACCAAACGAACCCAAGGATTCTTCGGAGATACAAAAAGTCATCCCGCCTTGGTTGAAAAGCCGATCTTATCCGATTCTTTTTTC
>JAJZOL010000075.1 GCA_021811565.1 bacterium | reverse complement strand
ATCACGGGATCGAAACGCCGGAGGAGAGGCTGAAGGCGGGGAAGGCGGAGACCGGATCCGTGCGTCTGAATGCATTCCAGGCGGAGGGGCGTATTCACGTGGAGATATCAGACGACGGCAAGGGGATCGACATCGAGAGGGTGCGTCAAAAGGCCGTGCAGCTTGGATGGATATCCCCAGAGGATCGCCCCTCCGCGGAGGAGACCTACGAGTTCCTCTTCCGACCGGGTTTCTCCACTGCGGAGAAAGTCACGGACATCTCGGGAAGAGGCGTGGGAATGGACGTGGTTAGAAAGAATGTGGAGCAACTCGGGGGGATGACGATGGTGCAGTCCGAACCCGGAAAAGGTTCCAGGTTCCTGATCAAGGTTCCCCTCACCTTGGCGATCATGGACGGTCTGAACCTCAGGGTGGGCGGAGAGCACTTCATTGTGCCGCTCACATCCGTGATCGAGACCTTCCAGCCCGAGAACGTCAATCTTTGCTCCGCGCTCGGCGGGTGCGAGATGGTGAACATCAGGGGGAGGTTTCTGCCGCTCATCCGTCTCTCGGACGCTCTGAGGATGAGGCTCGAAAGGGCGTCCATCGAGGACGGGCTTGTCGTCATTCTCGAACAGGACACGGAGCAAGTAGCCATTCACGTGGACGAGATCGTCGGACAGCACCAGGTGGTGATGAAGAGCTTGGAGACCAACTTCGTACGCGTGCCCGGGTTCTCGGGGGCATGCATCCTGGGCGACGGACATGTCGCCCTCATCGTTGACGTGGGGGAGTTGATCCGCAGAACCCAGGATCATGCGCTCTCCAACCTACAGCTTGAAACGGTGTGACACAAACCAATAAAGGACGGTGCCAGAAGAAATGCAATCGAACAGACTTTTTTCAGAGACAAACTCATGTCAGTTCCTCGCCTTCCAGCTTGGGGCTGAGACCTACGGCGTGCCATTGCTGGAGGTGCAGGAGATCAGAACCTACAGCAAGGCGACGCCCATTCCCAACACCCCCCCGCACGTTCTCGGGGTGATAAACCTCAGAGGCGCCATCATCGCAGTGATCGACCTGAGGACAAGGCTGGGGCTGCCCCCCATCGAGGACAGTGATCAGACCATCTTCGTCGTCGTGACTGTGAGGGGGAAGACCTACGGGCTGCGAGCGGACTCCGTGTCGGACGTGATCGATGTGGAGAACAGCGCCATTCAGGAGCCACCCAGACTCACGGAGGAGAGGTCGCAACGGTTCCTTAGCGGACTGGCGCAGGTGGACGACCGGGTGGTGGTTCTCCTGAACCTTGAGGAGGTTATCGACAACGAAACCGCGGAGAGGCTCGCAGCCTGAAGGGAGGATAGGGACTCGAATGGCTTTCACTTTTTTTTTCAGGGACATGAACACGTTTCAACTTATTGAGAGGCACGCGCTGCCCGAGATGGTTCACAGACGTTACATAGACATCTGGGACGCAGGGTGCGCCACAGGCGAGGAGCCCTACACGCTGGCGATGATCCTTAGGGAGAGGATGGGCGAGTTCATCTATCGTAACGTGCGTATTTTCGCAAGCGATAGGAACAGGGAGTTCGGGGACATCGTGAGCCGCGCCTCCTACCCGGAGGCTCTGGTGAGGAGAATCCCGGAGGAGTACAAGGCGAGGTATTTCGTCCAGGAGCAAGATCCGGGAACGTACCGTCTCACAGACGCCATCCGGGGCGCGGTCAGGTTTCAGGAGCACAACCTGACCAGCCTCTCCCCTATCAGGGGGGATTTTGTTTTGATCGTCTGCAAGAACGTGCTCCTGCACCTGTCGCCCGAGGAGAGGGTCGAGGTGATAAGAATGTTTCACGCCTGCCTGGTTCCGGGCGGGTACATGGCGTTTGAAAACACGCAAAAGCTTCCCGCCGAGTTGAGGGGATGGTTCGAGCCGGTCGAGGCGGATGGGCCCTTGTTCCGCAAAACCGACCCTCCCGGCGGGAAATATGTCCACAGGAATAATTACAATTCCACGGAGGAATAAACATGAAATGGTTCGCTAATCAAAAAATAGCGTTCAAGCTTGGAGTCAGCTTCGCGGTGATGGCGCTGGTCGCAGGGATCATAAGCGTCAACGGCATTCGCTCGATGAGCGCAATGAAGAGCGAAGATGAGGCGTTATATCAGAACAAAACCATCCCAATGGGGTATATCGCCGACATCGAGACGGACTACCAGCAAATCCGTCTGTGCCTTAGGGATATGGTTTTGGCCAAGGGTAAAGACCAAGTAAACCTTCAGGTTCAAAATATCGGGCAATACAGTGATAAAGTGGATCAGGATACGACCAAGTTAAGTAAATGCCTGGCAAGTCAATCCGACACTTTAAAAAACCTATGCAATCAAGTTGCCAATGCGGATCAGCAATATCAACCTATAAAAGATCGTGCCATCTCGCTTGCGCTAGCCGGTAAAAGCAAGCAGGCGTTAGCCGCCATCAGAACTGGTTCAGCCATATCCCAACAGGAAGACAAGGCTCTCAAGGATCTAAGGAACTCGCTCATCTCGGATGCGAAACAGACCGCCATGGCCAATCATGCGGCTGCTGACGCCGCAACTCGTTCATCCATCCTGATGATGATCATCGGCATCCTGTTCGCGGCGGGAATCGGCTTCTATCTCACCCAACTGATAGCCAAACCTGCGGTGGCGATGGCGGAAGTGGCTAAAAAGCTATCCCTTGGTGACACGGATGTGCATTTGGATTACGAAAGCAAAGATGAGATCGGGGATCTATCGAGGGGTTTCGGTGAAATTATCGAGAATAACCGCAAGCGCGTTGAAGCGGCAAATGCCATCGCTCGCGGTGATCTCTCCATAGAGGTGCCTGTTCGCTCTGAGAAAGACATCATGGGCATCAGCCTCCGAAAAGTTGTGGATGCTCTTCGCTCCATGGTTGATGAGACGAATATGCTCATACAAGCCTCCATTGCGGGCAAACTGAATACACGCGGAGACGCTCGTAAATTTGAAGGGGCATACGCCGAAATAGTGCAAGGAGTCAACAATACACTGGATGCAGTGATTGGGCCAATGAACGTTGCGGCAGAATACATAGATCGGATATCCAAGGGAGATATTCCGCCCATTATCACGGAACAGTACCATGGTGACTTCAATGAGATCAAGAACAACCTCAACAACACCGTCAAGATGATGAACGATCTTCTTTGGGAGACGGATATCATTATTAAAGCTGCGGCGGATGGAAAGCTTGACACTCGCGCTGACGCGTCAAAATTCGAGGGTGGTTGGAACAGACTCGTTTCGGGAGTGAACGAAACCATCACTAACATTGTCAACCCATTGAATGTCACGGCGGAGTATGTCGAGAAGGTGTCCAAGGGCGTCATCCCACCAACCATAACCACCGAATACAAGGGTCAATACAACCAGATCAAGAACAACCTCAACAATATGGTTGAGATGATGAATAATCTCTTGGAGGAAACCGACAAGATATCCAACGCCGCATTAAAAGGAGAACTAGCGACAAGAGCCAACGCATCCTTGTTTAAGGGCGGCTGGAACAAACTCGTCACTGGCGTGAACGGTACTCTGGATGCAGTGATTGGGCCAATGAACGTTGCGGCAGAATACATAGATCGAATCTCCAAGGGGGACATTCCGCCGATCATCACCGAGCAGTACAACGGTGACTTCAACGAGATCAAGAACAACCTCAACATGTGCATCAATGCGCTGAACGAGATGATCCGAGAGGCGAACACTCTGGAAAAGGCGGCGACCGAGGGAAGATTGAACACTCGTGCGGACGCATCGAAGTATCAGGGTGATTACAGGAAGATCATCCAGGGCATCAACAACACGCTCGACGCGGTCATCGGACCTTTGAATGTGACTGCGGAGTACGTGGATCGAATATCCAAGGGGGACATTCCGCCGATCATCACCGAGCAGTACAACGGAGACTTCAACGAGATCAAGAACAACCTGAACATGTGCATAAATGCGCTATCCACTCTCATTGCTGAGATGAACCGGATGTCCGAGCAGCACGACCTCGGTGACATCGACGTTGTTATCGATGTCAACAAGTTCCAAGGTGCATTCCAGAACATGGCGTCCGGCGTCAACAAGATGGTGGGCGGCCACATCACAGTTAAAAAGAAAGCCATGGCGTGCGTTGCCGAATTCGGAAAAGGCAACTTCGAGGCGCCGCTGGAGAGGTTCCCAGGCAAGAAGGTCTTTATCAATGAAACCATAGAGCAGGTCAGAGCCAATCTCAAGGCGCTGATACAGGATGCGAACACGCTGGTGAAGGCCGCCGAGGAGGGCAAGCTTAACACCAGAGCCGACGCATCCAGACACGAAGGGGATTTCAGAAAGATCGTCCAAGGCATCAACAACACGCTCGACGCGGTCATCGGACCTTTGAATGTGACTGCGGAGTACGTGGATCGAATATCCAAGGGGGACATTCCACCGATCATCACCGAGCAGTACAACGGCGACTTCAACGAGATCAAGAACAACCTCAACAACACAGTCAGGATGATGAATGAACTCCTTTCGGAAACCGACATCATCATAAAGGCAGCGGCGGAGGGGCAACTCGACACACGAGCCGATGCTTCCAAGTTCGAGGGCGGTTGGAACAAACTCGTTGCGGGCGTTAACGACACCATCACCAATATCGTCAACCCGTTGAATGTCACGGCGGAGTATGTTGAAAAGGTGTCCAAGGGTGTCATCCCGCCGACCATAACCACCGAATACAAGGGGCAGTACAACCAGATAAAGCACAACCTCAATAATATGGTCGATATCATGAATGAACTCTTGTCGGAAACGGACATTATTATCAAATCCGCAACCGAGGGCAAATTGGAGACAAGAGCCGATGTGTCCAAATTCGAAGGAGGTTGGAAAGAGCTTGTATCAGGGGTGAACGGCATTCTCGAAGCGATAGTCGGTCCCATCAATGAATCCGCAGATGTGCTGGATCGCGTAGCCCAGAAGGACCTCACCGTAAGAATGAAGGGGAACTACCAGGGTGACTTCGCCCGAATTAAAACATCGCTCAATTCCGCGCTGGACAATCTGGATGCGGGAATGGTGCAGGTGCTGGAAAGCTCCGGTCAGATAGCGGATGCGTCAAACCAGATCAGCCAGGGAAGCCAGGCGCTGGCGGAGGGTTCCTCGAACCAGGCGGCGGCGCTGGAGGAAATCGCGGCGAGCATCCAGGAAACGACAGCCATGGGCGATGAGAACACCAGCAACGCCCAGCAAGCCAAGGACTTGTCGGAGAGCGCCAGAAAGAGCACGGAGAGAGGAATGGGCAGCATGCGTCAACTCTCCGAGGCGATCGAGAAAATCAAACTCTCCTCCGACAACACCGCGAAGATCGTCAAGACCATCGACGAGATCGCCTTCCAGACCAACCTGCTCGCACTGAACGCCGCAGTCGAGGCGGCGAGGGCGGGCGATGCAGGCAAGGGATTCGCCGTCGTGGCGGAGGAGGTGAGAAACCTCGCGATGCGAAGCGCCGAGGCTGCGAAGAACACAGCGAACCTCATCGAGGGATCCGTGAAGGACGCCGAGGCGGGGGTGACGATCAATCAGGAGGTGCTCGCCAATCTTCAGGAGATCAACGAGAACGTCAACAAGGTCTCCGAGGTCATGAACGGCATCACGTCCGGCACCGAGCAGCAGCGCGAGGCAATCAACCAAGTAAACCACGCGGTCGAGCAGGTGAACCAGATCACCCAGCAGGTGGCGGCGAGTTCCGAGGAATCCGCAGCATCGGCGGAGGAGTTGATGGCGCAGTGCGATGAAATGCTGAGCATGGTGAAAACCTTCAGGCTAAGCTCCCAGCAAAGCGAGAACGATCGCCGCAAGGATATCCACCTTGTGAGAAAAGCGGCTTAATAAGCCAAACTCATTAGACACAAAGGGCGACCATAACCTGGTCGCCCCTTTTTATTGGATTTTTAACGAGAAATAGATATAACGGGAGCTATCTTCTCGCACCTGCATACATTCTTTGGTAAAGCGGATCGGAGAGTTTGCTAATCGAAACGGCGTGATTCAAGCTGGATGCATGTATGAAATACCCATTCCCGATGTAGATTCCGGTATGAACAATCGCTCCGCTTCTATCCGCGAAATAGAGGCGATCCGCAGGCTGCAATTGATCCGCCTGCACAGGCTCACCGTAATTAATCTGCTCATGCGCCGTTCTTGGGAGGGTGATTCCCGCAGCGGCAAAACATTTCTGCACAAACCCGGAGCAGTCCATTCCCTGAACGGTGGTGCCGCCCCACTTGTATGGAACGCCAAGATAGCTGTAGGCGGTTTCTAAAATCGTTTTTTGCTGGGTGGAAAGCATCGGATTATCCCTAAAATATCTCTCATCCCCCGAGACCCCTCGTGAAGGCAGGGGTGCGGTGGACACCACGTCATAATCCAACAACTTGACATACTTTGTCGGCACCCAACCGATACCCTGATCCTGCAACAGGATTCCATACCATTCCCCCCGCTGGGATTTCAAAGCGATATAGGTCCCTGCGACGATCCTAACTACCGGTCTGATATTCGCGTCAGGTTGCAAACGCAAAGGAGCCGTAGTTTCGACAATGCCAAGATGACCAAGCACCTTTTGGTCCTCATTCACTCTCACACCGCCATGACGGTCCACGGCGTTCGAAGGCGCGGGTGGAGCGGCACGGGTGTCGGTCCTATTGTTATCCGTTTGAAACGAGGGAAGATTGATAACCAAAATATCATCAGCCATTACCGGCGCTGACAGCGATATGGCGAAAAGCACCGCCGCAATCTGGGTGAAACGCACGACGCAATTCCCACCTTTCCAATGTATTTCATATTGCGTCCGATAACTGCTATCAGACGCACCGTTCCATATTATCGGATGGCGCCCACGGTTCTCAGTATATCCGGTAATGATGAAAAAATAGTGATATCCCCGTAATAATATGGAAGAAAACGTATGGAATGTCTTTAATCAATGGTTCGCATGTCTTTATATTTTATCATTAAACGGTTCAAATGGCAACAGGACAAAACAATCAGAATGGATATGCGGAGATGAACTTTAACCCTGATCGCACGCAGGTGTACGCTACGATCACGCCTCCCACGGGGAACGGGCGCCCGGTAACGGCTCAGGAGATACTTGATCGCCTGCGCGACATGGGGGTGATGTATGGCCACCGCGAGGAGGAAATCCTCAAAGCGGTGCGAATGGCGAGCGAACCCGGTCAACCGGTGTTCAAAGCGCTTATCGCGCAAGGTGTCCTGCCGGAAAACGGCACGGACGCTCAAATCCTTTGGAAAATCCCGGAAACCTATGTACGAGCGCTTCCTCGCAAGGATGATGGCTCCTTGGATTACTTTGCGTTTCCCAAAGACCAAAGGGTCAAAGCGGGCCAGACGCTTGCATCCATCATTCCCGCCAGACCAGGGTCTCCTGGCAAAACCCTCACCGCTCCTCTCGCCTCAATTCCACAGCAAACCGGTAAAGAGATCAAATACATCGCGGGCAACGGGGTTGGCATGTCCGAGGATCGACTGCAATTCATAGCGCGATGCGATGGGATTTTCGAGGTGCATAACGACAAGCTGAGCATCCATCCCTTGGAGATCGTGGATGGAGACCTTCCACCTGGAGATCATCATTTTTCCGTAGGGGTTATCATCACGGGGAGCGTCAAAGGAGGCGCGATACAGGCGGAGGGCTTGGTCGCCATCAAGGGGATATCCGCCGGAGTCACCATCCGCGCCAAGGGAGACATCTATTTCACGCGTGCGGCCCGATGCTGGGCTTTGGCGACAGGCGATATCCATGTAAGCGAAACCCTGATGCATAGCGATATCATCACTCCCGAGAAGATCATCGGTGCCAAGGGTTCCAAAATATACGGCGGCTCCCTGTCGGCGCAAAAGGGAGTGGAGGCTTGGGATATTGGGATGGAGGACTACACTTCAACGAAGTTGGTAATCGGGCAAGATCAGTTTTCAAGCTATCGAGTGGCGGAAGTGGATGAGGAGATACGAATGTGCGAGCAAAACGTCCATCGCATTACCCAAACATTGCGTCCTCTCGGCGGACAGTGGAATGACAAACTTCCGCCGGAGAAAAAGGCGTTGGCTCAGAAACTGATAGACCAGCGAAACAGCCTTGAGCAGAGGATTCGAGAACTGTTGAGTGAAAAGAGAACATTAATGCTTGGGTCGAGAAACGTCAAGGATAGTCAAATCCACTGCCAGGGGACCATCCATCCCGGCGTTTGGATAACAATCCTAAAGGCGAGCATGCTGGTGGAAATTCCCCAAAGCGGCATAGAATTCACTCTTGACGGCAGCGGCAGAGGCATCAACATGAGTCGCCTCTCGGCATCACGGCGCTCAGATTTAAAATAAGGGTATCATAATCCTCAGTAGCTTACGAAGACAGACATTGCTTCGCGAGTGGAGGATTCCAGATGGATAATCGTTTCAAGCTGACTCGTTTGGTGCGAACCCAAACCTCCGAGATTTATCTCATATGGGATGGAGAAAAGCGGGTGGGGCAAGTGGATTTGCACTACGCCCATGACACGATCCATGCCACCGTTGTTTTTGAAACCGACCTGACCGTCGCCGAGGAGGAGGAACTGCTAGGTCAAGTGGACGACGATATCGTTACTTCCTATCTTCCTCGGTTTGATCGCGAGGATTTCGTCGCCCACGTATTCAGAGGCGAGGAGATCAGTCGCTACACGGATTGCACCGGAGCCATGGATGACGAATTGGAGGAGGACGATGACGAATAATCATCCTCCTCTCGCATTCTATACAGATAATCGCAAAATTCGATTTCCCAGTATTTCACCGAACGTGAAATGAGCGATAATATCCCCATTTTCTGAATTTTGCTATTACCTCTGAGTGTGTTGCACAAATGTATTTGAACCGCACACTGATACAACATATGCATATTAAAGCCATTATATATCCAATATATTGTATGCGCACTGATTCTGATTATATTTATGCAACACACGCCTCTATATGTAGATTTTATACACCTGCACGTGCATCAAGGGGCCGTAGATAGCCCAAAGAGACCCAAACACAAAATCCCCGAGTATCAACCCCAAAAACATTGGAATCGCCGCATTATGAGCTTTCATCCCCCCAAACCGAATGATGAGCGTTTTGATCACCCAACTGATGAAAAACGCGAACCAGAAATAATCCATGGCATAGGATACTGCAAGGGCGTATCCGGCTGGATGGAAGGGCCACCAGATAAACGCGCTTCGCATGGCTCTTAGAGCAATCGTGAAAAGCGCCCCGCCGATCATATAACCTATCTGAGTTCGATCAGGGTGCGTCGGAGTTTGCAGCCAGCCATTCAGTTGGTCGTAAGCCTCCTGCCCCACCCATATTTTATAGCCCACGCATTTGCTTGTCGCACCATCCATATAGGTCACCTTCAGGTTCGCCCAATAGGCGCAGAGGATGCCGATCAGCATTGAGACGGCGAGCAGGGCGATCAGGCGGTTGGTCTGCATTTTGCCGTTCTCCGCCATCTTAAACGCCTCCAGTTGGTTTGGCATCAGGTGGTTCCGGTATCCCCTGTTGTACCAATAGAGAGGGGCGAGAGAGGTTAGGCTTTGCGCTCCGATGGTGTTCACGCCAAAAAGAGTGACGATGATGCTGCGCGGGTTTACGAAGAATATCTCATGGGGCGAACCGAACTCCGCTCTTACGCGCGTGATCACGAAGGCGATAAGAAAGAAGAGACCGAAAAACAGCAACGCAACCCACGCGGAGAGCTTAATCTGATTGGAAAACCAGGAGAGGAAGATCACTCCCGCAGCAAGAAAGATGAACGCCCCCCTGTATCTTTTACGGTCGGCTACATACTCCTCGTATTTCTCACCGTGCAACTCGGGAATCGATCCGAAAGCGGTCTCCCAAGCGGTTTTAAACTGCCCTCTAAGAGACCACACAATAATGCATCCCAAAGCGATCCAGGCTCCCGAAGCCTGTTGCTGGAAAAAAGGAAATCCCACATTCGAAGGTGCATCCCAGCCCATTTCAGCTCCAAGCACCTGAAACAACTTGCGCGCCACGAAGAAAAACCAGCACGAGAACGCCAAATCCAGCGGGAGAAAATAGGCGATCCCTATCGCAAACGGATACATGGAGATATTCGTGTCGCTGATGACATTCCAAGGGCGCTGAGTGAAAAACTGACCCACGTTATACAGCTTAATCCAGGCGAGAAACGGAAAAGAGGGATAGAGGTAATGCAATCCGTTCACAATATCGATGGCGCCGGCGATGGCAAATCCTCCCCACATCATCGGGCTATGCCAGAACGGCGTTCCTGTTGGGTCGGTGTTGGTCATCGCCAAAGGCAATTGCACGATCGGGAAAGCGAGCTTTTCATTCTCCGTCCACGCCTTGCGGATGAGAATATTCAAGCTGAGGCACATGCCGCCTAGGAATCCAAGGAAAATCGCCCACCAAAATAACGGCCCGGCGAACGCCGCGATATAAGCGGGGTTCGCCCATGAGACTCCGCCTTGATAGAACGCCTTTATCGCCCCCATGTTCGTCACAATCAGGAAGGAGGAGGGCTTCAGATACTGGAAAAAATGCTCCTTGTAACCGTTTTCAGGTTTCGCGAACTCGTAGGCGTGCGCGATGGACCCGAAAAGGTTCTGAATCAAATCATGCCCCGCAAGGGCGGTACCCATCACCAGCATCACGTAGATTGCAAGGAGTTCCCCCGGATCCAACGCCAACCGTGGCTTCTTGCTGCGAACCGCGAAATTCGCGAGACAGATGCAGAAGAGGAAGAACACGGGTTCAATGAATAAAGGAAGGCAGGTGCCGTCAAGCGTATACCATCTCACCTCAACAACAGTGATCCAGAAGGCATTGATCGGCATGAGAATAAGCCCGATTAAAAACGCTCTAAAAGTGATGCCCCTGTTTTGCGAGGGCTGTGAAGAACGCGTTTTGTGAAGGCTTCCCTCCACAATAATGGAATCGGAATCATATCTCTCAGGGTCTGTACTCATAAAAATTCATCTCTCATAAGGTGATTCTGATGACTGCAAAATTCGAGTTCACGACATTATTGATTCAGGAATTATATATCATCGGATATATTTACTTTAACAGGAGTGATTTCACGTATTTCATCATCTATTTAATTGCCGATATGATATCATAAACTTCCCATAACCCCTGAACTGCTTATATCTTGAATTTCGCTGTTACATCAACTATGAAGTGATTGTTGCGATTCCCCGCATTACCGGGGAAATCGCATGGAATTGCTTGACTAGAGGAAACGCTCAAAGTAATCACGGATAAAGGCGAAGCGACCTACCATCCGTGCTCACGCTTTTACGACTAAATTCATTGGGGTGAAGCGTGAAGCGCCAAGATGGAAGACGCCAGCGATTTGAAATCCGAATTAAATCTCAATGTTATATCTTACCCACATTACGCCTCAATATCATTATGGCCAAAAGGCGTAGGTGGGAATATTCAACGAAATCCCGATCAACATCCACAAGCTGCCCAGAATGCACTCCCCGATGATCAATCCGAGGAAAAGCGGCAACGCCTTGCGATAGGCTTTCAAACCACCGTATTTCAATATGATGAGCTTAATGAGCCAAGCGATCATCAAAGGAAGCCAAAGAAGACTTAGCGACCAGGAACTGGAGATGGCGTATCCCACGGGATGAAAGGGAAACCATTCCAATCGTAAACGAAGGACATTGAGCAGAAGCGTGAAGCAGAAACCCACCGCGATCGCCACGCGGGTATTGAACTGCTGTTCCGGGGACGGCGGCGTATGCAACCACCCCTGCATTCTATTCCAAGGCTCCCCGCCGAAAATGAGTTGCACGTTGGGCGGGGCGATGTTTTCGGCAGCCCCGTGATGATATGTGAGGAACAGGTCGGCGAAGAATGCGCAAAGCGACCCGAAGATCACCGCCACCATCATCGCTGCAAAAAGCCCGCGATAATCGTTCGTCGCTTTCTGAGTGATTTTCATCCCTTCCAGTTGCACAGGCGATGGATGGGATCGGTAGGCGCGGTTAAAGCCCCAAAACATGGAGAACATCGTGAGGTCCTGGCGTGGCAGCGTGTTCGGCGCCACCACCGAGGTGATGATGGAATCCGGCCCGCTATAGTGCATATCGTGCGCCGGCACTCCAAGTTCGGCTCGCATTCGGGTGACCGCCACCGCCAAGGTGAAATAGATAAGGAAGAAGATAATGATCAAACCTGTCGTCATACCCGTCAAACGACAGAAGACATAAATAATTCCGCTGCCAACCACTATCCCCATGGCGGCAAGCCGATAGGATAGCGGTTCGTGATCATCCTCCAAATCGATGTTGCGATTAAACAACCCCTTCCAAATGCGGACGAAATACGATCGACTCACCCACAATACCGATACGGCGATCCCGATATAGGCACCGAACGATTGCGCCTCCATGTAGGGAAAACCGGGTATCTGAGAGTAGCCATACTCCGCTCCGAACACGCTCTCCAACCGCCACACCCACGCGAAAAACCACACCGAGAAGAGTAAATCCAACGGCAGTAGCATACCGAGTGCGATTCCGAAAGGATAGATCGCTGCGGGCGTCCACCCGATGGCGTTCCAAGGCGGAGAGGTCAGCCAGTTCTCCAGATCCTGCGTGGGGGAACTGAACTTGAGAGGCAACGTGGGGATGGATGGATAGAGAAACGCTAGTCCGTTCCATATCTCCAATGTAGCGGAGATCGCAACGCCGGTCCAAAAAAGCTTGTCCTTGAAAAGCACCGTCTGGGGATTCACCATTTCAAGGGGCACGATCACCAAGGGATAGGCGAGCTTCTCATTCTCCGTCCACTGTTTCCGTAAAAGGGTGTTGATGCAAAGCATGATTAGACACAAGGTGGAAAGGAACCCGACCCAGCACAAGACCGGCACAAGCCATGCATGCCAGTTGTAGGACACAAATATGGAGGAGTTGCCGATATAGAAGTCGCGTAACGCTCTTGGATCAGTGACGGAAAGCCATTTGGGCACATAAGGAACGATCTCCGTAAGCCATCTGTTCTCGGGAGTTGCAAAATACCGCACATGCGTTAAAATCGGCGTGAGCACCTCAATCATGTCATGCCCATCCATTGCGGTGGACAGACCAAGCATGATGTAGATGGTGAGCAATTCCCCCGGATCAAACGCCCATGAGGGGCGGAACTTGCGGACAAGGGTATTGAGCCCAATCAGCACAGCAAAGATGAAAACGACATTGAAGAAAAGGGAAATAGTGGAGGGGTGACCGGAATACCGGATAACCTCCATGTTCACCTGCCATAGGGAGCTGAAAGGCATAATGAACAGCGCCAACAAAACGGCGCGCAATGTGACCATTCTAGGACGTCTTCCGCCACTTACAGTTGCAAACGTGGGAAGAGCATCCGTCAAGGCGATACGTTTTGGATTTTGCTGATCACGCATGGCTTCTCCAATGACTGAGATTAAAATGCCAGGCTCAAGAGGATTTCATGCAGAATTGTAGCATATTCCAAGCGGTAATTTGTCATCAAACTCGGTCAAAAAAAGCTCAAACCTGCAAATTGTTGGACAAATTGTCCTCCATTCACCTAACGATCCCTTATCGCCTTCGCCATCGCCCCCGCACTATCCGGTTTCCCCACCACATAGATGGGATCATCCGACGGTGTCAATCTCCTGGCGTTGAGCGGCTCCCCCATTATGTCGTACGCCTTCGCTTGCGGGATAGGAATGGATAAAGTGGATCGTGCGGACGTTGGATTCCAGAGGATCAAAAGGGATTTCCCGGAGGTGTCAAACGCCGCGACTCGGCATCCCCCTTTGAGCGTTTCATGAAGGACGGGATGCGGAGAGCTTCCCATCATCTTAGAGAACACCGCCAAGGCGGGTAATAGCTTGCGAGGAGAGCCCTCTCCTTCGAACATGGGACACTCCAATTCCGGAGTGTTTACTGTTCCGCTCACTCCTGCATGAATGAAGAATTTTTGAACGCCTCGCGCCATCATGATTGTGAAGAAACGGATGGTGTAATCGGCGCATTGGCGTTCGTTTGCCAACAGGCGGCTCTCCTCCCAGGAATATGACTGAGGAATGAACGGTTTGCGAGGGAGGTTGTCGCATCCGTAATAGGCGAACTCAGTGATCCATATCGGTTTGATCCCTCCGTGCTCTTTCATTAGCGACAACAGGTGATCCATCTCCTTCTCATACCCCTCCGGCGTGCGGAGACCCGGGTAGATATGCAGATTGAGGATATCCACCACTTTCAGGATGCCGTCGTCCATTAACTGAGTCGTAAAGCGATCCGGATCGGAGGCAACTCCGCCAATCACCTTGCATTGGGGGTCCGCCGAACGCATCGCCGCTGCAGCACCCTTAAGAAGGTTAACATAATCCTCCACGTTGTATCTGCGCCCGGGATATCCCCCAACTCCCGACCCTGGCAGGGAGTAGTCCGTGAAGATCGGTTCGTTTAGAAACTCCCAATACTTGACTTTCCCTTTGTATCTCTCCGCAGCGCGATGAATGAACTCGTCAAGAAGCGCGGGGTCCTTGGGCGCCCAAGCCTGCCTCAGGCGTGACCCCGGACCCGCCTGAGGGAAATCCACCGGAGCTTCAGAGGACCAATTCGCGGACGGAAAAGGAGGCAGGAGAGCCATCAGGTTCACCTTTTGCTCAAGGACGCGATTGATCTGTGTGTCCGCAATATCCCAATGCCACACTCCCGGCTCCGGCTCTATGTCCTGCCATTTGAGGGACCAATCCCTGTACCAGGTGACCCCCGCCTTTTTCGCTAATCGAATAAGGGTGTTATCCGAAAAGGCATGGTTTAGCCCCACGACGCTGTCTTGGGGAATGCCGTCTGGTAGGATCGCAATGCGAAGGGAGTGGCTGAACGGCTTGCCGGCGATATTCCATTGCGCCGTGATGCGAAAATATCCCCTCCATTTCGAAGGAAGCGTCAAAATCTTTTCAACCGCCTTTCCAGGCGGCAGTCTCAGAGTTACCGATGGCAAGGGGTGCGTTCTGTCGAAAAAATCCGTGGCTCGGAGGGCAATCCTCGATTGAGTGGTGCGGTCGGTATGGTTATAGCCATTTACTAACACTGTGGCTTTCTCCCCCGCTGTAAACAGACCCCCCATTCGAGACGACGTCACGCCTATCTCCTTCGTGCATGACGGGGCGTATGCGGTGGCTTCATCACCTCGCTCCAACTGGATGTTGGTGACATCCACATCCCCGCTAACCTCTCGTTCCAAATCCGGACCAACCGCAACAAAGAGATAGCGTTTCGGTGATTGAAACGTGAACGTGTATCTCTTCCAGGTATTCGCAAGGATGACATGCGTTTCAACATCCCTCCAGTTGCCCGATCCGTCGGATGGGTTGGTCGCCATCACTCCGATAGCGGCACGAAGTCCTGTAGGATTTGAACGCATCTCACATGAGAGAGTGTAGGAGGCGCCCGGCTGCACAGCGATCCATCCAAGGTTCGCCACCAGCATGCGCAGTTGGCGAGTCGCACTTGGAACGAGATAGTCGAAATAGAGAACCGGCGTATTCCCTCCCCCCAAAGGGATTCTTAGAAAGTGGGTATGAAGCGGATCCTCGGACGACATGACCGTTCCATGCAGATGCGCGATATTCCCCCACCCCGAGGCTCGCCCCAAGGAGGACCATCCAAACGCCCCCACATCGAAGGAGCCGTTGGTGACAAGATTTTTTGATACGGTACGCGGCGCGATGTCGGTAAAAACCGTTTTGACGGGCTGTATCTCCATCAACTTCACGTTTCGAAGGTAGAACGTCCCCGTCTCCGTAAACCAGAATTGCAGCCGACTCTGCTTGCTCACGTTCCGTGTCGCTTGGAAAATGATGCTACACGACCGCCACTCGCTCGTTACGGGAATGGAGGTGTTCAGACCGCAGGTGTTCCAGTCGGTCATATCCATTACAGCCACGCTGACGCTGCGCCCCTGTATCCCCTTCTCTCGCACATCGCAAGTTAGTTGATAGGTCTTACCCCTCTCCAACGCGACCGTTCCCATCTGGGCGATCATGGAATGGATATCCCCGCCGGAGCCTTGGATGCTTTTGCAATCGAGCTTGGCATAGGGAACACCTCCCTCCCTCGCAACGCTGAGCGATTGGTTCACGCGGGAGAGATCCCCCTCCGCCTCCCAACCGACGGGTTTACCATTCGTAATTTGAGAGAAATCGCCGTTGATGACAAGATTACCTGAAAGCGGCGCGGCGCGAGAGGCGGATACTACCAGTGCAAGGATAAATATCTCAAGGAGAATGCAGAGAGTGACACGCATTTTGAACGCTCCTTCCGCAAGAAACCGAATGGAAAGCGATATTTGTCATATGATACCCGTAACATCTTATCAATATAAACCACAGGATGAATGGGATACGGGAATAAAAACTTTTTATTATCTTCCTCCGTATTCGTTTGATCGGAAATACATGTAATCATCATACATTAGTCAATGTGAACGATAGAGATAAGTGGTGCACACTGTTTTTTGGTATAATCCATGCAACCATACGCAAAACGAGGAGCGAACATGCCTGACAGGAAAACAGAACGCAAGTTCACGCGCCGCCAGTTTATCGGCGCGACAGTCGCGTTGGCGACAACCGCATCCCCTTCCCTGGCAAACCTCCCGAAAGCCGGGAAGGCGGTGGATTTTCTCACGTTGGCGGAGTATCCGGAGCTGTGGAGGGAGAAAAAGGTCTCTCCTTGGATGTATCCTTGGATGGGCAAAAATATTGTTTTTTTCACCACCACGACTCAGCTTGACCCAAGGATTATCGGCATCTTTCTCAAACGACTAGACGACGCCTGGAAGCTCTACGCCGACCTTACCGGCACTCATCCAACCCCTTACAAGCTATATAAGGATATGCCGACCATTGCAGCCGTGCCGGATGATGGGCTGAATTGCGGAGCGGGTTGCTCCTATGTTGGCGCGACGGGAATGGAGCTGTGCCTCTTTTACTCCTACGACTATCCGATGGTGGTGAAGGACAACAAAGCCTTCGCGCATTATTACTTTTACGAGATGGGGCGTAATTACTACACATTCGGCGACCGACATAGTCTGTTCGTGACAGGCTACGCTGTCTTCATGCGATACGTCTGCATGGATACGCTCAAATGCGTCGACCCCGACATCGCCACCAGGAAAACCATAGAGGCGTGCGAGGAGGATTATTCAAAATCGGACTTGCCGTTTCTAAAGGCGTTTACAACTTTGGAGGGGCTGGACGAGAAGACCCCGCGCCTTGATATTCAGCCATCCGATCAGCCGTGCATGTACGCAACCGTGATGTTGAAGCTTTATCGCGAAAATGGAAAGAACGCATGGCTGAAGCGGTTTTTCGCCGCGCTGCTCCAGTGCCCGGAGGTGAAGCCATCCACTCCGAACAACGCACTGAAGCAATGCACGAATTGGCTTATCGCGGTTAACGCAGCGGCGAAAAAGGATTTGACCTCCCTCTTCGTAAAGCGATGGCGCATGCCTTTGCTTGTCGCCGCATCGGAGAGGCTTGCGAAGGTGGACTGGGCGGATCCAAAGCTGGATGTGGCAAGTCTGTGCGAAAAAATAGACGACATGATTACCCTTTGATAGCCCCCCCCTCCTCATTCGAAAAGGAATGAGGAGGGGAGACGCGCCGGTTGAAGAAGTGGTTTGAGTACGTTAATGGGGCGGAGCCGGTTGGGTGGGTATGGGATAGGCGCCTCTTTGACCGTAATCCGTTCCGGGATGCCAAGAGCTTGTTTGCGGTGTGAAGAGAGCTTTGAATTCAAACCCTATAATCACCAGCGCCAGTACAATGACGATTCCAATGATTACCGCAGGATTCATCTTCATTACGATCCCTCCTTCCAATATCGAATTTCAAAAGTATTCCTTGCATCTTATTGCTGACATCGAAAATCCCATTGAATGACATCTATCGCGACATTCATTTGCGTGTCACTTCCCCATTTAACGTGACCGTCGCAATAGACGTAGTTGCGACCCAAATTATGCCGCGCCAACCAGTCCGGATAACAAAGGGGACAGACTCCATGTCCGTTCCACCAATTTCCAGGATTGGGATAGGGTCCTGGATTATAAGGCGTGCATTCATTGCCGGTGTATTGCCATGGTGACCCCGTCCAACCGTCCTGTTCCACCGACCAGCACAGCTTTCCCGTTTCAAAGAAGAGGATGGTGTTAGAGGGTTGTCGGATCATGGCAAGTTTGGCGGCGGGACCTCGATACACTCCCGCATCGCCGATCCAGTTTGTGTAGGCGTAGCTTGCGGCATCCGTCGTGGTACCGGTTCTCCACGTGGAATAGCCGTCGGGGCAACCAAATACCTGAGGCGATTTGATGTATTGGTTCACGAGCCACGCCCAATTTGGAGTAATTCCATGCTGCCCCATGGCGTATTGCGGTCCGGTGTACCAACCCCATGGCTGGCCATTCGGCTGATTGTACTGTCCATCGGGCCAAACGGTCGAGTCGCCTCCTTCGTGATCACGATATTGATCCATGAACTGCTCATCGTAATCCTGAAGGTACATCATGGCTCCCATCCCGAGTTGCTTCATGTTGCTTGCGCAAGTGGCTTCGCGAGCTTTTTCCCGAGCCTGTGCGAAGACTGGAAAAAGAATCGCCGCGAGAATCGCTATGATCGCGATAACTACTAGCAGCTCAATGAGAGTGAACGCAACATTGGATCGAATGCTTTTCATTTCATATCTCCTTTCGCAAAGAGCCTTCAATCGGCGTTCAATATTTACAACGTTTACATCTTTCCGTTCCTTTTCATGCTTATTAATGCGAAACGACTTTCATACGCATGATCAACCCTTGAAGTGTGCATTTCAAAATCGATAAATCCATGGCCGTCATCGCTTATAAGAGTGATTGATACATTGAGTAATATCGCCTCCCAACGGTTTCCCATGAATACAAGGTTTCCGCCTGATGCCGTCCAAGATTCCCCAAATGGTTTCTTAACTCCTCATTGTCGAAGAGGAGCTGAAGCGTTTCAGACAGCTTGCACCGATTTCCCTCCGGAAAAACCAAGCCCGCATCTCCGATAACTTCGGGAATGGCG
>JAJZOL010000171.1 GCA_021811565.1 bacterium | reverse complement strand
CGATCTGTCAGGGCTATTTCCAAAGAGGAGAAATCTATGATTGACATTTACAAACCCTTCAAAGACTTAATTCACCGTTTTTACGCCGAGCAATGTCCACCTGAACCGGTAAATTAAATGGGAGCCATGGTTTTGTTCGGGTTACGCGAGAATTATCTTTCCTTCTGATTGTACGTTGTTATTTTTCGAATGTCAACCTTGGCTGATGGGGCGGACGGAGGCTTTCAGCGCCGATGCTGGAAGGTCAAGTCATCTCTTTTCGAGGGGAAACCATCCCCACATGAGGTTTCAGATTGCATCGGGGAATCAGGAGAGAACGCCAAGCTAAAATCGACCTCCGAATGTTTGAAACAGTGGCGTTTAAAAAACGTCTATAGTATTAATGCAAGGATAATTCCATCCCTCAAGGAGGGTTGAATAGATGAAACTCAAGCTATCGCCGTTTATCCTCCTAATTCTTCTTTTGGGATGCTCAACGATCGCAAAAGCATCCGATAAAAAAGGGCCAAAGGAGTCCGTCACGGCGCCGCTTCCTGATGGCTCACGCATCGCCATAGTCGTGGCGGACAAAACGGGCGGCAATCAGGTGGATCGGGTGGTGGGGGATATGCTCACAACCGCGATGACCAAGGCGGGGGTCCATGTAATTGAGCGGCAGGCGATAGGCGCCATAGAACAGGAGCATCAACTGGTGCAGCAGGGGGTGGTCAACCCCGCAACCGCAACTCCCGCCGGTCAGGTGCTGGGAGTGAATTACATTATCGACGTCAAAGCCACGGAGTTCGGCATCAAGGATAATCGAATCGGCGGGGCAATCGGATGGGGCCCAGTTGCGGGTTTGCAGGTTCGCAGCAGCACGGCAAGAGTCGTATTGGACACGCGTCTGATTGATGTCACCACGGGCAGGGTGCTTACCGCGTTCACCACGCGAGGAGAGCAGGTTAGCTATGGCGGCACGCTTCTCGCGGGATACATCCACGGCGGATCCATTAACCTCGGTGGAATCGATATCGGGAGTTCGGAATGGTCGCAAAGCTCCCTTGGCAAAGCGGCGCGCAAAGCAGTGGACCAAATTGCGCAAAAGCTGGTCGGAACCGTGAACAGCTACGAAGGTTCGGTGTTGGCGGTGCTGCCGAACGGCGAGGCGATCGTGGATCTTGGAGGGTTCGACGGACTGCAAGTGGACGACAAGCTGATGGCTTATCGTCTCTCAAACGTGAAGGACAGTCAAGGAAATGTCGTCTGGACGGAGACGAAGCCTTTGGGGGAGTTGCGGGTGTTGGAAGTCCAAGCGGATCGCTGCAAGGTTAGTCCTGTGGATATGGGACTTAAGCTGCAGGAGGGGGATCGCGTCAAAATCCCGGAGCCGCCAAAAGAGGATAAGGGGAAATGAATGCTTTTCCAATAGCTTGATTTCCCCAGTTGATTCAAAACTGAAAAGATTGCAACCTAGCTCTTTTTTCTCATCGTTACCAAATACAAGCTTCTAGGCAGCTTTCCCTCCTGGAACTCCTCCACGCTTAGTATCTCGAAATCCACCGCCAATCGCTCGACCTTCTCCCGATCGTAAAATTGCACGATGAACCCGTTCACCTCGTACATATCCTCGCCGCGATGAATCCCTGCGCCGAAATGGGGATCGGAGGTGTTCCGCACGGTGAATAGGCATAATCCATTCGGTTTCAACACTCTTCCGATCTCCTTCACAAGGCTTTCAATCTCGGACATTTCCAACGCCATGCAAAAGAGCATATGAGAGTAACAGGCGTCAAAAGTTTCATCCTCGAACGGCAAAGGTTTACGCACATCCAAGCATTTCCCGCAAACCTTATCCGCCACGTGAAGCTTTTTCGCCTTTTCCAGAATCGCTTCGATGCCCCGTTGGGAGTAATCCCCCGCCATCACTTTCAGCCCATCCTGAGCAAACAGGATGGTGTCTCGCCCCTGCCCGGCGCCGAGTTCAAGCATGACGGAAACGCCGGAGCGTTTCATGATCTCCAAGGATTTCCTCCCAGGATAACTCGGACTTTCTCCGAACGCCTCCGGTTCCAGAAATGTTTCCTCCCATATCTCCTGTTGGGAGTTTAGAACATTATTGGGTATATCGTTCATTTTCTTAGAGCCCTTTCTGATTTCTTATCATTGATAAATAATTCCATCGAGCAATCAGACATGTTTCACTTCAAAAGGATATGATTCTCGCCTGTAATGAGTACTATGTTGTGAACGCTTTGACAAATGGAGAAATAAATCTTCTATCGCTGGACCAATCGGTGATTGCAAAAACTACATGATTGAATATATTTCTGAATTCATTTTCAAGTGCTGATTTGAAATCCATCGCGGTGAGATAAGGATCGTTACCAAAGGCTCCGCATCCCCATGCGCCTAAAACCAAAGAGGAATAACCATATGCAGCCGCAATTTGCAGTACTCGCTGAATTCGCTTGCGTAATAACTCTCTTGATTTAGGCTGACCAATACTATACCTATATGGCGCAGCACAGGTGATGAAACTTAATAACCAATATTCATTTAGAAAAACACCATCATCCATGCGAAAGACCGGAGTATCCGGCGAGAGGATCGCCCAATCCGTGGAATCCGGCATCTCTCTTTTTCGATGTTCGGCATACATTTGATCGCCTTTGAGGGTTGCATATAACGCGCTTGATCTACATAAAACCTCTTCCTGAGCTCTCGAACCCTTTAAAAAACCGCCCCCCGGAGCTATGCCATTAGCAAAATTGAGCGCTAATGGATTTAAATTATCCTTTACCAAGCGAAAAGAGGCTTCGAGCGTTGTTTCATTATTGATCTGGATGAAAGTATCCTCAAAATATGTAAATATTCGTTCCGGTAATTTTTCACTGGGTGGAATACTTATCTTTTTTTCGCAGGCACTTCTAATTGCATCTCGCATATCAACTCTAGTTTCTGAGTTGTATTGAAAATAGCCTTTCTCTATTATTTCAAGAGCTGATATTCCGAGTTGATATGCAATATTTCGCGGGATGTCTAATATTTTGCGATTTATATTTGCAATTTCATCGGAATCATTACATTCGATTACTTTTAACATTTTATATACCTTTTATAAATATTATGAAATGATATCATTCTAAGACGACTTTCATTTATTCTCCATTTTATTCAATCATAATTTTAAATATACAATTGAGGTGATTTACAAAATTCAGAAAATGAGGCTAATATCGTTCATTTCTTGCTCGGCGAAATACCTGAAAAGAGAATATTGCAATTAACTGAATTGAAACATAATTATTTCAACTTACTCTCCAACTCCTCCCAACGCGCGTAAATCGCAGTTACGCGCTCATTCGCTTGCGATAACTCCTCCCACGTGCGTTGCAATTTCTCCGCGTTCGTTGCCACTTCCGGAGATGCGAGGAATTTTTCCAAACGCTCCACCTCCGCCTCGGCGTTAAGGATGGTCTCCTCCATGCGTTTGAGTTCGTTTCTCTCGGATGCGGTTAATCCGCTTACGGATCGCGGGGCGGGTTTCTTCGGCTTTTCCTCGCGTTTCGCTTTTACCTCCCGTTTCTCCGGCTCCAGTGTCCGCTCCCACTGCCCGTAATCCGCAAAGTATGATGCACCGCCTTTCCCATCCAACGCTATGAAATCGGTGCAGACACGTTCCAGGAGGAAACGATCATGAGTCACAAGTACGAGAGCGCCGCTGAATTCCAGCAGCGTCTCCTCCAAAGCCTCTATCGACGCGATATCCAGATCGTTCGTGGGTTCGTCAAGGAGCAGGATATCCGCAGGCTCCAGCATCAGCTTGGCGATCAGCAATCGAGCCTGCTCGCCGCCGGAAAGACAACTTACGGGTTGCTCCAACTGCTCCGACGAAAAGAGGAACCGCTTCGCCCATCCCGCCACATGAATGGGGCGGTTTCGATACATCACCGTCTCACCGTTCGGCGAGAGGGCATGCCGAAGGGATTCCTCCTGGTTCAGATGCGCGCGATTTTGATCGAATGTCACTGTATGCAGCT